>NZ_JBQCKK010000011.1:0-132558 GCF_051967035.1 Brevibacillus sp. SAFN-007a | reverse complement strand
GATGAGACTTCCCACAGCGCAAGCTGGTAAGACCCCTCATAGACGATGAGGTTGATAGGTTCGGTGTGGAAGCGCGGTAACGCGTGGAGCTGACGAATACTAATCGGTCGAGGACTTATCCACACACTTAGCTACCATGCAGATTCAGTTTTGAAGGAACAAGATAAAAGCTGTATTCCCGATTACTTTTGCAAGTAATGGAGAATACAGCTTTTTTGCATGGATCAGGCAATAAAGCCACAATGTTGGCTTTTGTCTCTCAAATCTCATTCAAAAAAACGAATGCTCTAATGAAAGTGTCTGTCTACTTGCGAGCATGGTGATTCCGGATGTTTATGCTATGCTGGATGAAAGCACAATTCGAGCTGGAAAAGAGGAAGCCTAGGAACAACAATCGCTAGCTGTTACAGATGAGAGGGGATATACATGCTGATTCTTGCAGTCGAAGATGAACAAGCCCTGCTACAGACTATTGCTGGCGTTTTGAGCGATGAAGGCTATCAAGTGGATACGGCTGATCGGGGAGATGATGGCTTGTTGCTGGGACAACGAGGCATCTATGATTTGCTTGTACTCGATATCATGATGCCGGGCATGGATGGCCTGACTCTGGTAAAAACGCTTCGTGCCAAAGGTATAATGACCCCTGTTCTGTTCTTGACGGCAAAGGACAGTGTCAAGGCAAGAGTCGAGGGATTGGATGCGGGAGCCGATGATTATCTGGTCAAGCCTTTTGCAGCCGAAGAACTGACGGCGAGAGTACGAGCTTTGCTGCGCCGCAACGGAAAAACCGGTACAGAAGGCGAAATGGCATACGGTCCGATTTCATTAAAGGTAAACGAGTACGACGGCTTTGTGGATGACGAGCCGATGAAACTGACATCGAAGGAATACGAGCTGCTCAAGTATTTCCTGCAAAATCGGGAGCAAATCTTGACGCGCCAGCAAATTTTTGACCGCGTATGGGGCATCGATTCAGAAGCGAATTACGGCGTGGTCGATCTGTATGTCCACTATTTGCGCAAAAAGCTGGGAGCTTACGAGAGCTACATTCGCACGATCCGCAACGTGGGCTACATCTTGAAAAAGGAAGAACGGTAATGTTTCGAAAAACGCGGATTCGCCTGGTGACGCTGAATGTCATCGTGGTATTTCTGCTGCTCAATGCGCTGGGGAGTGCCGTGTATTATACGATGAAGTATCGGCTTTATTCGCAAGTAGACCGCGAGCTGACGAAAGTGAGTCAGCGTCTTACGGTAGACCCTTTGCCGCGATTGCAGCGGATCAACGATGATCCTTTTCTGTACAATCGCCTGGATCGAAAAAAGTACATGGAGCTCGATCGCCGGTATGGCTTGCTTGTCTGGGATAGCTTTGGCCGAGTGATCGGGACGGCTTTTGGCGAACGCTTGGAGCCGGAGGCGCTCCCGCATTTTTACCATATCGGCAAGCCGGATGGCATCGAAACTGTGACGGTCAAAGGACAAGTATATCGGGTACAGACAGTCACTGTCCCCAAAAAAGTCCTGGTGGGCGATCACATGCAAGTGGCCTACCAGTTTCAGTTGATTTACAATCTGGCGCCCGAGCAGAATATGCTGAGCAGCCTGTTGTACGTCGTGGTGATTGGCGATGCGGTAAGCATTGTCATTGCCATCATTGCAGGGTGGTTTTTGGCGAGACGCGCCCTCGTTCCGATTCAGTTTTCGTGGGAAAAGCAGCAGCAGTTTATCGCGGATGCTTCGCATGAGCTGCGCACGCCGCTGACAGCGATCATGGTCAATCTGGAGCGGCTGTTCCGGCATCCCGATCATACCATCGAGCAGGAAAGCGAGAAAATCATGATCGGCATGCAGGAGGCGAAACGGTTGAGCAAGCTGGTAGCCGATCTGTTGACGCTCGCCCGCAGCGACTCCAATGAGCTGCAAATCATGAGCAAAAAATTTCGCCTGGATGAAATGGTGCAGAAATGCACGCAGGTGTTTTCCCAACTCGCCATCGTGAAGGAAATCAGCCTGGAGACAGCTATTGAGGAACCGCTGGAGATTGTCGGGGACGAAGAGCGCCTGCACCAGTTGATGGTCATTTTGCTGGACAACGCTCTGAAATACACGAACAAAGGCGGCCGAATCTTTGTCTCTTGCAAAAAAGAAGGGAACCGCGTCGCCATTCTGGTGAAGGACAGCGGGATTGGCATTTCCAAAGAGAACATCCCGTTCTTGTTCGACCGTTTTTACCGGGTGGACAAAATGCGCTCCCGGGCAACGGAAGGAACCGGTCTGGGGCTATCCATCGCCAAGTGGATCGTGGATGCGCACCATGGCAAAATCACAGTGAGCAGCGAAGAAGGCGTGGGAACGAGCTTTTTGGTGACACTTCCATGGAAGTAACGGCTAAGACCGCTTTTCCGAAGAAAAGGAAAGCGGTCTTTCTTTTCCGTTTTCGTGCATGGGGCGAGTGCAAATACTATACTTTTTTGCTTTACATAGTGAGAAAGTCAGGTAAACTACAAGGGAAGAGAGGAGTGGCGAGCGATGAAACTGACAGTAACGGCCCCGGCAGTAGCGTGGTTCAAGGGAGAGTGGGGATGCAAGGAAGGCGACAGCGTCCGCTTTTTTGTCCGCTATGGAGGCGTGAGCACGGTGCAGGATTCGTTTTCCATGGGGATCGCCAAAGAGCAGCCGAACGAAGTCGGGCTTTCTGCGGTAGTAGACGGCATTACCTTTTACATGGAGCAGGATGAGCTGTGGTATATGAATGGACATGGACTGATCGTCGACTATCGGTCGGCGACGGACGAAGTGGATTTCAAACTGGATGAAGCGTGAACAAGCAGCGAACCGCGCCATCAACCGATCCAACCGATACCGAAATGACTCCCGTACAGGAGTCATTTTTATTTTTATACTTAACAAACAAAAATATTTGTTATATTATGAATCTACATTGATTTGGAAAAAGGAGGATGAATGATGCGGGTACTCGATTCGTATGTGGAGCTTGGCGTAGTGGGAATGGCGCGAGCCGCGCAGGCAGGCTGGTTTGGAGGGCACTATGGCGCGGCATTGCTGGCAGGCTATTACATGGATCGCGAGCATGAACTGCCTGAGCATGTGAAAGCGGGGATTGAACGAACTTGTGAGGCGTTTCGGCGCTTGCAGCCGGAATGGTTTGCGCCGCTGGGTGAAGAGGAACAGGCTGATCCGGCTTTGCTGCAGCGGGTCGTTGACGGGCTGGCGCAAAATGTGAAGCAACTGCGGACCTCCGGGCATGGGCTGGCTTTGGGCGTGCTGGCGTTGAAGGCGCTGCGGGAGCGCCCCGATCTGGTTCGGCCGAGTGTGGTCGACGGACTGGTCGAAATGCTGCAAAAGACGACGGAAGACAGGCCGACGCGCTATTGGGGCATCGCCAACTACTTTGCCGTCACAGTGGAGGATGTAGCGGAGGAGGTGCCTCCGTACGACACCACGGAGGAGATGGCAAAAAGAGTGTTTGCCGAGCTGCATACGATCGTGCCGGGGCGCGTGATCGACGGGCAGCGCTACCATTTTGCGGGCGAGATCGTCCATGGTGTAACGCACGCGCAAGCTTTGACAGACCTGGAGCGCTTCGGATACGGGGAGCTGGTGCAGGCAGGCATGGTGAACCACCGGATTCAGACTTACCTCAATCGGCAGATGCCGGAGTTTGTATGGGCGGATGAGGTCAAGGAACCTGCGTTTACGGAGATTTTTTCTCCTGCATACTGGGAAAAAACGTACAGCGATCCGCATGCGCTCAAGCTTCCGTACGCGGCGCTGGATCTGCTGGGCAGGCTGCCTGCCGGGGAGCGCCCAGACGCCGAACGCAATCTGTGCAAGCTGTTGACGACGATGGAGTAGCCAGACGACGAGGGCAAAACAGGGAGTACGACAACTCGCCTCCCTGTTTTGCCTGTCCAGGGAAGACAAGTATTGATCTGTCGAGACAGAAGTATGGTTTAATAGAAGAGAGAGAAAAAGAGAGAAGAGGAGCAGGAGGATTCAGCATGGAGAACAAGATTGTTCCAGAAATGCTGCAGATGATTGGCCAAGCTGTGCCGGAAGAAGTGTCGATTGCGATATCGGATGGCACGCAATACTTGTATTACCAGCCAAGCTCCGCCATTGATCTGAAGATCGCGCCGGGCGATCAGGTTCCGATTGGTTCTGCGACGCACAAGGCGCTGATCGAACGAGGAAAGGTCGGGCATCAGGTGGAAAGTCGCATTTTTGGCGTGCCGTACTACGGTCTGTCGCTGCCGCTGTTTCGCGGGGGAGAGGTCATGGGCTGTATTACCGCCATCTATCCTTTGCAAAGCGTGCCGCTTGCCAATCCGCAGCCGCGGCTGTCGTTTTTGATTGGAAAAAGGGAAGATGGCTGGCTGCCGATTCCGCTCAACGAGATTGTGTACATCAGCTCGCATGAGGGCAAGACGCTCCTGCATTCGGCAAACGGGGCGTACGTGAACAAGTACAGCATGTCCGAGCTGGAATCCATGCTTCCGCCCGAGCGGTTCGCGCGCTGCCATCGCTCTTATTTTGTCAATCTGGAGGCCATCGGCTTTATTCATCCGCACTTCCATTCGACATTCATACTGGAGATGAAGGACAAGCAGAAGACGCGCGTTCCGGTGAGCCAGACGTATGCCAGCTCGTTTCGGCAGTTGCTCGGCTTCTAGCTTGTGCAGACTCCCTGCCAGTGAGAATGGTTCGCTGTTTGTTTTGCTTCCTGTCTGCCGAAATATTCTGCTTTGTGGAAAATCGAGTGCCCGCTCAGCCATCCTGTGCTAGTGTAGGAACAAGAAAAGATGGCAGAGGAGGCTACAAGGATGTGGGAGCGCTTACGCGATAAACGAATGGCAAATAAAATCGTGACAGCTGAGGAAGCAGCAAGTTGGATCGAGGATGGCATGACGATCGGGTTAAGCGGATTCACTCGTGCAGGGGATGCCAAGGTTGTGCCGCTCGCATTGGCAGAGCGCGTCAAAAAAGACAACAAGCCGTTTGGCGTGAATGTATATACAGGGGCTTCGCTCGGATCAGACGTGGACGCCGTCATGGCGGAGGCAGGCATGGTCCAAAAACGGCTGCCGTTTCAAGCCGATCCCGTCATGCGCGGAAAAATCAACGAGGGCAGTATGATGTTCGTGGACCAGCATTTGTCCCATACCGCCGAGCTGATTCGCCAGGGGGCGATGAATGCGATTGATTACGCGATTGTGGAAGCGGTTGCAATTACGGAGGACGGCATGATTATTCCCGCCACTTCTGTCGGCAACTCGAACATTTTCGTCGATTATGCCAAGCATGTCATTGTGGAGCTGAATCTCGCCCAATCCGCTGAACTGGAGGGCATCCATGATATTTATACGCCAGCGAGCCAGGGAGCGCGCGAGCCGATTCCGCTCACGGCAGTAGACCAACGAATGGGGACGGCGGGCATTGTGGTCGATCCCGAAAAAATCAAAGGTATTGTGCTGACAAACCAACTGGATTCGCCATCCACCATTGTCGAGCCGGATGCGGAGACGGCGAAAATCGCTGCCCATCTGCTTGCGTTTTTGCGCGAGGAAGTCAAGGCGGGCCGGCTGCCGGAAAATCTCGCGCCGCTGCAATCGGGGATCGGGTCTGTTGCCAATGCCGTGTTCAACGGTTTTCTCGATTCGGAATTCACCGATCTGACTGTTTACTCCGAAGTGTTGCAGGACGCCGTCTTCGACCTGATGGATGCCGGCAAAATATCGTTTGCTTCCGGCTGTTCGATCACGTTGACGGCAGACAAGATGCAGTACGTCAGGGAACATTTTGCCCAATACCGCGACAAGCTGCTGCTGCGTCCGCAGGAGATTACCAACCATCCGGAAATCATTCGCCGCCTGGGGCTGATCGCCATCAATACGGCGATTGAGGTGGACATCTACGGTAACGTCAATTCGACGAACGTTTCGGGCAGTAAAATGATGAACGGCATCGGCGGTTCTGGCGATTTTGCCCGCAATGCGCGTCTGGGCATCTTCGTAACCAAGTCGATTGCCAAAGGCGGAAAAATCTCCAGTATCGTGTCGTTTGTCTCTCATGTCGATCATACGGAGCATGACGTCGACGTTATCGTCACCGAGCAAGGGCTGGCCGATTTGCGCGGGCTGGCACCACGCGAGCGCGCCGTGAAAATTATTGAGAACTGCGCGCATCCGATGTACCGTGAGCAGCTTACCGCGTACTACGAAGAAGCGCTTGCCCGCGGCGGGCATACCCCGCACGTACTGGAAAAAGCATTTTCCTGGCATGTGCGCTACGCTCTGGAAGGAACCATGTTGGAGAAAAAGCCGGCGCTGACGTAGGCAGTGATGCCATGTACCGATCAGCGAAAAGTGCTCGTAAATGCCGAAAGACCGTCACACTAATGTGACGGTCTCAGACGATATTCAGGCATAAGGGCGAGAGCGGTATGGGGATGGGCGTTACTTGCGGGAAAGCGGATAGTCTACTTCCAGCGGAACCTGAATGAGCACGATCCGCAGCGATGCGTCTGCTTGCGCCTGATAAGTGACGCTGGATGCTTCTTCGGCAGAGATCACGACGAAATCTCCCCGGTTCGCGACTGTCGGCTCGCCAGCTTCGTCTGGTCCGACAATGCTCCCGCTTCCTTCCACGACGACGACAGCATGGGCGTAGCCAGCCGGAAGCTGTAGCGAGCAAGCTTTGCCTGCGTCTATTCCGATATCCTTCATGACAGAATCGGTTACGAGCGAAAGGGGAGCAGCGGGGCCGATGATGGTTTTCACCCATACGCCGTCGGCAGTTTCGATGGGAAACTCCTCGTGGTCGTACTGGTGGTAGGTCGGCGGGGCTTTGATCGTTTGGGCCAGGTGCGGCTCAAACCAGATCTGGAACATCTCGGTATCCTTGCCCAGCTCTTCGGCGTGGTAAGCGCCTGAACCCGTTTGCATGATCTGGGCTCCGCCTGTCGTCACCTGCTGCCAATTGCCCAGCGTGTCCCGGTGACCGACCGTGCCTTTCAAGACGTACGACAAAATTTCAAAGCCGGAATGCGGGTGCAGGGGAATCTCGAACGTTTGGAGAGATGTTGCCCAGGCCCAGTAAAAAAGCGGTCCAACCCGTCTGACAACGGAGTCTTCATGCGGGAAGCCAATCGGTTTGCTTTCAACGATTTCCCCGTTGCCAAAGTGTCCTTGTGCTTGTTCGTTTTGTGTATAGACGCGGATTTCCATTTGTTGTGTCCTCCCTTGGCGGAATGCTGGCTTACGGGTATTGCGCACGATTCCTTAGAACAAAACGTAAGCGCCTGGACCAATCAATGCGACGCCGATCGCGACTGCAATCAAGGTCAGGTTGTACTCATAGCCGTTTTGCGTGACCCAATAGCCATTTTGACCGTGAACCTTTCCGATGGCAACAAGCATGGTCAGGACGATGAGAACAGCGCCCACCCATGTACCGACACCTGCCGCGAACAACAAGCCGCCAATCAGCTCAGCCAGCCCGGCAAGCAGCGCCATGGCAACGCCGGGTTTCACCCCGATAGACTCCAGCCAGCCGCCTGTGCCTTTCAGACCGTAACCGCCAAACCAGCCAAACAGCTTTTGCGCCCCGTGAGCGGCAAACGACAATCCAACGACCAGGCGAATAATCAACAAACCAAGATCCATCATGTGTTCATCTCTCCTTCAATATTTTAAATTATAGTATTTTTAATTTGAGATATTTGGACAAGAAAGGCTGGCGGGCCTTAGAAGGTTTCCGCCAGTTTTGCTGCTTTTTCTACCCCTGCTGCAATGATTTCTTGGGCTTTGTCCGGGAATTGATTGTGACCCTCTACGATCACTTCTGTTACATTGCTGATGCCCCAGAAACCAAGTACAGTGCGAACGTAGCGGTTAGCAAGCTCGATGTCTGCCATTGGGCCGGCGGAGTAAACGCCGCCGCGCGAGCTCAACAGCGCTACTTTTTTGTCGCCCAGCAGTCCTACAGGGCCTTCCGCAGTGTATTTGAATGTTTTGCCTGCTTGCGACAGGTAGTCGATATAGGTGTGCAGCACGGCCGGAACGGTGAAGTTCCACATAGGGAACGCGATCATTACTTTATCCGCTTCAACAAATTGGTTCAAATATTTGCTGACCAGCTCTGCGCCTTTTTGTTCTTCGGCAGTCAGTTCCATGCCGTTTCCTGCCTTGTACATGGCAGTGAGCAGATCGTTACCGTAGTAAGGAAGATTTTCGGCGAACAAGTCCAGCTCGACGATTTCGTCGTTCGGATGATTTTCTTTATACGATTGGACGAAAGCCTCGTACAGCTTTACGCTTACAGCCTGCTCAACCGGGCGATCATTTGCTTTAATGAAAAGTACTTTACTCATGCGAAAAATATTCCCCTTTCTTTTTGTAAGCTTCTAACTTTTAAAGTGTAAATCTTGATTTTAAGATTATTATGCGAAGAAGGCTTTGTCAATACTTTTTTTGTGCCTGTTGGGCGCTGCTCAGTCTAATACGTATCCTGAGCAGCACGTCCCAACTTTTTTAGCAAATCAATGGCTTGTCGTTGTTCTTCCGGCGTAAGCCCTGCGACCGCTTTTTCAATCGCCTGCTGGTGAGGAGGGAAGATTTCGGCCAAAAACGCGCTCCCTTTCTCTGTCAGCTCGGCGTAAATGACGCGGCGATCCGACGAACAGGGCTTGCGAATCAGCAGCTGCTTTTTTTCCAGCTTGTCCACGACGTACGTAATATTTCCGCTGGAGATCAGGATCTTTTCGCCGATTTGTTGCAAGGGCTGCGGACCTTTATGATAGAGGACTTCCAACACGCCAAACTCTGTCGGATTCAATCCGTGCTGGCGGATGTGACGACTGGAATGGGCGCTGACCCAGTTATAGGCTCTCGATAAGACGACAAACAGATCGAGGGCATGATTTCGCTCCATGAAAAAGCCCTCCTTTCATCGAATTTCAATATCTTGAATTTAAGACAATCCTACCTGATGTCGTTTGCCTTTGTCAAATGGCGAAAACACTCGTTTGCAAAACAAAAGTTTTCGTGATAGACTTTTGTTTGTGAGGGGGAAGCTAAGAATGCGACTATCAGAAGATCAGGAGTAAAGGAGGATGACGGTGGAAAAAGACAGGTTGATCCTTCACCACATCCGGCAAAATCCGTTCATCTCCCAGCAGGAGCTGGCTGACTTGATCGGCATCTCGCGCTCCGCTGTGGCAGGGTACATTGCCCAGCTGACCAAGCGCGGCGAGATCAAAGGCAGAGCGTATGTGCTTCGGGAGGAAGGTATGATTGCCTGCATCGGCGGAGCGAACCTCGACCGGAAGGCGCGCGGCAAGCAAGCGGTGCGTCTGCACTCTTCCAATCCGGTCACGATTGTGGAGTCGTGCGGCGGGGTGGCGCGCAATATTGCGGAGAATCTCGGCAGACTCGGATGCACCACGTCCCTTTTCACCAGTATCGGCGAGGACAAGGAAGGCGAGTGGATTTTGCAGGAGACGAAAAAGCACGGCGTAGACATCAGCCAAGTATGGCGTCTGCCGACGCAGCGCACAGGCACGTATACGGCGCTGCTCGATGTCGACGGGGAAATGGTCGTATCGTTGGCCAACATGGATATTTACGATGCGCTCACGCCGGACATGTTTGCGGAGAAGTGGTCCCACCTGGCGGCAGCCCAGGCGATCTTCATGGATACGAACATACCGGAGGATTGTCTGTCCTACATGATTGGCCGATGCCGGGAGGAAAACATCCGCCTTTTCGTTGATCCGGTCTCTTCTGCAAAGGCGAAAAAGCTTCCGCAGCAATTGGACGGAGTAGAAGCGATCCTGCCCAATCGGGAAGAGGCGGAGCTGCTGGCCGGCATGGCGATCCACTCCATCGAGGATTGCGCGAGGGCGTGCCGCAAAATCAGGGAGCGAGGCGTCAAGCACGTCATCGTTACCATGGGCGAAGCGGGCATTTATTATCAGTCGGCCGACGTATCGGAGCACATGGCGCCGTATCCGACAGAAGTCGTAGATGTGACAGGAGCCGGAGATGCGTTTGCATCCGGTCTGCTGTATGGAATCGTGAACGGGGAGTCGTTTCAGGCCGCTTGCCGCCTCGGACTGGCTGCTTCGGCCCTGACGCTGCAAACGGAGCAATCCGTATCTCCCTTTTTAAAACCGGAACAACTGAAACGGACCGTTGAACAATACGAAAAGGAGCGATAAACGATGAAACAATACTTGAGCTTTACGGAAGAAGTGCGCCACGCCCTGGAGAACCATTTGCCGGTCGTTGCCCTGGAGACGACGATTATCTCCCACGGGATGCCGTATCCGCAAAACATCGAGATGGCAAAAGAAGTCGAGCAAATCATCCGCGACAACGGAGCGGTCCCTGCGACAATCGGAATCATGAACGGCAAAATCAAGATTGGCTTGACCGAGAGCGAGTTGGAAGAGTTCGCGACCAACAAGTCGGTAGAAAAAGTGAGCCGCCGCGACTTCCCTTACCTTTTGGCTAGCGGCAAAATCGGCGCGACGACTGTTGCGGCTACGATGATCGCGGCAGACATGGCCGGCATCCGCATGTTCGCGACTGGCGGCATCGGCGGGGTCCACCGCGAAGGCGAGGTCACCTGGGATGTATCCGCAGACTTGACAGAGCTGGCGCAGACGAATGTCGCGGTTGTATGCGCGGGGGCGAAGTCGATCCTCGATATCGGACGCACACTGGAATACCTGGAGACACAAGGGGTTCCAGTAGTCGGCTACCGCACCTCCGAGTTCCCGTCCTTCTTCGCCCGCGAAAGCGGATTTGACGTCGACTTCCGCCTGGATACGCCGGAAGAAGTCGGTACCCTGATGCACACCAAATGGAGTCTGGGTCTGAACGGCGGCCTGATTATTGCCAACCCGGTTCCGGAGGCGGATGCGCTTGACCACAAGCAGATCGAGGCCGTGATCCAGCAAGCGCTCCACGAAGCGAAGGAAAACAACATTGCAGGCAAAAAAGTAACGCCATTCTTGCTCGACAAAGTGAAGCAACTGACAGCAGGCAAAAGCTTGCAAACCAACATCGCACTTGTGCGCCACAATGCGGAGGTAGCGGCGAAAGTAGCGGTAGCGTATCAGCAAGCGGTGAATGAAACAAAATAAGCAAAAAGCAGACAAGCTCCCGGTGGCAGCCATCGGGGGTTTTGTTTTTTCCGGTCGGCGGCCGGGGCAAGGGGAAAATGTTTGGCCCATCACTTGATATACCCTATGGGGGTATTATATAGTGAAGATGGAGAAAAAACGAACCTCAGGGAAACGATACGAGAAATTATACCCCTTGTGGGTATCTGGAGGAATTGGTATGAGTGCCAAAACGGCAGAAGCGACAATTCCGATTGCCGGGATGACCTGTGCGGCCTGCGCGCTTCGTATCGAAAAAGGCTTGCAGAAGCTGGATGGCGTCGAGACCGCCACGGTGAATCTGGCGTTGGAAACATCGACGGTCGTCTTCGATCCGGCGAAAACGAGCCTCGACGATATTCGCTCGAAAATTGAAGCGCTCGGCTACGGCGTCGTCGCAGACAGGCTGGAGCTGAACATTACCGGCATGACGTGTGCGGCTTGCTCGACTCGCATCGAGAAGGGCCTGAGCAGAATGCCCGGGGTCCTGAAGGCGAACGTAAATCTGGCTACGGAAACGGCCACGATCGAATACGATTCGGCGCAGGTGAGCGTGAGGGATTTGGTTCGCCAGGTGGAAAAGTTGGGGTATCAGGCAGCCCGTAAGGAAGAAGCCGCGGACGCGGAGCAGGTTGATCGCCGACTGGCAGAGATCAAGCGGCAGACGCACATGTTCTGGATTTCGCTGGTCTTTTCATTGCCGCTGCTCTGGTCGATGGTGAGTCACTTTTCCTTCACTTCGTTCATCTGGCTGCCGGACTTTTTGATGAACCCGTGGGTGCAGCTGGCTCTGGCGACGCCGGTGCAGTTCATCATCGGGGGGCAGTTTTACGTCGGGGCGTACAAAGCGCTGCGCAACAAAAGCGCCAATATGGATGTGCTTGTCGCGCTCGGCACCTCGGCGGCCTATTTTTATAGCCTGTACGTGGCGATTTCTTCCATCGGCTCTCATGCGCATATGCTGGAGCTGTATTTTGAAACCAGTGCGGTGCTGATTACCTTGATCCGGTTGGGCAAATTGTTGGAGGCGAAGGCCAAGGGACGTTCCTCGGAGGCGATCCGCAAGCTGATGGGCCTGCAAGCGAAAACGGCTGTGGTCGTCCGCGATGGCCTGGAAATGACAATCCCCGTGGAGGACGTGCGGCCGGGTGACGTCGTGCATGTGAAGCCAGGCGACAAAGTGCCTGTTGACGGCATCGTGCTGGAAGGCCAGTCTGCGGTGGATGAATCGATGCTGACGGGAGAGAGCATCCCGGTAGACAAAGCGGCTGGCGATCCGGTTATCGGGGCCACCTTGAACAAAAACGGCTTCCTGAAGGTTACCGCCACCAAAGTCGGCAAAGAAACGGCTCTCGCGCAAATCATCAAGGTCGTGGAAGAGGCGCAAGGGACAAAGGCGCCGATTCAGCGGCTGGCCGACAGCATTTCCGGGATATTCGTTCCCATCGTCGTCGGGATTGCTGTCGTAACGTTTCTCATCTGGTACTTCGCTGCGATTCCCGGCAACTTCGCCGAGGCGCTGGAAAAGGCGATTGCCGTCCTGGTGATCGCGTGCCCGTGCGCGCTTGGGCTGGCTACCCCGACCTCGATCATGGCTGGCTCCGGCCGCGCCGCCGAGCTGGGTATCCTGTTCAAAGGCGGAGAGCATCTGGAAACCGCGCACCATCTGGATACGATCGTCCTCGACAAGACCGGGACCGTCACTAAAGGAGAGCCGGAACTGACAGATGTAATCCCCGTCGATTTTGCCGAGGAATGGCTGGCACTGGTGGGGACTGCGGAGAAAAATTCCGAGCATCCGCTGGCCCAGGCCATCGTTCGCGGCATCGCGGAAAAAGGCGTCGCGCTCTTCGAAACCAGCTCGTTTGAAGCGATCCCCGGCTTGGGCATTCGGGCCACAGTGGAGGGCAAGGACGTGCTGGTCGGCACCCGCCGTCTGCTGGAGCAGCATCACGTGTCGTATCAGGCAGTGGCAGATGCCATGCGCTCGCTGGAGCAGGCGGGAAAAACGGCGATGCTGGTTGGCGTGGACGGCAAGCTGGCCGGTTTGCTCGCCGTGGCCGATACGATCAAGCCGACCTCGAAGCAGGCGATCGCGCGGCTGAAAGCCATGGGCCTGACGGTCATCATGATGACCGGCGACAACCGTCAAACTGCGGAGGCGATTGCCCGCGAGGCAGGAATCGAGCACGTCATCGCCGAAGTCCTGCCCGAAGGCAAGGCCGCGGAAGTGAAGAAGCTGCAAGCCCAAGGCAAGAAGGTCGCCATGGTCGGCGACGGAATCAACGATGCCCCGGCGCTTGCCACCGCCGACATCGGCATGGCAATCGGAACGGGGACAGATGTGGCGATGGAAGCGGCCGATATCACGCTCATGCGCGGCGACCTGACCAGTGTCGCCGACGCCATCGAGATGAGCAAGCGCACCATCCGCAACATCAAGCAAAACTTGTTCTGGGCATTTGCCTACAATGCACTGGGCATTCCGTTTGCCGCCCTTGGCTTCCTCGCCCCGTGGCTCGCCGGAGCGGCAATGGCCTTCAGCTCCGTCTCCGTCGTGCTCAACGCCCTGCGCTTGCAGCGCGTGAAGCTGTAGTCGTCCGTCCACCTACCCATCCAATCCAAAGGAGAGAGTGCGAATGAAAAACGTAACCTTGACTGTCGAAGGCATGTCTTGCCACCATTGCGTGAACACCGTGGAAAAAACCTTGAAGGAGCTGGGCGCAGAGGGCAAAGTCAACCTCGCCGCCAAAACCGTGGAGGTTTCCTATAACGAAAGCACCTTGACGCTGGAAGCGATCAAGGAAGCCATCGAAGAACAAGGATATGACGTCGTTTCATAGCTTTCAGCACGCCAAGCCCCTGCCTGGACCACGAGTTCGGGCGAGGGCTTTTTTCGTCTGAAAAACCGCTGTCGGTGCCTGCTTTGCGTATGAGGAGCCGATGCGGCAAAAAAAAGAGACTTCGCCCTGCACGCGCAGGCGAAGCCTTCTACTTGTTTAGTTGGTTACGAGCCAAGCTGTTTTTCCAAATCTTTATCCAGGACGTACACCTCGATCCGCTCGCCCATCTTCGTGCTGATATCGCTATGGCTGGACAGCACCTTGCACCCGGTCAGCTTCTCGACGATTTGTTCCGATTCCTCGCTGTACATTTCGCGCAAAATCTCGCGCATTTCCTTGACGATCCGCCGACCTTTTTCGTGGCTGGACAGATGCTTTTCCTCGACGGTGAGGACACCTTTGAAGCGGGCGATCACCATGTCAGAGACGATGTATGTTTTGGCCTCCTGCGGCCCCCGTCCGATCAGGTCGCGTTGAAATTTGATAAAGGCTTCGCTGATTTCGGCCTCCAGCTTCTTTTTGATCGAGATGGCCAAACGAGATTCCTCCCAAGATTGCTTCGTTGTGCTCTATCTTACTGAGCCAAAGGGAAGCCTGTCAACCAAGCAAACGAGCAGGGCGACAGGGGGAGAACGCGCCGGATGATCTTTGGTGAAATCGAGAGAGAACGGATGAAATATAGCGCGCGGCTGAGGCTTATAGTGGCTAAATCGCTTACATCCATAAAGAATGCGCAAAGCGTGCCAAAAAGCGAAAATCAAGCCATTAACAACCGATTATGCCGGACGTATAATGAGACTCGTAACCACCAATTGCAAATCTGGCCTAATCCCGAGGCACTCGGGAACGGAGGACCCAATTTTCTGGGGTTAATTCCACGGTTTCGTGGAAGGGATGAGAAACTCTTTCGCCATCCTACCCGTCAGCTAACTTCGTCGGCTAAAGCGAGGGAGGTCAAAAGACCGCCTGTTTGAGGAGGCCTTTTTTGTTGTCTGATGGGACAGCGAGAAAGACTTGTTCGAAACGGAATCCGCAGGTCTTTTCGTTTTGCCCAAAAAAAGAATACGCTGTTTTTTTGGAAAAAGGAAACGGGAGACAAAACGCAAAGAAGGCAAATCAAGTCGGCTGGGCGTTGGGTAGACCAATGAGTACTTTTTCTCCGAAGAAGCGATCGTGTTTCATGTTCATGCCGCTGGGTGCAGGCGGGGGGTGCCCGTCTGTCCATCTTGGCTGGCCTGTCGTGACGATCTTTCGTGTCGGGGAATAGGTAAGCATTGGTCTATTTTTTTACCCGATGGGCAGGCTTTTTCGGGTGAGAAAGCTTGTCCCAAAGGAGAGCGAGAGAGGCGATCCGGTTCGACTTGGTTGGAGAGGAAAAAGGAGGGGCTTGGCATGGATTTGGTTTCGATCGTGCTCTTGGCGCTTGCATTCGGTGCGTTTTTTGCACTCATCCAGTTTTGTGACGCCGTGGTGAGAGAACAGGGAGGGAACGGGCAATGATTCTGTTGCTGCTGATTGTGGCTGGACTCGCCCTCTATCTGGGCCACGCATTGCTTTACCCGGAAAAGGAGTAGGCGAGAAGGTCGAACGATTCATTTCATAGAGGAAGCAGGGGGAATTGTCCGTGGATGTTATACAACTATCACTCGTTTTGGCGGTGCTGCTCGTGTTGGCCATTCCGACGGGACGCTATCTGGCGAGCGCCTTTTCGCTGGAAGAGACACGATGGGACCGTCTGTTTGGCGGGGTGGAAAAAGCGATTTACAGGCTGGCGGGGATTCGCGCCCAAGACATGACCTGGAAACAGTACGCGAAAGCGTTGTTGGTCAGTAATGTTGCGATGGGTGCCATTGCCTATGTGCTGTTGCGGCTGCAAGGAGTGCTGCCGGGCAATCCGGGCGGGGTAGCGGCGATGGACCCGTTGCTTTCGTTCCATACGGCTGTGAGCTTTTTGACGAACACCGATCTGCAGCACTACAGCGGGGAAAGCGGTCTGTCCTACCTGTCGCAGATGATGGTGGTCATGTACCTGATGTTTACGACTCCGGCCACGGGGATTGCCGTCGTCATGGCGTTCATGCGCGGGCTGACCGGGCAGCGCAGCATCGGCAACTTTTACGTGGACCTGGTGCGGGCGCATACGCGGCTGTTGCTACCGCTGGCGGTGGTGGTGACGCTGCTCCTGGTGGCGCAAGGCGTGCCGCAGACGCTGGAACCGACGGCGACCGCGACGACACTGGGCGGCGCCGAGCAGCAAATCGCGCGCGGCCCGGTCGCTTCGTTGGTAGCGATCAAGCATCTGGGCACGAACGGCGGCGGGTTCTTCGGCGTCAACTCCGCGCATCCGTTTGAAAATCCGACGCCGTTGACAAACGTAATGGAAATTCTCGCGATGTTCCTGATTCCGGCGGCCTTGCCGTTTACGTTTGGCTTCCTGACGAAAAACCGCAAGCAGGGCTGGATGATCTTCGGGGCAATGGGCCTGATGTTTCTGGCATTTTTGACGCTCGCCTACACAAGCGAGGCCAACGGTAACCCGGCGCTGGAGCGGGCTGGCTTGTCGCAGGCGATGGGCAGCATGGAAGGAAAAGAAGTGCGCTTCGGCATCGCGCAAAGCGCCCTGTATACAGCGGTGACGACGGCAGCTACGACAGGGGCGGTCAACAACATGCACGATACATTGACCCCGCTGGGCGGCCTCGTGCCGCTTGGGGAAATGATGCTGAACTGCGTGTTCGGCGGAGATGGCGTCGGGACGGTCAACATCTTGATGTACGCGATTTTGGCTGTGTTTATCGCAGGCTTGATGGTTGGCCGCACACCGGAATTTCTCGGGCGAAAAATCGAAGGCAAAGAGATGAAGCTGATCGCGATTGCGATTCTCGTTCATCCGCTGATTGTTTTGGCGCCGACGGCAGTTGCGCTCGCGACAGAGATGGGCACAGCAGGCATCTCCAATCCCGGCTTCCACGGCGTATCTCAGGTGCTGTACGAGTTTGCCTCTTCGGCAGCCAACAACGGCTCGGGCTTGGAGGGATTGGGCGACAACACTCCGTTCTGGAACCTCTCTACTGCCTTGGTCATGCTGATTGGCCGCTACGTCACCATCATTGTGATGCTGGCGGTAGCGGGTTCCCTGCTCGCGAAAACGCCTGTGCCCGAGACGATGGGAACGTTGCGCACGGACAACAGCGTATTTCTGCTGATGTTGCTGGCGACGGTTGTGATCGTGGGGGCGTTGACGTTTTTGCCCGTGCTTGCTCTCGGTCCGGTTGCCGAGTGGCTGACCATCCGCTAATACAGAGAAGACGAAGGAGATATTCCCATGAGCAAAACGCGCACGACTGCGCTTCCCAAAGATTTGTATCGGCGAGCCTTTGTCGAGTCCGTGAAAAAGCTGAACCCGCGGATCATGCTGAAAAATCCGGTCATGTTTGTCGTCGAAGTCGGGTTTTTCCTGACGCTGCTGTTGACGATAGTTCCCGACCTGTTCGGCGGGGCATCGGATCGGCTCTACAACGGCGCCGTCAGCCTGATCTTGCTCGTGACCATCCTGTTTGCCAACTTCGCGGAAGCATTGGCGGAAGGGCGCGGCAAAGCACAGGCCGAGAGTCTGAAAAAAACGAAGCAGGACACAAAAGCGAGAAGGCTCGCCAAAGACGGCACGATTCAGATGGTCAGCGCCACAGAGCTGCGGAAGGGCGATCTGGTGGTGGTGGAGGCAGGCGAACTGATTCCTGCTGACGGCGAAATCGTGGCGGGCATCGCTTCCGTCGATGAATCAGCGATTACGGGTGAATCGGCTCCCGTGATGAAGGAGGCGGGCGGCGACTTCAGCTCGGTTACAGGCGGGACGCGTGTTGTGAGTGATAGCATTCGCGTTCGGGTGACGGCTGATCCCGGCGAGTCGTTCCTCGATCGGATGATCTCGCTGGTCGAAGGGGCAAAACGGCAGAAAACGCCCAACGAAATGGCGTTAAATACGTTGCTGGTCAGCCTGACGCTGATTTTCCTGATCGTCTGCACGACGTTGCAGCCGATTGCCAGCTACGTGAATGCGGCGCTTCCCATCGCTACCCTGGTCGCTTTGCTGGTGTGCCTGATTCCGACCACGATAGGCGGCCTGCTGTCGGCCATCGGGATTGCCGGCATGGACCGGGTCACGCAGTTCAACGTCATTGCGATGTCCGGAAAAGCGGTCGAGGCGTCAGGCGACATCAATACGATCATCTTGGACAAAACCGGCACGATTACGTACGGAAACCGCATGGCAGCAGAGTTTATCCCGGTAGGTGCAGGTACGGCCGCCGAGCTGAACCGGGCGGCAGCGCAAAGCTCGGTACACGACGAAACACCAGAAGGCCGCTCGATCGTGGAATTGGCGAAAAAGCAGGGGCTGTCAGCGAGCGAGCTGGAGTTGCCGGGGTCTCTGGGCGTGGAATTCCGGGCGGAGACGCGCATGAGCGGCACCAATCTGGCAAACGGCGTGCTCATCCGCAAAGGCGCTGTCGATGCGATCAAAGCATACGTGAAGGAGCAGGGCGGGGAGATCCCTGCCGATCTGGACGAAAAGGCGAGCCGGATCGCAACCGCAGGCGGAACGCCGCTGGCAGTGGCGGAGGGCAACGTGATTCTCGGGGTGATTTACTTGAAGGATACGGTGAAGCCGGGTATGCGCGAACGTTTTGAAGAGCTGAGACGGATGGGGATTCGCACCGTGATGTGCACGGGCGATAACCCGCTGACGGCAGCGACGATTGCCCGCGAAGCAGGCGTCGACGACTTTGTGGCGGAAGCGAAGCCGGAGGACAAGATCGCGCTGATCCGCAAAGAACAGGCAGAAGGTAAGCTGGTCGCCATGACAGGCGACGGAACGAATGACGCGCCAGCGCTCGCCCAGGCGGATGTCGGGCTGGCGATGAACAGCGGGACCGCTGCGGCGAAGGAAGCGGCGAACATGGTCGATCTCGACTCCGACCCGACGAAAATTATCGAAGTCGTGGCGATCGGCAAGCAGCTTTTGATGACGCGCGGCGCCTTGACGACGTTCAGTATCGCGAACGACGTGGCGAAATACTTTGCGATCATTCCGGCGATGTTCATGCTGGCGATCCCGCAGATGAACGCCCTCAACATCATGGGGCTGGCTACGCCGCAAAGCGCCATTTTGTCCGCGCTGATTTTCAACGCGCTCATCATCCCGCTTCTGATTCCGCTGGCGATCAAAGGCGTGAAGTACACGCCGATGAGCGCGTCGAGGCTGCTCAGCCGCAATCTCGTCATCTATGGGGGAGGCGGCATCCTCGTCCCGTTTATCGGCATCAAGCTGATCGACCTGCTGCTCGTCGGACTGAACCTTGTGTAAACCCATTGAAAAAAGAAAGCAAAGGTGAACCTGTATGGTCTGGAAAAATCTCCGCTTGTCTCTCGTGTTGCTGCTCGTTTGCGGCCTGGCCTACCCGCTGGCAATGACGGCAATCGCGCAGGTCGTCATGCCAGCCAAGGCGAACGGCAGCCTGATTGCCGATGCGAACGGAACCGTGATCGGCTCCGAGCTGATCGGGCAAACCTTCACCGATCCGAAGTATTTCTGGGGCCGCATTTCTTCCATCGACAACCATGCGGTAGGCTCCGGCTCGAACAACTATGCGCCGTCCCATCCAGCCTTGATTGAGCGCGTGCAAACAGACATCGCCGCTTTTCTGGCAGCCAATCCCGGCGTCAGGCAGGAAGACATTCCGGCCGACCTGCTGACCAACTCCGGTTCCGGTCTGGACCCGCATATCTCGCCGCAGGCGGCTGCCATTCAGGTGCAGCGCGTCGCGAAAGCGCGCCAGCTCGACCCGGCGAAGGTGCAGGCATTGGTTGCTGCGCATACGGAAGGGAGAAGCCTCGGCGTATTCGGCGAGCCGCGGGTGAACGTGCTGAAGCTGAATATCGCTCTGGACCAGTTGAAATAGCAGGAGGGCTGCCAGATGGTCGAGCAGTTTCGCCGAAAGTCCCCGGAGGAAATTTTGCAGTCCATCTCCAGGATGCACCGGGGCCGACTGAAAATCATTTTGGGGGCCGTAAGCGGCTCGGGCAAGACGTATCATCTGCTGATGGAGGGGCAGAGCCTGCGGAAAAAAGGGATTGATGTCGTGATCGCCGCTACCGGAGGGGACGCCTCGCCAAAGCTCGCCCAGATGCGGGAAGGGCTGGAGCAAATCCCTTCTCACGTCTGGCTTTTGCAAGGGGAGGCGCGGCACGATCTCGATGTGGAGAAAATCGTGGAACGCGATCCCGAGGTCGTGCTGGTCGACGGGCTGGCCCATCGCAATCGTCCCGATGCGCCCCGTCCGACGCGACTCGATGACGTCCGCTATTTGCTCGACCATCAGATCAGTGTGATGGCGACCGTCAATATTTACGAGCTGGCGGGCATGAAGGAGCTGGCGGAGCGGTTGACCCGGACGCAGGTGCAGATCGACCAATGTGTACCGGAAGACACGCTGTCGCTCGCGGATGAGGTGAAGCTGTTGGACGTGACCCCGGAAGCGATTCTGAAGCGGCTTCAGGAGGACGGAGCGGCCACCCGCAGCAACCATCCGCTGTTTCGCCGGGACAATCTGCACGTGCTGCGGGAGCTGGCTCTGCGCTTCGTCGCCACAGGCGTGAATGAAGATTTGGAGGACTACCGCGAGAAGCACGGCATGGTCGGCGCATCCGGGGCGACGGAGCGAATTCTCGTCTCGGCCCAGTATCATTGGAACGGCTCGATTCTGGTCCGGCGCGGACAACAGGTTGCCAAACGGCTCGGCGGAGAACTTTTGGTCGTCTGTTTTCGCCCGTTGCACAAAAAGCTGACCAAAGAGGAAGCGACGTTTCGCAGAGCGATCGTCAAGCTCGTCGATAAAGTGGGCGGGACGTTTGCGGAAGCGCCGTTGCGGCGGGAAACGGACGTGGCGGGCGAGCTGGTCGCCTACGCGATGGCCCGCAATGTGACCCGCATCGTCATGGGGCAGTCCAAGCGAACGCGCTGGGAAGAAATCTGGCGCGGCTCGGTTGTCCATAAAATTCTCAGGCAGACCCAAAACATTGATATTTTGATCGTGGCCGACCGCTCGGAGCGCGACGGGGAGCGGGTCCTGCCAGCCAGGCGCAAAGCTGCGGAAGCCGCCAACCCATACCGCCGTCTGTCGCAGGCAGAGCTGGAGCAACAGATCGGGAAAATCAGGCGCGGCACCTTGAAGGTGTATGTCGGAGCAGCGCCGGGCGTCGGCAAGACGTACACGATGCTGCGGGAAGGAAACGAGCTGGCCAAGAGCGGCATTGATGTGGTGATCGGCCTGCTGGAAACCCACGGGCGAAAAGAAACCAGCGAGCAGATCGGCGCGCTTCCCCTGATTCCGCGCAAGCGCATCCCCTACAAAAACGTGACGCTGGAAGAGATGGACACGGACGAGATTATCCGGCGCAATCCGGAGGTCGTGCTGGTGGATGAGCTGGCTCATACCAACGCACCAGGCAGCGAGCGCGAAAAAAGGTACCAGGATGTGGAAGCGCTTCTTGCGGCAGGCATCTCGGTGATTGCCACGATGAACATTCAACACCTGGAGAGCTTGAATGACAGCGTAGAGCAAATCACGGGCGTCCGCGTGCGGGAGACGGTTCCCGACCATATTTTGCACCAGGCGGACGAAGTGGAGCTGATCGACATTTCCCCCAAGGCGCTGCGGCAGCGGATGCGTGAGGGCAACATTTACGCGCGGGAAAAGGTAGAGCAGGCGCTGGCGAATTTTTTTCGGACGGGGAACCTGATTGCCTTGCGGGAGCTGGCCTTGCGCGAGGTGGCGGACGATGTCGACGAACGGCTGGAGGCGTGGGAGCGGCGAACGCTGCGCGGGCCCTGGCGACAGCGGGAGGTCATTTTTGTCTGCGTCAATCTGCGTGCGGACAGCGAGCGGTTGATTCGCCGAGGCTTCCGTATCGCCTATCGGCTGAAGGCTGTCTGGTATGTGGCGTATGTCCAGGATCACGAGCCGCTGACGGAAGAGGAAGCGGGGCAACTGGCCAAGCTGCGCGCCTTGACCGAGCGGCTGGGGGGACGCTTCGAGTCCTACAAGGCAGCGAGTCGGCGCCAGGTTTTTACCCAGCTCATCTTCCACATGAACGAAAAAGGCGCGACACAGGTCATCATCGGGCAATCGGCGCGGACGAGGTGGAAGGAAATCTGCGAAGGCTCAGTCGTTCAGCGGCTGCTGCGGGAAGCGCGGCACATGGATGTGTTGGTCGTAGCCGATCAGGCACCGGACAAAAGCTAGAGGAGGAGTAGCATGGGCACAGAAAAAGCAGGGCAATGGGCGAAAAGCCTCCGGGACGCCTACAGCCGTTTGGAGTGCCTGACCGAAGCGTGCGCCCGGCAGGGGCAGGAGGACGAGCGCCCGCGGAGGGCGGAAGCCTTGCTGTTTTTGGCGCTGGCGCGGATTTATGTGGAGGAAGAGGAAATACGCGTTCGGCAAAAGCTCAAGCGCAAGTCTTCCCAACGCATCTCGCGGGTCATTCATGAGCGGGTCGGGGAGTTTTTGGCGGGGCGAATTGCCGGATTGTCTGTTCAGGTAATGGACGGTCTGCTGTTTCTTTGGAGCAAGGACCAGTTGGTCGCGGCGCTCAAATGCATTCCCGATCTGGGCAGCTACGACACTCGCTCCTGGAACGCTACCCTGGCCCGTTTTGCCAAGCAGTATCAGAAGCGTTACAAGCTTTCGCCCGACAAGCTGCTGTTTGTCGTCTGCTCGCTCGCCAAAAGCCTGGATGCCGCGCACGCCAAGGAATTGACCGGAATCGAAGTCCGCTGCGGGACGGCGCTGACCGCTCCGCGCTATCAGGAGGCGCTGCAAACGTATGTCAACAAATGCGTGGCAGCGATGGACGCGATTCCGGCGCCGTTTCAGCAAGTGTATTTTTTGAGTCCGGGCGTCCATCCGAATACGTTTGCCTGCCGCCTGCTGCGAGGCGAGCAGGCCCGCATGCCGGAATGCTGGCTGGCGCCTTCTGTCAGCGAACTGGTGCAATCGATCCAGTCCAGGCTGTGCTGTACGGGTAATGGCTAGTTCACAAGCACGGGATTGTCTAGGGGGGAAAAGCGGCCGGTATTCCGCTGTTTGTACGAGCGTCTCATCGGGCAATTGCTCGTTCGCGCATGTGCCACTCGCGTTCCAGGCTCTTTTTCTGCTACACTATCAATATAAGTAATTGCTTATATACGGAGGAGAAGCCGATGTTCAAAAAGCTGATGGCAAAATTCGGTGTAGGAGCGGCAACGGTTGATCTCAAGCTGGACGCCCCTGGCTACCGACTGGGAGAGACGATGACCGGTGTCGTGCGAATCGAGGGCGGCAACGTGGAGCAGCGCATTTCCGAGCTGAGCGCAGTCCTCTTGATGCGCGTGAATCTGCGCGGGCAGGAAGTGACCAAGCAGGTGCAGGTCTACCCGATCAGCCGTCACTTTACGGTACAGCCAAAGCCGTTCGTGCAGGAGATTCCGTTTTCGTTTGCGATGCCGTATGGACTGGCTGCGTCGACGCCAGCGATCCAGTACGCGCTGCAAACCAAGCTCGATGTGGAAATGGCGCTCGACCCGACCGATTTTGACCGCGTCGAGATTTTGCCTCCCGAGCCGGTGGAGCGCGTACTCTGTGCGTTTGACCGCCTGAACTTGCGCCAAAAGCCAGACTCCGGCAAGCTGACGCCGTACGGACAAGAGTTCTCCTTTTTCCCGGCTGCCAACCTGGGTATTCCGCTCAAGGAGCTGGACGTAATCTTTTTCACTGCGCCAGACGAGCTGCGCATGCTGGTAGAGCTGGATCTGGCTACAGGCTTTTTGCGCCGCGAGAAGGAGTACAAGGCCGAAATCGTGGTTCCGCAGCCATTGCTCGCAGACGGACAGGAGGAAGAGCTGTCCCGCTATCTGATCGAGAAAATTCGCGAATACGCGAACAATCCGCAAGCGATTCCGTACGTGTCGCTCGCTTCCTACCAACAGGGGCATTACGGATACGGCCACCACGGCCATCGCGGCAGCGGCATGGGCGGCATGATCGGGGGCATGGCAGCCGGGTTCCTCGGCGGCATGCTGCTCGGCGAGCTGATGTCGCCGGATGAGGAAATGGCCTCCGAGGATGGCGACGCGGGCGAAGAAGAGCTGGATTTTGACTTTGGCGGATTTGACGAGGAGCTGTAACAGGCATTCCTCCTACGCATACAGGAAAGAAAGCCATTGCTTGCTGGATGACGGCAGGCAATGGCTTTTTTGGTGCAGGAAAAAAGCGAAACCGGGCGTGACCTCAGCGACGCGTCCACTCACGGCTTTTTGCAAAGCGCCGAGCGCTTCGGTGATGTGCCGATCCCTTGTTTGTTTGCACAGGAAAAGCCCCTCTCGCGTATATCTAATAGGCAATGGGAAAGAGGTGACCACATATGAGCGGATGGCTCGCACTCCTGCTCGTTTCCCTGGCCATCAGCATGGACAGTGTCAGCGTAGGATTGACGTATGGCTTGCGCAACATGAAAATGCCGTTTTTGTCGCTGGTCGTCGTTTCCGGATGTTCGTTTGCCGTTGTGTATGGTGTCATGCTCGTAGGTTCGTCGCTGACGGATTGGCTGACGCCCGAGATTGGCAAGCATATCGGCGCAGCCGTCTTGATTTTGATGGGGTTGTTTACTCTCTGGCGGCTTTTTTCTTCGCGTCAAGGGAAGGAAAAGGAGCCGAATTTGCTGCCCGCACAGTCCGGTATGCGCGCGGGGCAAGCCGACGAACGGACTGCCGCGAACGCAGTGGCGGCTGTGTCAGCTGTGCCAGTCAGAGAAACGCAGGTGGAGCTGGATCGCACCGTGCTGACGCAATTTCGTATGTTCGGCGTCATGATTCAAATTTTAAAAGACCCCTCCAAAGCCGATGCGGACCGTTCGGGGCATATCATGGGCTGGGAGGCGGTCATGCTGGGGCTTGCGCTCTCCCTGGATGCGTTTGGAGCGGGGATCAGCCTCACCTTTTTAGGGTATTCGCCCCTCGTCGTTGCGTTGTGCATCGCGGTCATGAGCGCGTTGTTGCTTGTGGTCGGACTGGCGATCGGGCGACGGGCGGGAAAAACGAGTTGGCTGGCGCGCCTGACCTGGCTGCCGCCGATTCTGCTTATTTGCATCGGATTGGCCAAAAGCTTGAAGTAACTCTCCCTTACATGCGGACCCGTCCTGGAAGAAGGACGGGTTGTTTTATTCGTTCTGTAACGAAAACCCCCAGTGCGAGAAGGGGACGGGAGAGAGATAGGCGGCCAGCCAGTCGTTTGTCGGAGGCGTGCCCCCTTTTCAACAGCATGATTGATTGGTTATGACCATTTGTGATTGTTTTTGACTGAATGTGCGTGTATAATCAAAATCATTCAGAGGGCACTGCCAGAAGGGAGGGTACGATGCTAACTCCGGAACGTCATCAGTTGATTCTTGCGCTCGTAAAAGAAAAAGATTTCGTGCGAATCCATGAACTTGTCGAAGCTACAGGAGCGTCGGAGTCGACGATTCGGCGGGATTTGAGCGAATTGGAAGAACAGCGCTTGCTCAAGCGCGTCCACGGTGGAGCATCTGTGTTGCAAAGCAAAATCGAGGAGCCGACGATCCTGGAAAAGTCGGTCAAACGGGAGCGGGAAAAGAAGGCGATCGCCAAATACGCTGCCAGCCTGGTACAAGACCGCGATTCGATTTTTATCGATGCGGGGACCACGACTTATCAGATGCTTCCGTACTTGCCCGAGAACATTATGGTCGTGACGAATGGGGTGGATATCGCCCTCCATCTGATTAACCGCCACATCCGAACGATTCTTCTGGGAGGTGAATTGAAAGCGGCTACATTGTCGCTCGTCGGGCGAGACGCGATCAAGTCGCTCAGCCAATATCGCTTTGACAAATGTTTTCTCGGCATGAATGGGATCGATCAAAGCCACGGTCTGACTACACCGGATCCCGATGAAGCGTACGTCAAGCAGTTGGCGCTGCAGTTTTCGGATGAACGCTTTGTCTTGTGCGACTCCGACAAGTTTTCGCGCGTCACGTTTGCCAAAGTGGGCGACCTGCACGGAATTACGCTCATCACGGATAGCGGTATCAGCCAAGAGGAGCAGCAAGCGTACAGCAGAATAACAACTCTCAAAGTGGTGAAAGCATGATTTACACAGTAACCCTGAATCCATCGATTGACTACCACATCTGGCTGTCTGCCCTGTCGCAAGGAGCGATTCACGAGGCGAAAAAAGAGTGGAAGGTTGCAGGCGGAAAAGGGATCAATGTCTCCAAAGTTCTCCGCGCCCTCGGTGAAGACAGTACGGCTCTGGGATTTGTCGGAGGGTTTACGGGAGAATATATACAGCAGCAGGTCGAGCAAGCCGGCATTGCTCATCAGTTTATCCAGATTAAACACGATTCACGGATCAACGTAAAAATAAAGGCGGAGAACGAGACGGATATTAGCGGGGTCTCTCCCCCCATTCCTGAAGAAGCGCTTGAGCGCCTTTTTGAGCAGATCGACCGTTTGCAAAGCGGCGATTACCTCGTCCTCGCCGGAAGCGTCCCCAAGAGCTTGCCCGCCGATATGTACCAGATGATGATGCAGCGGCTGCGCGGCAAGGGAGTCCGCATTTTCCTTGACGCCAAAGGGCGGGCCTTGAAAAACGGTTTGTCGGAAGAACCGTTCCTCATCAAACCGAATCACCATGAACTGGGCGAATTGTACGATGTGACGATTGCGACTCCTGCCGAAGCGATCGAGTGGGGACGAAAAGCGCTCCAGATGGGCGCGCAAAACGTCATCGTCTCGATGGCCGGACAAGGAGCGGTCTTTGTCAACCGGAATGAGGCCTATCTCGCCCAGATTCCACAGCGCAAACCGGTCAATTCGATCGGCGCCGGAGATTCGATGGTAGCAGGATTTCTCTACGGTCTGACACGCGGGATGAATAACGAAGCGGCGTTTCGTTTTGCCGTAGCGGCCGGGAGTACGACCGCCCTGTCGGAAGGTTTTTGCACGCGTGAAAAAATAGAAGCATTCATTCAGAACGTTACGATTACCTTCATTTCGTGATGGGGGGTTACCCATGAACCATAACATTCGCATTGGTGATTTGCTGAAGGCAGACACGATTGTCGTTCATTTGTCGGCGACCACAAAAGAAGCGGTGCTGGACGAGTTGATCGAGCAACTCGACAAAGCGGGACGCCTGAATGACAAGGATGGCATGAAGCAGGCCATTCTCGCCCGCGAGGCTCAAGGCTCTACGGGAATTGGCGAGGGAATAGCCATCCCGCATGCCAAGACAGCCGCGGTCAAGACGCCTGCCATCGCCTACGGTTTTTCCAAAGAAGGCGTGGAATTTGATTCCCTGGATCAACAAAAAGCGCATCTCTTCTTCATGATCGCCGCAACCGAAGACGCCAACCAGGCTCATCTGGCGACGCTTGCCCAGCTCTCTCAGATGCTCATGGACGAGTCGTTTCGCCAGGAGCTGATGAAAGCAGAGACGAAGGAACAGGTGCTTGCGATTATCGCGAACAAGGAAAAGGAACTTGAGAGCGAAGATGAAAGCGTTACCGAAGGCGTGGCAGCCGACCAGCAGCACGTGTCGGCCAAAGTGGTCGCCGTAACGGCTTGCCCGACCGGCATCGCCCACACCTACATGGCAGCCGATGCCCTGAAGAAAAAGGCGGCGGAGCTAGGGATCTCGCTCAAGGTGGAGACGAACGGTTCCGGAGGAGTCAAAAACAAGCTAACGTCGAGGGATATTGAAGAAGCCGCGGCCGTCATCGTGGCTGCTGACCGGCAGGTGGAGATGGAGCGTTTCGTCGGAAAAGTTCTCATCGAAGTACCGGTAGCTGAAGGAATCCGCCATGCCGAAGACCTGCTGCAGCGCGCCGTCAATCAGAGGGGGAGCGTCTACCGCGGGAGCGCGTCCAGTTATCAGGAAAAGATTCAGGAAGGCAAGGACGCGAAAAAGTCCAAGCAGCCAGCCTTTTATCGTCATTTGATGAATGGCGTGTCCAATATGCTTCCGTTTGTCGTGGGCGGCGGGATTATCATCGCGATCAGCTTTTTGTTCGGGATCAACGCGTCTGACCCGAACGATCCGTCCTTCCATCCGCTGGCCAAAGTATTGATGGACATCGGTGGAAAAACGGCATTTCAACTGATGATTCCGGTACTGGCCGGGTTTATCGCTTCCAGCATCGCCGATCGGCCAGGCTTTGCGCCCGGTATGGTGGGCGGATTGCTGGCAACTACCTCGGGCTCCGGCTTTCTCGGAGGAATCATTGCCGGCTTTTTGGCCGGGTATATTGTACTTGGGCTGAAAAAGCTGTTTGTCGGACTGCCGCCATCGCTGGAAGGGATCAAGCCGATGCTATTGTACCCGCTGCTGGGTACGCTGATTACCGGCTTTCTCATGGTCTACATTGTTTCCGATCCCGTCGCGGCAGCCAACACGGCGCTTGGCAGCTGGCTGAAAAACATGGGGACGGGAAATGCGGTGATCCTTGGTGTCATTTTGGGCGCGATGATGGCCTTTGACATGGGGGGCCCCGTCAACAAAGCGGCCTTTACGTTCGGGATTGCGATGATTGCCGAGGGGAATTACGCCCCGCATGCAGCGATTATGGCGGCCGGCATGACTCCACCGCTCGGCATTGCCTTGGCCACTACCCTGTTCAAAAAGAAATTTACAGCTGAAGAGCGGCACGCGGGAAAAACCGCTTACGTCCTGGGCGCTTCCTTCATCACGGAAGGGGCGATCCCGTTTGCGGCGGCTGACCCTACCCGCATCATTCCTTCCATTATGGCCGGTTCTGCCGTTGCCGGCGGATTGTCCATGCTGTTCGGGTGCACATTGCCGGCTCCGCATGGCGGTTTGTTCGTACTGCCGGTTGTCGGCAACTGGCCGCTGTACCTCGTTTCAATTGTAGCAGGGGTCATGGTTACGGCCCTGATGATAAAGGTACTGAAAAAAGACATGGCAGAGTAAAGCGGCATCCACGCCGTCCGGCCAGATTGTTTGTGGAGAAAGCGATGGAGCAACTGGGCAAGCTGCTTGAATCGGTTCACGAGTAACAGACAGGAAGCGGACTTCGGGGAACGACAGGGAGAAGCTCGCGTTACCATTCGATTAAAAACGGGGCGTCCAGCAGTCAGTTTTACACTGACTTTCTGGACAGCCCCTGTTTTATTTTCTGGCTCGTCTGCATACACATGACAATGAGTGAGAAGTGGATGGAGGAGATGTAGGTGGATACACAGCCAATTCGAAAATGGTACACGCTGGCAGCGGCAGACGTGACCGAAGCCCTTCATAGCGATGCGGCGCAGGGATTGACCCAGCAAGAGGCGGAGCGGAGACTGGCTAAGCAAGGTGCCAACCAGTTGGCTGAAACCAAACGCAAGCCTCTCTACTCGGTCTTTCTCGACCAGTTCAAGGATTTCATGGTGCTCATCCTGTTCATCGCCACGTTGATCTCTTACTTCCTGGGAGAGTATCTGGATGCGATTACGATTATTGCGATCATCATCATTAACGGCATACTCGGGTTCATTCAGGAAGCGAAGGCTGAACGATCCCTGCAAGCGCTCAAGGAGCTGGCATCCCCGATGGCCCGGGTCATTCGCGAGGGGCACATCTCCATGATTCCCGCTTCCCACCTGGTGCCGGGTGATTTGGTGGTGCTCGAAGCGGGGGATCGGGTTCCGGCGGACATGCGGCTGTTGACCGCCAATCGGCTGGAGGTAGAGGAGTCAGCGCTGACAGGCGAATCGGTCCCTGTCGGAAAAAACGTTCAAAAATTGGATACGGCCCAAGCTTCGACGGTTCCGCTGGGCGATCAGAAAAACCTCGCCTTCATGGGCACGATGGTGACGGGCGGAACCGGGAGCGGCATCGTCGTGGCGACGGGCATGCAGACGGAAATCGGGAAGATCGCCCACCTGATGAATACGGCGGAAGAAGCGGAGACGCCGTTGCAGGTGCGCCTGGAGCAAATGGGCAAAATTCTCGTGGTCGTCGCTTTGCTGCTGACGATTGTCGTCATTGTAGCAGGGGTTTGGCACGGACATGAGCTGTTTACGATGTTTTTGGCAGGGGTCAGTCTGGCGGTAGCGGCCATCCCGGAAGGCTTGCCCGCTATTGTGACGGTCGCGCTGGCGCTTGGCGTGCAGCGAATGATCCGGCGCAATGCAATCGTGCGCAAGCTGCCGTCAGTGGAGACGCTCGGCTGCGCTTCTGTCATCTGCTCCGACAAGACAGGCACGCTCACCCAGAACAAAATGACCGTTACCCATGTCTGGCACAGTGATTCCACGTATGAAATCACCGGAAGCGGCTACGTGCCGGAGGGCGCTTTTCACTATCAGGGAAAAATGGTGTCCCCTTCCCGCGACGGAGCGCTTGCGCAAATCATTCGCATCGCGGACCGCTGCAACAATGCGCGCCTGATCTGCGAAGAACAAGGCACACGCAACTTGCTTGGCATGGGCAAAACTACGCGGCATTGGCAGATCGTCGGCGACCCGACAGAGGGCGCGTTGAAGGTGCTGGCTGCAAAAGCAACGGGTACTGCCACGGACCGGGGCAACCCGAAGCAGCAGTCGGTGCGTGTCGAGGAGCTGCCCTTTGATTCTGACCGAAAAATGATGTCCGTTGTGGAAAAAGGGGCAGACGGCGTTCATTCCCTGTTGACGAAAGGCGCTGCCGAAGCGGTGCTGGCCCGATCGACGCATATTTTGTGGAGAGGTGAGCTACAGCCGCTGACAGCGTCCCTGCGCCATCGGGTGCTGGAGCAGACGGAGCGAATGGCGGGAAAAGCGCTGCGGGTTCTCGGCTTTGCCTACAAAACGCTGCAAGGCTATCGCCCTGGGCAGCCGATCGGCACGATGGAAAACAATCTCGTCTTCGTCGGCCTGGCCGGGATGATCGACCCGCCGCGCGAGGAGGTACGTTCCGCGATCAACCTGTGCCATCAGGCGGGCATCAAGACCGTCATGATTACAGGCGACCACAAGGTGACGGCCGAAGCCATCGCCCGCCAGATCGGGCTGATGCGCGGCTACGGCGAAGTGCTGGAGGGGCGGGAGCTGGACGGGATGTCCGATGCGACGCTTGCCGATCACGCCGAGCGGGTAACCGTGTACGCGCGGGTATCTCCCGAGCACAAGCTGCGGATTGTACGCGCCCTGCAAAGCAAAGGGCACGTAGTCGCCATGACAGGCGACGGCGTCAATGACGCTCCGGCGATCAAAACGTCGGACATCGGCATCGCCATGGGGATTACCGGCACAGACGTAACGAAGGAAGCGGCCGATCTGGTTTTGCGCGACGACAACTTCGCCACGATTGTCGCCGCCGTCGAGGAAGGCCGCAACATCTACGACAACATCCGCAAATTTATCCGCTATTTGCTCGCTTCCAATGTGGGCGAGATTCTCGTCATGTTTTTCGCGATGCTGCTCGGCTTGCCGCTGCCGCTCGTTCCCATTCAGATTTTGTGGGTCAATCTGGTGACAGACGGCTTGCCCGCCATGGCTCTCGGGGTCGATCAGGCTGAGGCCGACACGATGTACCAGCGGCCGCGCAACAAGGCGGAAAACATTTTCGGCAGGGGCTTGGGCTGGAAGATCATCAGCCGCGGCTTTTTGATCGGAGCCATGACGCTGCTCGCTTTCTGGCTGACGCTGCGCGAGAATCCGAACGATCTGGTCCACGCCCAGACCGTCGCCTTCGTGACGTTGGTCATGGCCCAGCTTATCCACGTGTTCGATTGCCGCAGCCAGTACAGCGTGTTTCACCGCAACGTGTTTGAAAACAAATACCTCGTCTGGGCTGTCATTTCGTCCCTGGTGCTGGTGCTTGGAGTCGTGTACATCGACGCTCTCCAGCCGATTTTCAAAACGACCGATCTGTCCATTCGCGACTGGGCGTTGATTCTCGTCACATCCGGTGTCCCGACGTTCGTGGCAGGAATCGGCGGCGTGCTCGCCAGCGGCCGCCCGCGCCCGGGCAAGCAACAGCGCTCCTCCATGCGCACGGTGCGCCCTGATTGAGAGCGCGTCAGCGACTACCTTTACGCCGAGGTCGATTTGCGCGTGGTTATTCCGTTTTGCGACCTGGCAGCAGACTGGAAGAGGGGGCGGCAAGCTGTCCGCCCTTTTTCTTATTCCTTTATTTGGTCAAGCTCAGTTTGTTCCGATGGGGCTGAAACGTATCCAACGCTACTCCGTCCAATGCATAGAAACAAAAAAGTAGTAAAAAACAAGCATTGGAGGAATACAACATGAAAACCATCCGTACAGGCATGATGACAATGGCGGCTTTGGCCGTGTTGGGAACGAATATCGTATCGGCTGCCTCCGAACCAGAAAAAGAACTGGCGGTCCATGTAAACGGAAGTGCGATTCAGCAAGCGGCGATTGTGGATAAAGGGCAACAGACCGTTCTGGTTCCGCTGCGCCAAGTGGCTGAATCCCTCGGGTACGAAGTAAGCTGGAACAACGAGCGGAAGGCAGCCGAAGTGCAAAGAGGCGCGATCGCAAGTTACGCAAAGGTCGGAGAGGATCGCTATCCGTTCGGGAACATGTACAAGACACTCGGAGCAAAGCCGCGTCTCCTGAACGGCAGCACCTACGTTCCCGTCGCTTTCGTAGATGAAATCCTGCAAGCGGAAGTCCATGTTACAGACAGTGCGGTGACGGTGGTGGACGAAGAGGCAGAAAAAGCGCCCGTTCGCACTGGCACAATCACGGCGATCAACAAAACAGCCGATGGCAACGTCTCCATTGCGTTGGGGGGCTATGAGACGGGCATCATCCTGCACATCAGCGAGGAAACCAAATTGACGGATGCGGCGGGCAAAGTGCTGAAGCCGGAAGACTTGAAGCTCGGCATGGAAGTGGAAGCGACGCACCAAAAATTCATGGCGATGAGCATGCCGCCGCAAACGGGGGCGCTCAGCATCGTGGTCAAGAGCAGCCTGGAATCCGCGGAAGTATTAGGGACAACAGGGAAAGTAGTCAGCATCGAGCCAGATCAGGAAGGCACCTACAAAATGCTGGTAGAGGGCCGCGGTTTGACAGCGACCTCTCCGGAAAAGGTAGCGCTGATTATCAACGACAAGACGGTCATCGTCAACGCCAGAGACAACAAAGCACTCAAGCCGGAAGAACTGAAAAAAGACATGAACGTGTTCGCGTTCTACGGGCCAAAGCTGACGCGCAGCCTGCCGCCGATCGGCGTGGCGGAGAAGATCGTCGTAGAAACCGCAGAATAAAAAGGCCAACGAGAAAAGCAGGTTCGGCTCCTGCGAAAAGCATCTTCCAGAAATGAGAAGAGAACCGGAACGGTATCTGCCGCTCCGGTTTTTTGCATCTGGTTCCTTCATTCCCGGTCAAAAAGCGTATGCCATGCAGATGATCCGGCCGCAGCAGGCCTGTCCGGGCAGGTTAAGGGAATTCCCTGATACACAACCGCCCCTGTACACTCTACAATAACACGTAGATGAGTGTCGCAAAGGAGGAGCGCATGAGTACGTGGAGAGAAGATCTGGGAACCTCCCATGAAGTCATCACCTTGATGCAGTCCATCTTTGCTCACGTCAGTGACGCCATTCTGGTGATCGACTGTGAAGGAAGGATCGTCAAAGCCAACGCCGCGCTGGAGCAGATGACGGGTTGGACCGAAGACGAGCTGATCCGGGAAAAGCATATTTGCGAGCTTTGCCTGGGGATGGCTACCTGTATGGAGGAGACGAGTTGTACGGATTGTTTTTTCAAGCGCGTACAGATGCCGTCCTTTGAAATGAAGCTCCGTACAAAAGACGGACGCGATTATCCCGTAGCAGCCAGCTCTGCCCGGCTGCCTGACGAATCAGGGGGCAAGCTGGTGATGATTTTGCGCGATATGTCGGCTCAGCAGCGTGCGGAAAAAGAGCGTTATCAGCACAAGCTGACCCATTTTGCCATTCAGGCGCAGGAGGAGGAGCGCAAGCGAATTGCCCGCGAGCTGCACGACGGCATCGGGCAGGCGCTTTACAGTATTTTGGTCGGACTGAACGTGGTCCGCCAGGGCAATCCGGGCGAGGCGGTCATGCAGCATGTAACGGAGCTGGTGAACATGACCTCTAGGGCGATGGAGGAAGTCAAGCGCATGGCCTTGGAGCTGCGCCCGTCCGCCCTCGATGACCTCGGCCTCCTGCCTGCCTTGCGCTCGTTGATGAAGCGCGTGGAAAAGACGTTTCACATCCAGGTCGAGCTGCATGTGCAGGGAGAGAAGCGCAGGTACTCGGCTCCGATGGAGACTGCGCTGTACCGGATCGTGCAGGAGGCGATGACCAATACGGCGAAATACGCGCAGGCCAGCCAGCTCGGGATCATGTTCGAAAATCGGGAAAAAGAAGTAGTGGTAACGATCGTGGACGACGGTATCGGCTTTGAGGTGGAGAAGACGTTGCTTGTCGGCAAAGGGCTCGGCGTGTTCGGCATGAAGGAACGGGCGCAGCTGCTTGGGGGTACGGTCGATATTCGCTCGGCGCCCCAGGAGGGGACGACGGTCATCGTCCGTATTCCGTTGCCTGAGGAGGAGGTTTTGGATGACGATTCACGTCTTGATCGCTGACGATCACGCGATTGTGCGGTCCGGATTGGGGATGCTAATCAACGCCCAGGAGGACATGGAAGTCGTCGGCTACGCGGCTGACGGCAAGGAAGCTTGCGAAAAAGCCCTGGAAATTCGCCCGGACGTGGTGCTGATGGATTTGAGCATGCCGCCGGGGGAGAACGGCCTGACCGCGACCGCGAGACTGAAAGAAGCGGCGCCGGACATTGCGGTGCTCGTCCTGACGATGCACGACGACGAGGAATACTTGTTCCGCGTGTTGCAGGCCGGAGCTGCCGGATATATTTTGAAAAGCGCCCCTGATCTCGATCTGATCGCCGCCATCCGCTCGGTGAACAGCGGCATGGCGTATTTGTATCCGTCGGCGACCAAATCGCTGATCGAGGAGTTTTTGCAGATGGTCAAGAACGGCGAGGAGCAGGCCAAGTACGAGATTTTGACCGACCGGGAAAAAGAAGTGCTCGTGCTGATCGCCAAAGGCTTCAGCAACAAGGAAATCGCCGAGCGGCTCACCGTTTCCGTGAAGACCGTCGAGTCGCACAAGGCGCACATCATGGAAAAGCTGCATCTGCGCACGCGTCCTGATCTGGTGCGCTATGCGATCAAAAAAGGCTGGCTTGATTTTGAATAAGTCTACACCCAGCCCAAAGCCTTGCTCCTGCTTCCACACGCCTATTTCATTCTGCGGGCGTGTTTTTTATTGCGTCAAATAGTGGGAGAATATGTAACTTACTGGCTCTCTTCCCCGTCTTATGTGAGAATGTAAACAATATCCAAGATCACGATTCAGGAGGGGCGAGATGAAGAGGATCAACCAATCTGTCATGACAGGCATTGCGGCTTGCTTGCTCGCTGCAACGCCAATGGGGACGGTCCCATCGAAGGCAGAAGTAGCGGACCGTGTGCAGGAGCAACCGTCTCAGCAAAAGGAGCTTTCCAAAGAGGCGCAAAACACGCTCGACAAGCTGATGGAAGCGATTCCGGAATGCAAGCAGCTTCGCCTGGAAAGTAAGTCGGTGGGCAAGCATCCCTTTCGCGCTTATCCAAATCCGGTCTGGAGCCTGAGGTTGACGGATCGGCCAGAATCAGGCGCAGGGAAAAATCGCTCCGCTGATGTAACAGTCAGAATCGAGCTGGATGCAGCGACAGGTCGACTGCTTTACCTGGATGTACAAAATCCGGCCTGGGCGTCAACCGATTACCCGGAAGAAAAGCTGGCGCGCGAAAAGGCCGATGCGTTTCTCGCCAGCATGCTCGGCAAGGATGCCAGCCAATTCAAGCAGGCAGACGCAGTGAGCAGAGGAACAGCGGGGACAGGCGACGGGAAAGGCGGAATGATCAACTGGGCATTTTCTACCGTCTACTACCAGACGCTAATCAACCAGATTGCGCTGGATGGCTATGCCCTTTTGGTGTCGGTCGACCGCGCCGGACGCATCGTCCATTTTGACGCGTACAACCAAATCCGCCCTGACGAGGTAAAATGGCCCGACCCGCAAAAAGCGATCTCCCTGGAAAAAGCAAAGCAAATGTATCAGGATAAACTGAAAATGGAGCTGGAATACGTAGCCGAGCAGCCGACCTCCTTTTCCGCGCCTGGCAGACCGGCCGGGAAGAAGCCGATGATCGTTTATCGGTCATACGATGTGTCTAAAATCGATGCGCTCACAGGAGAGGTGCTGGGCACGGCGGATCATCAGGCAAGCGAAACCGTGCAGGTAAAAGGCGAAGGAAAGACCGTCAAGATTGCTTCGCAAACAGAGGCCGAGCAATGGCTAAAGGCGCAGTTCGGCATTGATGTCGCAGGTGCTGCCTTTGAATACAACGATAACAAGAAGGATCAACGGGAAGGATGGCAGCCGATTGCATCGTATCACTGGCTAAATCTTGCGGACAACGACGAAGCGGCCTTCGACACCATCACGATCACGACTGACGCCGTCAGTAACCGCTTGACCGATTTCAGCTTGGATCAGCAGAGAAAAAAGGAGCAAAAGCCAACAATCAGCGTCGATGAAGCGAAGAAAAAAGCGCTTGCCACGTTGCAGCCATACCTCGATCCGACTGTTTCCGAGCTGACGCTGGTTACGCTCCTGCAAGGGGAAGCAATCCCGGAGTGGGTGGACAAGAGCAAGCTGAAAAAACGGGAGGAGCCGCGGGAGTTCACCTTTTTCTTCCAGGGGAAACGCAGCGGAATTCCCGTAGCGGATGAGTTTTACCGGGTTGTGATCGATCAGGTGACGGGCGCGATTACAGAGTTGAGTTTCCACCCGATCCCCCCTGACATTGTCTTGCCTGCTGCCACGAAGCTGGTCAGCGCCCAGGAAGCCAAAGAAGCGTATCTACAAGGAGTCGAGCTGGAGCTGGTGTATAGCTGGGAACAGTACGAAGATCAACGCGCACCTGAGCCGAGGCTGGTCTACCAGCCAAAGCAGGAAGGTAGCTTCCGTTTCGTCGATGCCACTACTGGAAAGGTAATCGAAGTCAAATACCCCTAAGCCTCGTGCATACCGATAAAGCCGATCTGCTCTTGCAGAAATCGGCTTTTTTTGTCGAATCTGTGACACAAATCGGGCAGAATCAGGAGTTTCCCCGAGCATTTTAGGGGATTTCCCCGAATTACTTCCATCTGGTTCCAGGAGTAGAATGAAGGCGTAAAAGACAGGATGCGCTTGCGCGGCACACAGAAAGGAGAACCGTGTGATGGAGACGCAAATCGACAAATGGAAGCAAAGCAAAAAGGCAAAAGAAAAAAAGACGCAACCGGAACAAGAGGAGCTGAAGGGAACGTTTGTCGCTGTGCTGATTGTAGGAGGCACCATTCTCGTCGGTTGGCTGGGTGTATTCGGGCTTTTCCTGGAACGGGCGTAAAAGAAGGAGAGAAGGAGGAGACGTATGCATTTGCACCGTTATGAAAAAATATGGCTGATGCTGGGGGCTGGCGGGCTGGCATTGTTTATCGTGTTGCTGTGCGTCAACGCGTTTGCGATGGGCATGGCCCCGCCAAGCAGTATGGAAATGATCGACCCCGAACAGGTGACGGAAACCCCTCCTTTTGACAAACCTGGTCTGAAGCAGGTAGGGGACAAGGAGTACGACGCTTACATGACGGCGTTTGCTTTCGGGTTCTCGCCGACGAAGATGGAGGTTCCGGCAGGCTCGACAATCAACTTCCACGTTACCAGTCCGGACGTTATTCACGGCTTCCAGATTCCGGAGACCAACGTCAACTTCATGGTTTTGCCGGGACATATCAGCTCGGCCAGTTATACGTTTGACAAGCCAGGCGAATACTTGATTCTTTGCAACGAATACTGCGGCGCAGGCCATCAGGTGATGGCGACGACGATTATTGTGAAATAGAGGCAGGTGAACCCTATGGTAATCGCACGAAAAATAGACGATTCGATTCCCCATGTTCCGATACAGCGTTCAGCGGCAAGGCTTAGTCTGTCGTATGTATGGGTGGCGTATATCGCCTTCGGGCTGGCTGCATTGGCAGGGATGCTGCAGGGAATGGTGCGCGGCGGTATCATAGAACTGCCAAGCTGGACGAACTACTATCAAATCTTGACCGCTCATGGCGTATTGATGGCACTCATTTTTACCACGTTTTTTATCGTCGGCTTTCTTTTCTCCGGCGTCGCCCGCACGACAGGCGGTTCCTTGCATGGAGCGGCGCTGAAATTCGGCTGGACGGGCTGGATTCTCATGGTGACGGGCACGTCAATGGCGGTCGTCACGATCTTGATGAATGAAGCTTCGGTCTTGTACACCTTCTACGCTCCGCTGAAAGCATCGCCGTATTTTTACATCGGCTCGGCCTTGCTCGTCGTGGGCAGTTGGCTGGCGGGCTTCGGGGTTTTTGCCAGCTACCGCAAATGGAGACGGGAACATCCGGGAAAAAACTCTCCGCTGTTTGTCTTCATGGCGGTCACGACGTACATCATGTGGATCATCGCGACCCTTCCGGTAGCAGTCGAGGTACTGTTCCAGCTCATTCCGTGGTCGCTCGGACTGGTGCCGACAATCAACATCATGCTCAGCCGCACGTTGTTCTGGTTTTTCGGTCACCCGCTCGTTTACTTCTGGCTAATGCCGGCTTACATGGCCTGGTACGTATGCGTTCCGCGTATTATCGGCGGTCATGTGTTCAGTGACTCGCTCAGCCGCCTCGCCTTTATTTGTCTCTTGTTGTTCTCCATTCCGGTCGGGTTCCACCACCAGTTGATGGAGCCGGGAATTTCCGCCGGATGGAAAATGATTCACGTCACGCTGACGCTGATCGTAGTCATTCCGTCGCTGATGACAGCGTTCTCGATGTTTGCCGTCTTCGAGACGACAGGCCGCAAAAAGGGCGGCGGCGGTTTGTTCGGCTGGTTCAAGAAACTGCCTTGGACTGACGTTCGCTTCTTCGCCCCCTTTGTGGGTATGCTGTTCTTCATTCCGGGCGGTGCGGGCGGAATCATCAATGCCAGCAACCAGCTCAACGCCGTCGTGCACAATACGATTTGGGTGACCGGGCATTTTCACATCACAGTCGGCGCCGCGGTTGCGCTCACCTTTTTCGGCGTCAGCTTCTGGTTGGTGCCGGCCTTGACCGGGCGCAGGCTGACCAAGACGGCGAACCGGATGGGGATGGTGCAGACCGTCTTCTGGGCAGTAGGGATGTTCCTGATGTCGCTCGCGATGCATACGATGGGCCTGCAAGGGGCGCCGCGCCGCACCGACTATACGACGTACATGGATCATCCGACCGCGCTCGGCTGGATGGATTACCAGCGCGTCATGGCGTTTGGCGGAGGGCTGTTGTTTGTATCGGCGATTCTGTTGATCCTCATTCTGCTGTACCTGACGTTCTACGCGCCAAAAGGCAATACGGAATATCCGATTGCCGAAACGGAAACGACCCAAGAAGTTCCGCGCATTCTGGAGCGTTGGCCCGTATGGATCGGACTGGTTGCTTTCCTGATCGTTCTGGCCTATGGATACCCGATCATGGAGCAAATCCAGCATCAGGCGCCAGGCTCGCCTCCGTTCCGAACCTGGTAGCCATGCAAAGGCAAAGAGCCGCTTCCCGTGCAGGGGAGTGGCTCTTCCTTTTACCCGTATTACCAATAGCCAAGGGCGGCGAACTCCGTGATGGCGAGAATCAAAAAGCCGATCGCCAACAGCCAGAGGGCAATCAGCCTGAGATCTTCCTCTTCGAAAGACATCGAACTCCTCCTTTATCTCTCGTTACCCACAACGTATTCAGGAGGAGAGGCATTGGTTTAGCTTTATGGCTCGTAAATCATTTTGCGCGTCATGCCTCCATCGACGACCAGCTCTGTGCCGGTAATGAAGTCGTTGTCCTTGCTCGTCAAGAAAAGGCAGGCGCGTGCGATATCGTCCGGCGTGCCGACTCTTCCTGCGGGATGCTGCGCATGATCCTGGGGACGCAGGGCGGAGTAATCGCCATTTTCGATCCAGCCTGGCGAAATGGCGTTCACCCGTATCCGGTCAGGTCCAAGCGACACGCTCAGAGCGTGGGTGAGCGCCAAAATGCCCCCCTTGGACGCGGCGTATGCCTCGGAGTGCGGTTCGGACATATGCGCTCGGGTAGAAGCCAGGTTGACGATCGCGCCGCCGCCGTTTCGCCGCATGATTTTGGCCGCTTCCCGCGACGCGAGGAAGACGCTGCGCAGGTTCGTGTTCAGAATGCGGTCCCACGCTTCGACGGTCAGGTCGTAGGGGGACTCCCAGACGGACAAGCCGGCGTTGTTGATGAGCACGTCGAGCCGTCCCCAGCGGGCGTCGACGGTTTGCATCAGCCGCTCGATCTGCTGCGGTTCGCTCACGTCGGTTTGGACAAAAGTAGCCGAGCCTGCGATCGCTTCTGCTCCGTTTATGTTCTGGATGGCAGCTTCGCCAGCGGCAGGATTGCGCTCCGCGATGACGACGTGAGCGCCGTGCGCGGCGTACATGGTGGCGACGGCTAGTCCGATGCCCTGTCCGCCACCTGTGACGATGACAATGTTATCCGTGTATTTCATGCAAAACTCCTCCAAACAATAAGGTAGGTAACAACGTGCCCCTGTTCGTCTTCCGTCAAACTGTAATCAGGAAGAAAAAGGGATTGCATGGCGTTTGTAACTATATTAAAGTAAGTTATAGGTTTGGAACAGGATTTTTTACAGATGGAGAGGAGAGAAAACTTTGAATACAGAACTGAAAATGACCGTCGAACAGGTAATGGAAGCACGCCACAGCGTGCGCAAATACGATCCGAACGCAACGATTCCACAGGGAGAACTGAACGAGATTTTGCGTCTCGCGGCAAGCGCTCCTTCCTCCTGGAACCTGCAGCATTGGCGTTTTCTCGTCGTGACGGACCCAGCCATCAAGGAAAAGCTGTTGCCGATCGCATACGGCCAGCAGCAGGTTGTGGATGCGTATGCCACCATTATCATCCTCGGCGATTTGGAGGCGTACAAGTCGGCGCGTCCGGTCTATGACTCCGCTCTCGAAAAAGGCTACGTGACCGAGCAAGTGCGCGACACCTTGATCGCGCAAATCGAAGCAGCTTACAAAAACAATCCGGAGATTGCCCGCGATGAAGCCATCCGCAATTCCTCCTATGCGGCCATGCAACTGATGCTGGCGGCAAAAGCCAAAGGCTACGACACATGCCCAATGGGCGGGTACGATCGCGATGCGCTCGTCAAAGAGCTGAACATCCCGTCCCGCTACATCCCGACGTTGATGCTGACGCTTGGCAAAGCTAGCGTGCAAGCTTATCCGACAGCCCGCTTCGGACTGGATGAGCTGGTCATTACGAACCGCTTCTAATTCAACCTTAGGAAAAAGATACCTTGATGGGATATGGCCCCCATCATCGACGGAGAAAAGCAAGTCCTTCCTCTGTCGATGGTGGGGGATTTTTCATGGAAAAGACACGTCCTGCTGCCATCGGCGCATAACCGTCGCGCCAAGGAACTCCAGCTTTCCGCCTGGACGGGGGGAGAACAAGCGGGACCGACAGCCTGGTCAATCTGCCGGAGGATTTACCGCAAGGGTAGGGGCAAGGGCGAGAGGCAGCTCTACCATGATCGAAGTGCCCTGCCCCTGCTTGCTGCTGACCAGAAAGCGCCCCGCGTGCAGGTGAACGATCTCCTTGCAGATCGCGAGTCCCAGTCCGCTGCCAGACAGCTTGGAGCGCCCTTTGAAAAATTTTTCCGTGACGTGCGGCAAATCGTTCGGGTGAATCCCTTCTCCGCTATCTGCGACGGTGACCGTCAACCTTCCCTCCGAGGCCGTCGCTGTCACGGAAATCGTGCCGCCCTTCGGCGTAAATTTGAGGGCGTTGTCCAGCAGATTGACGAACACCTGCTTCAGCCTGTTGCGGTCGCCCATGACGGTCAGGGGAGAGGATGGCAGCGTCACCTGAAAATTCATTTGCTTTTCCTGGGCGCGGATGGCGAACTGCACGCGCATGTCGTCGAGAATCTCGCGCACATCGAGCAGCTCACGGGAGAGCTTCATTTCGCCGGACTGAAACTTCGAGAAGTCGAGCAGCTCTTCCACCAGGCCGATGAGGCGATCCGTTTCTTTGGAGATGACTTCAAGTCCGAGCATGGTTTCCTCCGGGTCCTCCAGGCCGCCGGAGATGAGCGTCTCTCCCCAGCCCTTGATCGAGGTCAGCGGCGTGCGCAGCTCGTGGGAAACGGAGGAAATGAAGTCGTTTTTCAGCTTTTCGTTTTTGCCGATCTCCGCCGCCATGTAGTTGAACGTATCGGCGAGCGTCCCTACCTCGTCGTCATAGCGTTTGGGGGCGCGGGCGGTGAAGTTGCCCTCCGCCATTTGCTTCGCCGCTTTGGTCAGGTCTTCGATGGGGTCGACGATCCGCTTGGCGATGAGCAGGCTGAGGGCGAAGGCCAGCAGAACGACTCCGGCCCCGACGCTCAGTCCGTACAGGGCGATGCGGTTGACCGCCTGGTACAGAGGCTCTGCCGAGATCGTGTAACGCAGGACACCCACGTATTCAGACCCGAAGGTGAGGGGATTGGATATCGCGATGACCCGCTCGCGGGAGTGCGGGGTTCTGCCCACGAACCGTCCTTTTTGCCCCCGAATCGCATCGGTGACGTCGGAAGTTTGGATCAGCTCTCCCGTCTGGAAGCCGTAGGAGTTGAGAATGACTTTGCCGTTCAGGTCGAGAACTTCGATTTTGGCGTATTCCTGGCTCGATACGTTTTCCAGAATGTAACGGGCCTTGTCTTTCAGCCGGTAGCCGGTTGCGTACTTGTTGATAAAATTGGTGAAGGTCGTGCTGCGCGTCTCCAACGCTTCGGTAGCGGTCCCAAAGTAGTACGTATGGACGGCCCAGTAAAACAGTCCTTCCAGCACAAGCACGATCAACAAGAGGATCATGCCGAAATAAAAAACGAGTCTGCTTCTAATTCCTTTCATCAGGAGCGTCCTTCCGCCAGAGGTAGCCGTACCCCCAGACCGTTTCCAGGAAGGTCGGGTGGGCAGGGTCATCCTCGATTTTTTGGCGAATGCGGCGAATGTTCACATCCACAATTTTCAAGTCCCCGACGAAAAATTGCCCCCAGACCTTCGTTAAAATCTCATCGCGACTGATTGCTTTGTTGGCATTTTCGGCCAGCAGCTTGATAATGGCAAACTCCTTGGGGGTCAGGACGATTTCCTGATCCTTTTTAATCAGCTTCCGCTCATCGAGCAGCAGGGTGAAGGGAGCGATATCGATCGTATGTTTGTCCTCGACAGCGGAGGAGAGGGGAGCCAGCCTGCGGTGCAATGCCTTTACGCGGGCCAAAAGCTCTGCCGGACTGAACGGCTTCGAGACGTAATCGTCAGCCCCGAACTCCAGCCCCATGACTTTGTCCAGCTCCTGGCTCTTGGCGGTAAGCATGATGATCCCGAGGCGCGGGTATTTTTGGCGCAGCTGCCCGCACACCTCAAAGCCGTCGATGCCAGGCAGCATCACATCCAGGATGGCGATTTCGATATCGCTTTGTGTCTGCGCGATTTCCAGTGCTTCTTCGCCTGTCGCCGCCTCAATGACCTCGCAGCCTTCGCGCCGCAGGTTGATGCGCACAAAATCGCGGATCGATTTTTCGTCTTCCAGCACTAAAACCTTCATATGGCAAATCCCCTTGATCTGTTTTCGACTTGTTCAGTGACAGTAATGGGATCAAGCAGCATCGGCCTTTATCACGGAACGGATAAAGGCTTGTAGAGCTGACGTATCTCGTCTGCCGTAAGTTGCATGGAGCGGTACTCCTGCATGGCAGACTTGCCCAGGCTCGGTGTCGTTTGCGGAAGGAGTGCGATCAGCACCTGCTTTCCTTCCTCCTTTAACAGAACGTACGGCACCTGCTTTTGCTTGAGTCCGCTCTCGAATTTGTTCCATTCGGTTTGCGGAATGGTTTGGAGCGTCAAAAGCTCGGCTTTGTTCTTGCCGTTTTCGCCGTAGTAGAAAAAGCGGATGACGGGCGAATTGGCATGAGAACGGACGGATATCGTGAATGTCTTGCCCCATTTTTCCGGGATTTTCAGATCGAGCCCGAGAGCAACGTTTTGGTAATGATCCTCGACGTGCTTCAGCCCGGTCTTGCCGTCCCATTGAAAATAGGAGGAGATCCAGGGGATTTCGACCATCGGCAGCTCTTCTGTGCCAGGCGGCTGTGTTCGGGTGCCGATCTCGATGATGCCGTCCCCGTTAATATCCTCACTGTACAGAGGGTAGGGCTTGAAGGTCAAATCCAGCTCTCCCTCGGCTTGGGCCAGTGGGTTGTGCAAGGTGCCATTTTCCCACAATAGCAGGTCGGTGGCGGCCGAGTGTGCCCCCACCCCGGCTTCGATGAACAGGGCATTTTGCGTGGGGGAGGCTTTGCCGATAAGCGCTTGCTCGTATCCATTCACGTAGCCGTCGAGCGCTGTCTCGGTCAGCTTGGCGATGTGACCGTCTTTGGTGCCGAACAGCTCGGCTTTGGAGGTGAAGTTGTTATGATCGTGCAGGACCAGGGCCAGCTCCGCCTGCTGATCTCCCGTCAAATCGCCAACAGCCATGACGGAATAGGGCCGCTTCAGCAGTTCTTCGGTTTTGCCGTCGGCAAGCGAGTAGACCGACAGCTCCCGGTTCAAACCGTCACCGCCGCCCAGCCCAATCAGCATCTCGGGAATCTGGTCGCCGGTCAGATCGTGAAACGAGGCATGGTCGAGTTCATTGCCGATCCCGGTGAAGGAGGTCAGCTTTTGCCAACTGCCTTGCTTCTGGGAAAGAACCAGCACGCCGATTTCGTAATCCGTTTTTTCCGACTTGTAAAAGGCGACAACCTCTGGCGATCCATCGCCGTTCAGGTCTTGCAGAGAGACGGCGCTCGCCTCTGCGGGGTGGAGCGGCATAGCAAGCTGTGAACCCGCCGGCAAAAACTGCATGACAGCCTGATTGATCGACTGTTGATCGCCGTCAGCAGAGGGGGCGCGCATCAATTCGTTAGGGGTATCTGCCAGGCCGCAACCGCTTGTGAGAGTGGCGCAGAGCGCGGCAGACAAAAGCCAAGCCTTTTTCATGGGGAATGGTTCCTTTCTGCAGTTGCTTCCATTTTGACTCTATTGTAGCGTGCCTTTTCTCAGAAGTTGTTGCAAATCGGTAAAAACGAAAGAGAAAACGTAGGCAGGAATTCCTTGCAACATTTGACCTGTCCATCTCGTTTAGAGAGAAGAGGGGGAAAAAAGACAGGGGTACAACCATCTGGCAAGAAATAGCATGCCCATTTGCATAGGAGGAGAATATCATGAAACCTTGGCAAAAAATGATGGCAACAATCGTATGGAGCGGCGCGATTCTCATTACGTCAGGACTGGGGGCCGTTCCGGTTCATGCGAATGCCCTTTCGTCCCAAACGTATGCGCCAGTTGTCCTGCTGCAACCACAGCACCACATTCCGTTTTCCGTTACGTTTACCGATGGGTTTCAAGCGAAGGTAACCAACTTGCGCACAAAAGCAGTCAGTACATTTGACTTGTCCGGCAATAAAGCCACGTACCTGAATCAAGGGATTTATCAGCCGAACGGCAAGCTGCAAAAGCCGACGAACGGCTACGTGCAAAAGCTGGTGGAGTTGGTGCCTTTCCGCGATGGCAAAGGCAATCTGCGCTGGATGGGCAAGCAAATCATTGGGGGCGTAAACAATCAGGATCAGATTGCCGTGGCGACCAGCGTGTGGAAGATCGTGGACCAAAAGCCGCAGCTGCTCGCAGTCACACTGGAAAAAGCAGACGTCGACAATTTGCCTTCGCCGGATGTTTCGATCAACAGCGGGTTTAAAATGAAAAGCGACAGTACGTTTGTGCTGGATACCAAGTACGCCGATGTGACAGGGGATGGAGTCAAAGACCACATCTTTCTGGTCGGCGACAAGATGGGCCTCTCGATGAACCAGACCGCGGAAAATCTGCGGCTTGTCGTTCGCGAAGGAAAAGACAACCAGCAGACATTTATTTCCGTAGGCGCGCGCGACCGTGGTCTGCTGCCGAAGCTGCATATAACGGATGGCAACAACGATCAGGTCAAGGATATTTTGGTCACGATGCCGACTGCTTCCGGCAATATCTACAGCCAGATTACATGGAAAAGGAATCGGCCGACCCCGGTGGTGGATCAGGATCAGCTGAACAACCGCAGCCTGTATCAGCCGATCATCGGAGCGCATGGGGAAGCCGTTGCGATGAAGCGAGTAAAGTAGAGACGGAAAAGAGGGTTCGCCCGTTGGGGGGCGCCCTCTTTTTTATTTGGTTCCGATAAATGGGGATGGAGTATGGTGTCCGGCATGGAAAGCAAGGTTACTGGACGCTGCAATGCACAGAAACGGGAGATCGCAACTACATCACGACCAAAAACAAGCGAAACAATCCCGAGCGGCTGGAGCTGAAAAAGTATTCGCCCCGCCTGAAGCGCTATACCTTGCATCGGGAAACGAAAAAAGCTCTCGCTTGGCAGCATGACGCTGTTGCTGAGGAGAGCTTTTTCGTTGCAAAAGGGCAGGCTACGCGTGGCGAGGACAAGCCGGGGGCGAATGCAAGCGAACGGGGCTTGCGTACAAACCAGCCGCCATCGTGACCACTACTGCCATGCCATCCACTAGCCTCAATACCCCCTCCGAATCGCATACATGCGCATGACTTGCTCGGCAGTCTGTGCCAGAAGCGCCGCGCTGTCCCGCATGGATTCCTGTAGCGTCATCGGCCTGTTGGCGATACTGAATACGGCCGTCACGCCTTTTTCGTACAGCGCTTCGATCCCCGCGCCGACAGAGCCGGCCAGCACGATGACAGGGATGCCGAACGACTGTGCGAGCTGGGCTACGCCGCACGGTGTTTTTCCGTGTGCGGTTTGTGCATCTACCTGGCCTTCTCCGGTCAGGACGAGATCGGCTCCATCCATGGCTTCCGCGAGACGGGTTATGTCCATGACGATTTGAACCCCTGCCTGGAGTGTGCCGCCGAGAAAGGCGAGGAGCGCCCCGGCTACACCGCCTGCGGCCCCTGTTCCCGGCAGATCGTGAATGGCGATCCCCTGGCTTGTCTCGATCACGTCTGCGAAGTGGCGCAAATGGTCGTCCAGGGCGCGGGCCATGTCCGGGGTGGCTCCCTTTTGCGGACCGAATACATGCGAAGCGCCGTTTGGCCCGACAAACGGGTTGGTGACGTCGCAGGCAATGACAAACTGACATTCAGCGAGGCGCTCGTCTTTTTGGCTGCCATCGATGCGGCTCAGGCGGGAAAGCTCTCCGCCGCCAAAGGACAGAGGCTGATCGGCTTGGTCAAGCAGCCTGTAGCCCAAAGCTTGCAGCATGCCCGCGCCCCCATCGTTCGTAGCGCTGCCGCCGAGTCCGAGAATAAAGCGGCGGCAGCCGAGATCCAGACCGGCGAGGATCAGCTCGCCGAAGCCGTAGGTGGTGGTGCGAAGCGGGTTGCGCTCCGCCGGGGAGAGCAGATACAGGCCGGACGAAGCCGCCAGCTCGATGACACAAGTGGCGCCGTCGCCCAAAATGCCGAATGCGGCGGAAACGGGGCGGCCGAGCGGGTCTTTGACAGTGGTCGTCATGATTTTTCCATGGGTCGCGTCGACAAGGCATTGCAGCGTACCTTCTCCGCCGTCTGCCATCGGCTTTGCGACGATCTCGGCATCGGGATACGCGCGGCGCACGCCTGTGCCAATCGCTTCGCTGACTTGCTGGGCAGTGAGGCTTCCTTTGAACGAATCCGGGGCCACAACGATTTTCATGGGCGGTCCACCCTCCTTTGCATGTGCTTATCCTCTTCGACGGCAGGGTGAAAAAGCCCCTGCTTGAAGCGGCACAAATCGCGCAGGAAAGACAGATGAAAAAAGGCTGCTCCGCCGTCATCGGACGGGGAACAGCCCGGCTCTTTTGCCTATGCGTTCTTTTTCATCAAAAGCTGTTCTTCTTGTGTGTTTTTCTCCGCGAACAGCCATTTCATCAGCGGCGGTGTGACAATCGTCGTCACCAGGACCACGACAATCAAGACAGCAAACATGTCGTCAGAAAGCAGGTTGTTTTCCAGCCCAATCGCGGCGATAATCAGCGCCACTTCGCCACGCGATACCATGGCAGCGCCGATGGCGAGCGAATGCTTCCAAGGGAATCCGGTGATTTTGGCCCCAATGGCGCCACCCACCAGCTTGGAAACGATGGCGATCACACTCAAAATCAAGATTAGCCACCAATTTTCCATAATCCCGGAAAATTGGGCGGCGACGCCGATCGAAGTGAAAAAGACGGGCACAAAGACGGCGTAGCTGATCGTTTCGACCTTCCGGGTGATTTCTTGCTTGAAGCTGGTCAGACTGATTGCGACACCCGCGATATAGGAGCCGATAATAGCGGCAACGCCTGTGTACTCGGCAAAATACGCGAACAGGAAACAAATAATCAGGGCGGCGGAGATCAACGATTCGCTCACTTGCAGCGAGGCGAATCTTCGCAGAACCCACGGGACGGCTTTCCAGGCCAGCAGGAACGCAATCGCGAAAAACGCGAGCTTTTTCGCAATGACCAGGCCGAGGTTCACATCGCCGCCAGCGAAGCTCATCAAGAACGCCAGCGCCAAAATGACGAGCACGTCGTCAATGACGGCAGCCCCCATGATGGTTGCGCCCTCTCGTGATTGCAGCTTGCCTAATTCCTTCAGCGTTTGCACCGAGATGCTCACGCTGGTCGCCGAGAGCAACAGCCCCAAAAAGAGTGACGCAAACGGGGAGAGTCCCATCGTGACCCCGGCCAGATAGCCGAGTGCCAATGGCGCGATAATGCCGGCTACCCCCACGCTGGTAGAAGACTTCGCGGTGCGCTTGAACTCGTCGATATCGGTCTCCAGTCCGGCGATGAACATGAGCAGAATGACGCCGATCTGGCTGATTTCCTTCAAAATGTCCGTGTCGGTCACCAGTCCAAGTACGGTCGGACCGAGCACGATCCCGATCAGCAGCTTCCCCAAAACGGACGGCTGTCCGAGGCGCACGCTGATGTCTCCGGCGATTTTGGAAGCGATCAGGATGACGGCCAGTTGAAAAATAAGCATGCGATTTCCCCCTTTGGTTTGTGTGTACCAAGCAAAAAGAGCCCGTCATCGCGGTTTCTTTTTGTCGGCCGAAAAAAGACAAAAAGAACCCTACGATGACAGGCTCCACCATTAACAAATCCCTATTCATTTTGGTTACGTTTACATTCTAGCACAGGACTCGGGAAAAGTAAAGAAACGCTAGAAAAGTGGCGGAATTATGCCGTTACCACGATCGCTCCCTTTTTCTATGTTCAAAAGAAACGCACAGAAAAGCGCAGAAAACCGCTTCTGCCTCAGTTTTGCTGCTCGTCGCGCCATTTTACCGAAACAAAAAGCCTGACGGTCGTTTCAAACAGACAGTCAGGCTTACTTTTGTGCGCCTGCAAACGGGCGCGTTTATTTCCAGTGGATGTAATCGGACATTTGCGCGAAGGCGTCAGCCAATGCGTGCAGGCTTTCTCCGGTCTGGTAAGCGAAGAGCGGCAAACCTACCACAAACAACAAAGCTTCTCCGATATATTTGGCGATCATACGATCTACCTCCTTTTGGATTGGCGTTCAAGCAGTCAGATCCAAAAGGAAACGGTCGGTATCCTTGTCGCCATTCGCATGCCGCGCGCGCCGGAGCATGCGGAAGCGCAGCGGTTGCCTTGCTGCCATCGGATAAGTCTCAACCAGGCACGGATTGATCGAAGGGCGATAGGTGTCGCTGGCACTCCAGCGAAACGCCTGCATTGGCGGGTAGTGCCAACGTCCCAGCCAAAAGGCCGACGTAAAGCAACTCACCAAGAGGCCGAGCAAGGCGAAGAAATCCTCCAGTGAAGGCAGCAACAGCATATCTTCCATGGCGATTCCCCTCCTTTCGTACCCATCATTCTACTCTTGTTCACATCATCAGGCAATACGCAAAAGAAGGGAGGTTGCGTTTGGTCGCAATTGCTGCACTATTTGAGCTGGCCGATAGACAGGTTGACGCGGTAATTGCCAAAGGGCAGGAGGTCGTCCAAAAAGCGGTTTAAGGCGGTGTGATCCGCGACGTTGATTTTCAGCGTGTAGCAGCCTTCCCCGCTGATGCGATGAGCTTCGATGACTTCCCTGCGGCTTGCGACAAAGCGGGCAAAGCGCGAATGGTCAGTCGTCTTCATGAACATCGTGACCATCGCGGTGAGCGAAGGAGCCAGCTTGGCCTCGTCGACGATGGTCGTGTAGCCGATAATGACGCCTTGCTCCTCCAGTCTTCTGATCCGGTTGCCGACGGCTTGCCCGCTCAGATGGACCTGCTCGCCGATGTCTTTCCACAAAAGACGGCTGTTTTGACGCAGCAAAGCCAGAATGGCATGGTCGGTTTGGTCGAGCATGAAAATCTCCTTTCGCGGTGAAAGTGAGGCGCCGGATTTGTTTCGCGGCTACCTGCGCGCGTCTTTTACAATAAAAGCAAGGTACCACGATTATACGCCTGCGATGGGAGGAAAGAGAAGACATGCACATCCAACTTGTTCGACATGCTACGCTCAAAGTGACCTACGGCGGCCGCACGTTTTTGATCGACCCGATGTTCAGCGCGGCGGGGGAGCTGTCTGCTGTGCCAAATACGCCGAATCAGCGAGCGAATCCGCTGGTGGAGCTGCCTGTTTCCACGGAAGAAGTGCTGGAGGGTGTAGAAGCGGTTTTGGTGACGCATACGCACAGAGATCATCTGGACGAAAAAGCGCTCTGCTTGCTGCCCGACGACTTGCCTGTTTTTTGCCAGCCGCCGGATGTAGGCATGCTGCACCAGCGGGGCTTTTCCCATGTATCCGCGATTGAAAGCGAGCAGGAATGGCAAGGAATTCGCCTCTACCGCACAGGCGGAAGGCACGGGACAGGCGAGATCGGGAAACAGATGGGGCCAGTGTCCGGCTTTGTATGGCAGGCACCTGGCGAGCCGACGCTGTACGTGGCAGGGGATACGGTCTGGTGTGCCGAGGTGGAGGAGGCCATCGGGCGGTTTGCTCCCGACGTGATTGTCGTGTTTGCCGGAGCGGCCCGGTTTTTGACGGGAGACCCGATCACCATGACGGGGGAGGACATCGCTCTTGTAGCGGCCGCCGCCCCGGACAGCCACCTGTTCGTCGCGCACATGGAGACGTGGAATCACTGTCTGTTGTCACGCGCCGAGTTGCATGCGTTTTTGGCGGAACGAAAGCTCCAGGACCGGGTGCGGATACCCGCAGATGGAGAGAGAATCGCTTACCCTGGTCCCGGTAAAGCGTGACGGAAACGGACAGATACGAGCAGCTTTGCGAACAGGCGGAGCTGCTTTTTTTCGTGCGATCCTTTTTCGGGCTTGTCCAGCATTTGACAAATCGAATCTAACGTAATAAACTATTTTTACGTAAATGATTAATGTCATGAGGTGTTGTTGTGGCGCACGAACAGCTGGATACGTATATCGTCGAGACGCCGGAGCAGGCGATGGCGCTGCTGAATCCGCTCCGGGCGGAGATTTTGAGCCGACTGGTGGAGCCTGCTTCGGCGGCGGAAGTGGCGCGGGCAATCAATGAGATTCCGCAGCGTGTCAATTATCACTTGAAGGCGTTGGAAAAAGTCGGGCTGGTCAGACGGGTGGGCAGTCGGCAGGTTCGCAATCTGGTCGAGGTGCTGTATTTGGCGATTGCCCGGACTTACGTGCTCTCCGAAGGGCTGAACTGGGCGAACGACACGGTGCAGCAGATGAAGGACCAGGGGGCTTTGTCGCATTTGATCCATACGGCGGAGCGGATCAAGCGCGACGCCCTGCTCCTGTTGGAGCGCTCGGATCAGGAGAAAGAAATTCCGAGTGCCACACTCGATACCAGCATTCGCCTCGCCAGCGAAGAGGAGCGGAGCGCTTTTGTCGAAGAATATGTGCAGTTGGTGAATCAGTTGGTCAAAAAGTATCAGACAGCAGCGCAGGGGCAGGAGACGTATCAGGTCATTCTCGCGGTGTATCCAAAAGAAGGGGGCGATCAGTCATGAAGGCGGAAGCCAGAGCAGCAGGCCAACCAAGGCCCGTCGTCGTGTGGGAAAATCGGACCGAATCAAAGCGGGGCAATGTCATTGCGCTGCCTGTAAGAGACGGTAGCGGTGGCGCTGTCGACAGGGAAGCCGCTGTGACCGCATGGACAGTGGGACCCGCCGACAACCCGGCTGTCGTCACGCAGGTTTCATCCGGGTTTGGCAAAAGCAAGGCGGCGGTTGCGACGCCGCAGGCCAACAGCTTGAGACTGGCAGCGTAATCCGTTCCATCCGTAAACAAATGATAAAGGAGGGTTTTGCATGAATCTGATTCCGGTAGTGGTCGAGCAGACGAGTTATGGAGAGCGGTCGTACGATATTTACTCCCGCTTGCTAAAGGACCGCATCATTTTTGTGGGCAGCGCCATTGACGACCAGGTGGCGAATGCGGTTGTGGCCCAGCTGTTGTTCCTTTCGGCGGAAGATCCGAAAAAAGATATTCATCTGTACATCAACTCACCTGGCGGCTCTGTGACAGCGGGAATGGCGATCATCGACACGATGCAGTTCGTCGCCCCGGACGTATCTACGATTTGCACGGGAATGGCGGCCTCCATGGGCGCGATGCTCTTGGTGGCGGGAGCGCCGGGCAAGCGCTACGCCCTGCCGAATGCGGAAGTCATGATTCATCAGCCTTGGGGCGGCAGCCAAGGGCAGGCGAGCGATATCCAGATCGCCGCAGAACGAATCCTCAGGCATCGTAGCATGCTCTATTCGATAATCGCGGAGCGTACCGGCAAACCAGTCGAGAAGATCGAAAAGGATGCCGACCGGGATTACTTCATGTCGGCAGCCGAAGCGCTTGACTATGGCTTGATCGATCAAGTAATCGAAAAACGATAGCACCAGGAAGAATAGATGGTTTCGTCAGGCATCCACGGACTGCGCCGCGGGTGCTTTTTCTTTTGGGCCAAACGCAGTCGTGCGGCAAAGCTTCAAGGCGTGAGGAAACAAAAGAGCAAGAAAAGCAGCCTGGATGGCTGTCGGGTCTGTCCCAGATGCGGGAAATGCGCTAAGATAAAAGTTCAGCGACAAACGATGGGGAAGAGACTACTCTTCACACCAACTGAGCAAAAGCGAACGAGAACATCTGGGAAAGTCGGTGTGAAACAACCAATGACGTGGAAGACACACATGCTCCTGGGCGCAATCGCAGGCTACGGGGCATACCCGTCCTGGGAGGGCAGCGTGATCGGAGCAACAATGGCGCTGGTGCCGGATATCGACCAGGCGCGAAGCAAGCTGGGACATCTTCTTGGGCCTATCTCGAAAATGCTGCAAAGAGGGCTGGGCCACCGGACGATCACCCATTCCTGGGTCATCCTGCTGCTGCCAGCCCTTTTCTGGGGCGATACGCCAGCGGGCTGGGCTGCTCTCTGGGGGCTGCTGTCGCATCTGGTCAGCGATATGCTGGTCGGGCGCATCCAGCTTTTTTGGCCGCTGCGAACAGGATGGATCGGCCTGCGTCTGCCGAAGACGCTTTATCGCACGGTAGATCGGCTCGTCTTTTACGCAGCGATCGGATTCATTATTTACACGGGATATCGGTAAAACAAAGAACCCTGTCCACAAGGCAGGGTTCTTTGTTGTAGGCAAGGACGATGCTTACGGCATCAAGAAGGGCTGTATCCACTCGGCATTTTCCGCCAAAAATTTTTGTGCCCCGGCTTCTGCCTCCCGCTGAATTTCCATCATTTGTTCGTCAGTGAGGGTTGCGAGGTTAATGGCATTGTCGGCCGTCATCGCCGGGATTTCCAGCGCTTTTCCGAATTCTTGCTTGGACTTCACTTTCAGGCTGAATCCTTTTGGCATGTCAGGAGTCGGATTGTCGAAGGTGATTTTCACACTGCTATCGGAATCGCGCCCGCTGTCTGTGGTCGTCTCGGATACGGTGACGTTCCCGTTCAAAGCAACAGGCTCGGAGTATTCATCCGCCAGGACAAGGGCGAAATGGTACGTGTCGGTTCGTTTTTGTCCTTCCTTCACCTGTTCGAACGTGGTTGCCAGATCGAGAGCCGGCTGCTCGCTGTTTTTTACCAACACGCTCAGCTTGCCGTTTGTTTTGCCGTTTTGCTCGGTCGCTTTGTACGTGTAGGACAGCTCGCCGTTTTTCGGGTCCTCCGGATTGTGGAGGGAGTAGCGATAGAAGCTGTCCGCGCCTTTTTGGTAAGCGATGCCGCTAAAGAACAGCTGCTCGTCTTTGGCGTCTGCTTCGGCAAACAGCAGCTTGCGGGACAGGATTCGGTGATCGCTGTCTACGAGCATGGTCATTTTCAACTGCTGCTTGCTTGTCGTGGTGGTGTCGCGAATGTCCTTCAGCAAGTCGTCGAAGCCTTGCTCGTAGATTTTCCGGGATTCTTCCTTGGAAACTTCCTCTATGGCATAGCCGCTATCTGCCAGCAATGTCGCAACATTTTGGTAGCGGGTGTAGAACAAGTCAAACAGCTTCTGGTCCGCTTTCGCCTTTTCCGCAAGCTTCGTCGCGAGCGCTTTCGCTTCTTCATCGGTAAAGGTTACCGTGATCTCGCGCGCGCTTTCCGTAAAACCTTCCGCAGAGAAGGACGCATCCTTGGTGATGGTCACCTGGCTGTCCTTGATCGAGTCTGCGTACAGCATCGCGTAAGGCGCAAGCGTGCTTCTCACTTCATCCTGGCTAATGCGGACAGCGGCGATCAGGTCACGATAGGTGAGAAAACGCTTCGGCAGCTCTTGGCCGAACTTTTGGTTGAGCGCATCGCGGTCTTTCAAGTCCATGTAACCGTATTTGGAGTAAAACGCAGGCAGGCGGAAACCGAATTGTGTGTCGTTGAGAAAATATTCAAGGGTAGCCAGCTTCTTGTCCTTGAGCTGGACTTCGAAGTTGCCTTGCTGTTGATGTTTCTGCTCGTCCATGTTGCTTTGCATGACGATTTTGGCATTTTTCAACAGTTCGAGTACCTTTTGGACTTGCGGGTCGGGGATTGCAGCCTCTACTGTGATGTCAGACAGCTCGGTCGTAGAATGGACAGGCTTCTCCAGGTAAGGCTTCATGTAGTCTTCGTATTCCTCATAAGCCTTGGCGACGTCCGATGAGAACTGTAGCATGCTCTCTGCCTCGGATTGCAGGTAGATGGTTTTCGCGCTTTTGAACAAGTCGAACTTGGCGTAGGCTGTTCCGAATCCGCCCAAGATGACGACAGCAGCCGCTCCGGCAATCCATAGCGGCTTTTTCAGGCTTTTGCGTGGCGGCTTCACGTTTGTTGTGGATTCCATGAGTTCCTCCCCTTTGTCCCTCTCTCTTTGGCGTGCGAATTGGCAAATGGGTTTTTCGCACTCGATTTTGTATTGTACCATAAGGAGGATGGAGGGAAGAGATTTCCAGTAAAATATTTCAAAAATGAGGAGAAATGACCCAATAGCAGGGGGAAAGGGATGGATAGGAGGAGATCGTGTGGACTTTCGCGTGCTGCAAACATTTCTGGTGGCGGCTGCAACCGAAAATTTTCATCAGACGGCTGAGGCGTTGTTTATTGCGCAGCCCACTGTCAGTCAGCATATCCGGCAACTGGAAAGGGAGCTGGGGATCAAGCTGTTTGAGCGAGTCGGGAAACGCGTTCGGCTGACGGCAGCAGGCAAGCACTATCTGCCGCATGCAAAAGGACTTTTGCAGCAGTGGCACCACAGCATGGAGGATTTGCAGGCGTGGCGCCAAGGGTATCGGGAGAAGCTTCGGGTGGCTGTCTCGCCAATCATTGCCCGCGCCCGCTTCTCCCATTTGCTCCATCGTTTTACCAAGCAGTATCCCGATGTGGACATCTCGATCAAAATCGCCGACTCCGTCGAAATCGGCCCGCTGGTACAGAGCGGACAGGTGGATCTCGGGCTGACCCGGATGATGCCCGGATTGTTCCAACTGGACACGTATCTGCTGTACGAGGACCCGGTCGTATTTGCGGTCCCGCACAACGGCGGGGACATGGACGCGCCGTTGCCCGATTGGGAGCAGGAGGTACAGTCCAACCGTTTGTTGACCCACAATCATCCGGGATATTGGGACGAGCTGCTTTTGCATTTGCGCCAGAGGGGGCTTGCCTTGCGCACGATGGCTGTCTCGCAGGTGGACATTACCAAGCGTTTCATTGAAGACGGGCTGGGTGTCTCGTTTTTGCCTCGGTCGGCAGTGAGTCGGGAGTTGTTCGAAAATCGTTTTATCGAACTGCCCACGCCCGGACTCGCATTGCCCACGGTCGCCTCCTACCTGCTCGTGCCCAAAGCCGGCATGAGCGAGCCTGCCCGGCACTTCATGGAGATTTTGCAGGCGCTGTATCCGCCGATGCCCCCGGTCATGCAGGGAGGCAAGGGGTAGCCAGGCTGCCTCTATCCCGAATAATTACGAAATGTGATTAATAGCGGGTTTTTATTCTATTTCCCTTTCAGAATGATAATCGATATACTGAAGGAAAAGAGAGGAAAAGGGAGTGGCGATCATGACAAAGCAACATCCGTTGGCCATTGGTTTGGAAGGAATCGCCGTAGCAGAAACAGACCTGAGCCTGGTCGATGGCATCAACGGTCTGTTGGTATACCGCGGGCATTGGGCACGCGATCTCGCTATTCATCACACCTTTGAAGAAGTTGCTCACCTGCTCTGGTTCGGACACTTGCCAAGCGAGCAGGAGCTTGTGGCATTCAAGAATACACTCAAAGCAAACCGCGAACTGCCTACGCCTGTCAAAGAAATCCTGAAGCTGATTCCGGCAGATGTCGATATGATGAGTGTGCTGCGTACCGGAGTGTCCGCTCTGGGCAGCTCCTCCCACGGCTTCCCGCCAACCATAGAGGAGGTCATTTCCCTGGTTGCGAAAATGCCTACGATCGTCGCGTATCGCTTCGCTTGCCTGGAAGGCCGCCAGCCGCTTGACCCGAATCCGGAGCTTGACCATACGGCAAACTACCTGTATATGCTAAAAGGCGAGAAGCCGAATCCTGCCCATGTGCGGGCGCTGGATGCGTATCTGATTTTGACGCAGGAGCACGGCATGAATGCCTCCACCTTCGCAGGACGCGTCGTCAGCTCTACCGAGTCTGACTTGATTTCTGCGGTAACGGCTGCCATCGGCACCTTGAAAGGTCCGCTGCACGGAGGAGCACCATCCGAAGTGACGGAGATGATCGAAGCGATTGGCACGAAGGAAAACGCAGAGCCGTGGCTGCGCAACAAGCTGGAAAACGGCGGCCGCCTGATGGGCTTCGGACATCGCGTCTACAAAACGGTCGACCCGCGGGCAACGGCATTGCGCGTCGTCGCTTCCGAGCTGTCGGCCAACGATCCGTGGTTTGACCTGGCGACACACGTGGAAAAGGTAGGCTTGCAGCTTCTGGAGGAATACAAGCCAGGCCGCAAGCTGAACACAAACGTAGAGTTTTTTGCCGCAGCCGTGATGCGTGCGGTAGGGCTGGACGACAACCTGTTCACGCCGACCTTCGCCGTGAGCCGCGTGGTCGGCTGGAGCGCTCATATTTTGGAGCAAGCTGCGAAAAACCGGATCATCCGTCCGCAATCGAATTACATCGGCACGATGCCGGAATCATAAAAAGGGCGTTTTGTCTTTTAGTAGGGAGAAAAGCTATCCGTTTTTGCGGGTGGCTTTTTTTGTTCCTGCGATCCATTTTCCAACGACAGGAAAATTTCCAAAGTGCAGCCAAGGGATTGCAGACTACGCTAACTTTTGGCATGATAATGAAAAAAAGTAAGGAGTGGAACAAATGGCCTTGTTGTCTACCCCGTTTCAATTCAAAGGATTGACCTTGAAAAATCGCGTGGTCATGCCGCCGATGTGCCAATACTCTGTGGAAGCGCAGGATGGCACGCCGACAGACTGGCATTTCGTTCATTACGTGTCCCGCGCAGTAGGAGGCACGGGCCTTATCATTGTAGAGATGACAGACGTGGAGCCGGACGGTCGTATTTCCAATTACGACCTCGGGCTGTGGTCTGACGAGCAGATCCCGGCGTACAAGCGAATCGTCTCCGAGGTTCACAAGTACGGCGCGAAAATCGGCATTCAAATCGGGCATGCCGGCCGCAAAGCGGAAGATGCGGAAGTGCCCGTGTCCGCATCCGCGATTGCGTTTCCAGGCTCCCGCTACAAAACGCCGCGGGCACTGACGACAGAGGAAGTCAAAGCGATGGTCGTCAAGTTTCGCGAAGCGGCAAGACGCGCGGTGGAAGCAGGCATGGACACGATCGAGATTCACGGCGCTCACGGATACTTGATCCACCAGTTCCACTCCCCATTAACGAACGTGCGGGAAGATGAATACGGACGCGACAAAGCTTTATTTGGCGTGGAAGTCATTGCCGCGATCAAAGAGGTGATTCCCGCAGACATGCCGCTCATCATGCGCATCTCTGCCGTGGAATACGTGGATGGCGGATACGGCCTGGACTACAGCACAGAGCTGTGCCGCAGATACAAGGAGGCAGGCGTGGACATTTTCCATCTGTCGAGCGGCGGAGAGGGGCCGATCGGCTCTGGAGGACGTCCGGGCATCCACCCCGGCTATCAGGTTCCGTTTGCCCGGGCGATCAAGCAGGCGCTCGATGTTCCGGTCATCGCGGTAGGGAACCTCGACGATCCGAAGCTGGCAGAAGCAGTGATTGGCAACGGCGACACGGATCTGGTCGCAGTAGGCCGCGGCATGCTGCGTGATCCGTACTGGGCGCTGCATGCAATCCACGCGCTGTCGGCTGAAGAAGCCCAGCCGCCACGGCAGTATGCGCGCGCGTTCTGATCGAATGAACGGGGAAAGGATCAGAGGCATCCTTCCATGCCGCCGTGTGGCGGACAGGGAGGGGTGCCTTTTTCTTGCAAAGCGATTGACATCATCTGGAAAGTGATATAAGATGAATGTCAGTCAGCACTGACAATCATTTCGGGGAATGAGGGGAAGCATGGACAGCAATTATCAGAGCAGCAGGGAACGACTGATGGCCGCAGCCATTGATCTCATCGCGGAAAAAGGCTACAACGGGGTCACGACGCAAGAAATCGCGACAGCCGCAGGCTTGAGTGAAAAGACGCTGTTCCGCCAGTTCGGCAGCAAACGCAATCTGCTGGAGAGCGCCTTTGACCACTTCCATTACGCGGAGGAGATGACCAAACTGTTTGCGGAGAAGCTCGTGTGGGATTTGCGGGAAGACCTGCTGTTGGTCAGCCGGACGTACCATCAGCTGATGAACCGGAACCGGAAGATGATCTGGATCAGCATCAAAGACGAGGGGCATCTGCCTGGCTTTCGCGAACGCACGCAAAAGCATCCCCGGCAGCTGTTGACCGGGCTTGCGAATTACTTCGCGGAGATGGGCAAAAAGGGCAAAATCGTGCCAACCAATCCGGAAGTTCAGGCGACGGCTTTTATGATGATGCACTTTGGCGCCTTCATGAACAACCTGGATGCGTCGGAAAGCTTTTCGGGCGTTACGCTGGAGGCGTTTATCGCGGAAAGCGTGGAGATGTTTGCTAGGGCGTTGACTCCCTAGTTTTTTTATTCAAGAGCTGTCAGTCAGCGCTGACAGTCAAAAATCAATCCAAGGGAAAGGTGGAGAGTGGACGTGTCTATGGAACAAAGCGAGGCAAACAAGCAGGTGTTGGTGCGCATTTTGATGTTCACCCTGACGATTTCTTCCATAAGCGGCTTGATGTTCAACATCGTCCTGCCGGAAATCAGCAAGGAGTTTCACCTGACGATCTCCGAGGTAAGCTGGCTGACGACGGCGTACGGCTTGCTCTACGCAATCGGGACGGTCACCTACGGGAAGCTGGCAGACCGCTACAAGCTAAAAAATTTGCTTACCTTCGGGCTGCTCGTGTTTGCTGTCGGCTCGCTGATCGGGCTGGCATCCCAATCGTTTGCGCTGGCGCTTTTCGGCAGGATTTTGCAGGCGGCAGGGGCGGCCGCCATTCCGGCTACGGCGATGCTCATTCCTGTCCGCTACTTCCCGCCAGAGAGGCGTGGTTCTGTCCTCGGCATGACGGCCGTCGGGCTGGCGCTCGGCGGGGCGCTTGGGCCTGTGCTGTCGGCGCTCATCGTCAGCTTTGCGCATTGGCGCTGGCTGTTCGCCGTGCCGCTGTTGATTCTCACGACGCTGCCGTTTTACCGCAAATATTTGGCGGAGGACGAAACGCTCGCGCGCGGGTCTTTTGATTGGCTGGGCGGCGCTCTGCTCGGGGGTTCGGTCGCGCTGTTGCTTCTCGGAGTCACGAACGGTACGTGGTGGTTCCTGCTTGGCAGCCTGCTCACGCTGGTGCTGTTCATTGTGCGGATTCGCCGGGCTGCCGATCCGTTTGTGCAGCCGAAAATTTTTGTCAACAAACGCTACACGGCAGGACTTGTGCTTGCGGTTCTTATCAACGGAATGGGGGTTGCCCTGTACTATGTCAGCCCGCTGCTGCTTTCGTCCGTGCAGGGACTGTCGACAAACTGGATCGGTTTTGTGATGGTTCCGGCCGCGATTGCCTCCGCGCTTCTCGGCAGCGTGGGCGGGAAGCTCGCAGACCGGAAAGGGAACGCGTATCTGTTTTTTCTGGCGTCGGGTTTGCTCGTGGTCTCTTTTGGACTGCTTTCTACCTTTACGGGCATAGTGGTCATCGGGATCGCGCTCTTTTTGATCTTTGGCAATGTGGGGCAGTCGTTCATGCAAATCTCGCTGGCAAACGCGATCTCCCAGTCGCTGGCGAAGGAGCAGGCGGGAGTAGGGATGGGGATTTTTTCGATGGTCAACTTCATCTCCATGGGCGTTGCTTCGGGCATTTACAGCAAAGTGATCGACCTTGGTTCGGCGACCCAGTGGAATCCGGCAAATCCGTACGCGGTCGGCTTTGTTTACAGCAATATCTACCTGGTGCTTGCCGCTCTGCACGCGCTGATTTTCCTGTTCTACTATTTCCGTTTCGGTAAAACCCGTAGCTCCGGCTTGCAGGCCAACAGTTGAAGCGAATCCCCCAAAACGGCCAGTATGATAGACTAAGGAAAAAAGGACGGCTGGAAAGGGGGAGGCGGTTTGCGGGAGCTGTCTGCCATCCGGTTTCGTGAAAAAGAACCGCTTTTTACGCAAATTTATCACTATCTAAAAGACGAAATCAGGCACGGCCATGTGCAGGACGAGGAATTTCTGCCTTCGATCCGCAGTTGTGCGCAATCGCTCGGCGTCAGCAAAAATACGGTGGAGGTCGCATACCAGTTGCTCGTCTCGGAAGGCTACGTCAGGAGCATCCCGAAAAAAGGCTACCAGGTCGTGTCTCAGGGGGAGCGTCCTTCGATCACACCAGGCACAAGTCCGGAGGAAGCGCAAGCGGCGGACATTCGCATCGATTTTCGCTACGGAGATATCGAAATGGGGCGTTTTTCGTTTCAGCAGTGGAACAAACTGCGCAACCGCGTAATCGCTGACCACCAGCAGCGCTATATGGTCGAGGGGCAGCCACAGGGCGAGTTTGCCCTGCGCAAAGAACTGGTGAAGCTGCTGCACGAGACGCGCAAAGTCGCGGCAACGCCGGAGCAGATCATCGTCGGCGCGACTCCGCAGCAGCTTGTGTCGGTTCTCGTTCAGTTGCTGGACAGGGAAAAGCAGGTCATCGGCGTGGAAAACCCCGGCTATGACGGGGCGCGCAACACGTTTGCAAACGGCGGCTATCAGGTACGGGGGATATCGCTTGGGGCGGACGGCGTTTCCATGCAGGAACTGGTCGATAGCGGCGCCGACGTCATGTACGTGAGTCCGTCGCAGCAGTTCATCCACAAGCTGGTCATGCCGCTCGAAAAACGGTATGCGCTGAGCGAATGGGTGCAGTCCCGGGCGTATATCGTGGAGGATGACTACGAGTGGGAGTTCAAGTACGAGGAAAGCTTTCTCCCCGCGATCCAGAGCCTGTCTCCGCAAAAGGTAGTCTACATCGGGCGGCTTTCCAAAGCGCTGCTGCCTGTCTGCAACGTCAGCTATCTCGTCCTGCCGTATGAGCTGTTGGCGTGCTTTCACCAGCGGGTGCCGGAATACGATCAACCTGTATCCAGACTCGATCAGTTGACGTTGGCTGCGTATTTGGCGGACGGCTATTGGCACAGGCACGTCCAGGCCATGCGCAAAAGCTATGCCGACAAACGCAAGGCTTTTCTTCAGGCCGTCTCCCGCTGGATGGGCGAGCGCGTGGAAGTGGAAGGAAAGGACACGGGCTTGCACGCTTTTTTGACCGTGATGAAAAAGGGCAGCGAAGCGGAGTGGATGGAGCGTGCCGCGCGAAGCGGCGTGAAGGTGTATGGAACAGCCAGGTACTGGGTGCATGACACGCGGCAACATGCGACGGTATTGCTTGGGTACGGCGCCTTGACCGAGCAGGAGATCGAGGAAGGCATTCGCCTGCTCGCTTCTGCCTGGTTCGGGTGACGGTCCCTTTTTTTCTGTCCCACTCATCTTGTTCCATCTGTCCCTTCAAGCAGGGGCCCTTGACCCTCTATGATGGACGAGAAAGCGACAAAGCGACAAAGCAAAGGGGACAAACACGAGATGAGATTTATCTTCGATCTGGACGGGACAATCTGCTTCAAAGGCCAGCCGATCTCGGCCGACATACTGGACAGCCTGCTCTGGCTGGAGCAAGAGGGCCACACCGTGGGCTTTGCGTCGGCGAGGCCGTGCCGGGATATGCTGCCTGTTTTGGATGAGCGCTTTGCCCGGCATCTGCTCATCGGGGCAAACGGAGCCATGACCTATCAGCACGGACGGCTGCAAGCCTACACCCCCATTCCCGCTCCGCTGGCGGCAGAGATCCTCAGCATCCTGACCGATCACCGGGCGCAGTTCTTGATTGATGACAAGTGGGACTACGCGCACAACTGCACGGACGACCAGCCGATCCTGCGCCATATCCACAGCGGGCGATTAGCCAGCCGCCTTGCCTTTGACCAGCTCGATGCGGTCCTGAAAATCTTGATTGTATCGGCGGAACGAATGGACGAGCTGTCTGCGAGGCTGAGAGAGTTGGATGTCACGCTTCATTCCCACTCTGCCGAGGGGATTCTCGATCTCACCTGCAAAGGGGTGAACAAGTTCGCCGCTTTGCAACAGGCGGCGCCTGAAGAGACGTTTATCTGCTTGGGAAACGACATGAACGATCTGCCGCTGTTCGAACAGGCGCATCATTCCGTTTTGATCGGCGAATACGCTCCGCTTGTTCCGCTTGCGACCGAGCAAATTCCCGTGGACGACCAGGTGGAGCATGCAATTGTTTCCAAAATCAGGGAATTAGGCGTGGCGTACAGGACTGTTCGCACGTCGTGAGAATCAGGAGAGGGAGCGGGAAAGCCGCCGCTTGGCTCTGGGGGGGGGCAGGCGTTTTTGGAGAAGAAGGACTTATGGGCAGTACCAGCTTCTCGGCCAGGGGGTGGCCTGGCAGTTTGGGGGAACTAGCACTGACAAAGCGCCGCTTTGTACGGGTGCGCTCATGAATCCGAATTGACTGACGAAATGACCGCCTTAGCCTGTCAAGGCTTTAAGGGCGGTCATTTCGTTTGGTCAGGGGTGGCGAGCGCACGGTTGCTCATGATCGTGCCCGTTACACTTCTTTTGATTCACGCGGACTGCCGGTCTGCTCATAGGCCGCCAGCGCTTGGACAGCTTGCTGCATGTCCGCAAGCTCTTGCTCTGACAAAGCATGCTCCTGGTAACGATACTGCTCGTAGAAGCCGGTGATTTTGCCTGCCAGCTCCAGTTGTGCCCCCGTCAGCGCAGGGTGCTTTTGCAGCCGCTGCAAAAACTCCTGCGTCGTCTCATGTGGGTGGATCGTGACACCGTGCTTGTCCATCGTCTGCAAAAACTGGAAGTAGGCGTAGCGGGTCGCGTCATCTGCGGGGCCAAGCGGTTTTTTGAACCAATTCGAAACATTCCATTCCGCCGTGTCGCCTTCCGGAGAGAGGGGCAGCGGGGCCAGTTCCATTGCCGGGGCTGCCGTGACTGCTTTTTGCTCCGCCTGCCAGTTGCGATTGCGGCGTATCCACATGTACCTGCCCAACAGAAACAGCGCTACGACGACGACAAGCGAGATCAGATAAGGCTCCAGCACGGAAAAGAGCGATTCGCCCTGATGGACGGGGTCCAGGAGCAGATTGCCTCCTTGCCCTTCTTGGTTCAGCATTTGATGAATGCGCTGGTCTTTGTCCAACACTTGCGCCAGCCCGGACATCCACTCCGCCAGCAGCTGCAAGGCAGGCTCGATCAGCATGTAAAGCCCGGTGCCAAGCGGTCCTTTCACCCACGACCAGAGCAGGCTCCACACACCGAGCAGGGCGGAAGCAGCCGCCACATAGCCCACTGTCGCAAGCAGGCGCGTCCCCAGCACCTGACCCGCAAGCATCAGGCGGAGGCGGGCAGGCAGACGGATAGGAGGGGCTTCCTCCCGCAGCAGGTAAGCCCCGGCCGCGATCAGCACGTAGCTGGCGGTCACGAGCGCGAGCATGCCGAAGTAAGGGGCAGGCGAAAACGTCTCCGAATCAACGGCAGTTCCGTACAAAGCCGCGACAACCAACTGGATCAGGCAGACCATAAAGGCCAGGACGAACCGCCGCAGCAGACTGACATGGTTGATCCCGTTCGCAGCCGCTCCCTGAATCCGCCAAAAAAAGACGCCTGCCAGGACGAGAGCGATCAGCCATGAGCCGAACAGAACGAAGCTGAGCACTCCGACGCCAAGCACAAACGGATAGAGCAAGAGATGCAGCACGGTGTGGCGGCCGCCGTGGTGATACAGCCAGCTTCCCGCGATCAGGAGCAGACAGCCGACGAGGCAAAAGAACAGCAACGCGCCAAAGTCTGCCGTCATCCGGCCAAGCATCATCAGCGAACTGCCAACGAGCAGCGCTTCCAGCCAAAATGTCAGCGTCCATCGGCTCACGAGGGAAAAGCTCATCGCGCCATCACGCTCCTTTTGTCCAGACGCGCCTGCTCATACCGCTTGAACGCAGCCTGTTCCCCGGATACGTCGAGCACGGCAATGTTGTGTCCGCGCCGCACCAATCGCTCCAGAGTCGTCTGAGGCAATTCCTCCGGCCGCGCCGTCACGAGGATGATCGCTTCCTTGGCCGGACTTTCCTCCAGACGGCGGAGCAGGCTGGCTAGCGGCGTCGTCACGTAATGGTGCATGTGCGCAAGCTGGGTCATGACGTGCAGATGGTGCGTCTTGCCGCTGCCGGCAGGCATGTGAAAATGCTCGCGGCCGCGTTGCTTGATGGTGAGCAGCAGCTCGTAGCCAATCGACTTTTTCCGGCACAGCATGGACAGTGCAGCAAGGCTGGATATAATCCGTTCATTGACGACATCGTTATGCCGCTGCTGCAACGGTTCGTAGGACGGCAACATATGGCCGACGATTCGCCAGTTTGGATGGGCGGTGTGTTCGAACAGCCTTGTTTCGAGCGTGCCCGTCTTCGCAGTCGCTTTCCAGTGAAGATGCTTGAACCGATCCCCCGGCCTATACGGCCGCGTCCCTCGCAAAAAAGTGACATCCTCCTGTTGCCGTTGGCGCGAGAGCCTGCCTCCGTCCGGTTGTGTCTCTTCCAGTGACAGCGGCGGCAGCGGTAGCGGCAACGGGTAGACGAGCAGGGAAAACGACAGCGACAACGGCAAGGAAGTGACTTCCCTGGCGAACAACGGCATTGTCTCCGATTGAATCTCCGTCAGCCAGACGGTGCCGCGCTTGTGGGGAGTAAGCGTCAAGGTTCGGGCTGCGCTCTGGCGCATGGGCAAGTCGAAGCGCAGTCGCACAATCGTCCGCTGGTTGCTCGTTTTCACTTCGTCCCCGCCGTCGACCGTGACGTGCTCAGGCAAGGAAAAGCGCAGCCATGTCGAGGGCAACGGCAGCCAGGAGCGATTGGACAGGCGAACGGTAATCGTCACAGGCGTGCCAGGCATGACGCGGGTTTGGTCGCTTGTCCACTCCAGCTTGATGCATTGGGGGAGCGAGTCGGCCCACCACTTTTGGGCGGCAGGCATGAAAAAGAAAAAACCGCCGAGCAGCCAAAGAAACCAACTGCCGGAAAACAGCGCGAAAAGCAGAAGCACAAAGCCGATCACGTGAAAAGTTTGCTTCGTATCCATCCGGCTACACGCTTTCCTCGACGGGGGCGGGCACGCTCGACATGATCTGCGCCACCACTTCCTGCTCGGTTACATGCAGCTCCGCTTCCATCGACAGGCGGATGCGGTGGACGGCGAGGCTCGGGAAAACGGCCTTCACGTCGTCTGGCAATACGTAGGCGCGGCCGGAGACAAACGCGTAAGCCTGGGCTGCGCGCAAGAGGGCGAGCATGGCGCGCGGACTGATGCCGACATCGACGGAGCGGTGGCTGCGCGTCGCTTCCGTCAGGTCGATGACGTAATCTTCTACCGCCTGACTGACATGGACGGCCGTCACTTCTTTTTGCAGGGCGGCGATTTGTTCCACCGAGATCACTGGCTGCACCGTCTCCAAAGGAGAGGTGCTGCGGAATCTGCGGAGGATTTCCTTGGCGTCCTCGCGCGTGCCGTAGCCGAGGGACAGGCGGAACAGGAAGCGGTCCAACTGGGCTTCGGGCAGGGGATAGGTCCCCTCCGATTCAATCGGGTTTTGGGTGGCGATCACCAGCATCGTCGAAGGCAGCGGCAGCGTGACGCCTTCGATGGTGACCTGGCGTTCTTCCATGCATTCGAGCAGGCCGGATTGGGTGCGTGGCGTGGCCCGGTTGATTTCATCCGCGAGCAAAACGTCCGCGAACACGGGTCCTTTGCGCAGTTCAAATTCGCTCGTCCGCTGGTTGAACACGTGCAGTCCGACTACATCGGAAGGCAGCAGATCAGCGGTGAACTGCAGGCGGTTGTACGTCCCGCCCATGGCCTGCGCCAACGTTTTGGCAAGCACGGTCTTGCCCATGCCAGGCAGGTCCTCCAGCAGCACGTGCCCGCGCGCCAACAGAGCGGTCACCAGCAGGTGCACCTGCTCTTCTTTGCCGACGATGACGCGATTTACGGAAGCGAAAAGGCTATCCAGAGCGGGATGAGTCATGGAAATTCTCCTTTAACGTAGATAGGATGGAGAGACAGTTGCTCGGATTTCATTATACATGGAATATCCTGTATTTTACAAAATTTTGCAAAACAATTCCGCTGACGGCAGCGATGACGATGATCGCGCCGATGGCGACGTAGAGGGGCCGGATGCCGACGCTGTCGCTGAGCATTCCGCCCAGCCAGATGCCTGCGGGCATGGTCGTGCGGACGACGAGCAGGCGCACGGAGAAGACGCGCCCCATCATGGCGGGCGGGACGTGGAGCTGATAGAGACGGGTGCTGTGTAGCTGAAAAAACGGTGCAGCGATACCCGCCAGCACTTCTATCAAAATCGCCAGTTCGATCCTATGGGTAAACCCTAACGCGCCGAAGCTCGCCCCGCCTGCGACCAGAGAGCCTAGCATGATGAGTGGCTGCTCCCGCCCCTTGTCCAGCCGCGGCACGAGAAACGTCCCAAGCAAGTAGCCGAACGGATAGCTGGCCAAAAACAACCCGACGTGAAAGGCCGTTCCGTGCAGCTCTCCCGCCACAAACGGAAGGTTGAGCACGAGCGTGACCCCTACCGCAAACTGCACGAGAGCCGAATACAGACTCAGATAGAGAAGCAGCGGTTTTTCCCGAAAAATCGCGAGGCCGGCTTTGAACATGGAAAACCACGATTCGGCCACCCGGACAGGGAAGGCGGGAGCGTTTTTGCACGGGAGGAGAAAAGCTCCACTGAGCGCATATCCGACGGCGACCCATGCCAGCACCTGATCGCCGCCGATGCTGGCGACGAGAATCCCGCCCAGCGGCGGACCTGCGATCATGGCGATGCGCAGCGCGCTATCCAGATAGGCGTTGGCTTGCAGCAACTGGTCTTTTCGGACGAGAGCAGGCAGCAATGACTGGCTTGCCGGGACGTACAGCGGCTGGACGAGGCCGTTCACGAGAGCGGTCAAGTAGAGCGGCCACAAGGAGCCGGGCGTGGTCGCAATCGCGGCGAAGGAACAACCGAACGCGATGCTGCGCATCCATTGCGAAAACAGCATGACGCGTTTTTTGTCATAGCGGTCGAGATACGGTCCGGCCACAATCTGCACGACGAGCGATGGTACAAAGTAGAGCAGCCACATCTGCCCGACGGCTGCCTGCGAGCCGGTCACCTGGTAGATGAGCCAGCTATTGGCGAGCGTGCCGAGCGAGGCGCCCAGCTCGGAGGCGAGCTGACCGAGCAGGATGCAGCGGTAGGAGCGGTCTTTCCAGAGGGTCGATGTGCTCGTGGCTGCTGTCATCATTGATCCCTGCCGAGAAACTGCCCGAGCAGCAGCGGGAGTTGCGAGAGCGCTTGGCTGCGCAGGCGATAGCGGGTTCCGCTCGTCTCGACCAGCCGGGCGGAGCGCAGCATCGATAGGTGATGATGCACCGTCGATTTGGCCATCTGGAGCGCTTCTGTCAATTCTTGCAGCGTCAGCTCCCGCTGCGCGAGCATTTTTGCCATGCGGAGCCGCTGCTCGTCTCCGAGCGCCTTGAAGGATTGGACCAGCGTCTGCGGCGGCTGATACGGGTCGATTTGCTCGCGCAAGTTTTCATCGGCAACCGGGTAGTAAAAAATTTTGCAGCCTGCGTCATCGGCCTGCACCGTCCAGGGGCGATAGACCGCCTGCGGGATCAGCAGAACGCGGGTGACAGTCGGCTCAGGTGGATAGCTTGCTCCGGTCGCCCATTCCACCAGCGCTTCCGGGTCGAGCTTTTCTTGCATGCCGCGCTTTTGGGCCATCTCCCGTTCGAGCATGCGGCAGATGAGTTCCTCCTGCGGCTCGATGTGCGCCTGATACCAGCCTTCCATCAGTACGAGCAGGTGCTGGCGCAGTTCCTCCGCGTCCACCGAAGTAATATGGGCGATATACCGTTCGAAAAAGAGGTGGCCGCGACAGGCTGCCTGCAACAGCTCGCGATCGGCGCTGCTTCCTTGCGCGGCTTTTCGCCGGGAAGCTTGCCGCGCTTCGCCCAAAAAAGGCAGTGCCTGATAGCGCAACTCTTCTTCTGGCAACTGCCTGACGTAGCCAAGAAACGTCCTCAGCTCGGCAAAAGGCTGCTGGCGGTACTGGTGAAGCAGATGCAAAAGCGCCTTCCATGTGTTGTGCGCCTTGGCGTAAGCGACCTCGCGCTGGACAGCAGGGGACAGTGCTTCGATCAGCTCGCGCCAGTAGGCGGGCGGCTGCTCCAGTGTGTGATGAATCTGCTCGTAAGTGGCAACGGCGATGCCCAACGCTGCTTCAAACAGCGGCGAAAAGGCGAATTGCACCTCGTAGGTCGTGCGTTCGCTCCCGATGTTCCATACTTGCAAGAGGCGATCATCCTTCCAATATTTGTAGTACGTCTCATTTTAAATGGTTCGAATTGTAAATTCAATATTTTTCGTATGATAGGTTAGATAGATTTCGAACGAGGATGTTTGCGTGTGGCAGGATGAGGGGAGATCGTCTGAAAGCAGCGAACAGAAAACAGCACCCGAAACTAGAAAAGCGGCACGCTTCTCCACGAGAGTTGCGTGCCGCTTTTTACGAGACAAAAACAAGCTTAGTTGACAGTAGAAGGCTGGACGGCGCGTTGCAAGGCCTGTTCCAGATCGCCAATGATGTCGTCGATCGCCTCTGTGCCCACCGACAGCCGGATCAGCCCCGGCGTTACCCCGGCCGCCGCCTGTTCCGCTTCATTCAACTGCTGGTGCGTCGTGCTGGCCGGATGGATGATGAGCGACTTGGAATCACCCACGTTGGCCAGGTGCGAGAACAGTTTCACGGATTCAATCAGTGTTTTGCCTGCCTTCACGCCGCCGCGAATGCCAAAGGTGAGGATGGCGCCAGCACCTTTGGGCAAATATTTTTGCGCCAGCGCGTAGTGGGCGTCGCCTTCCAGGCCAGGGTAGCTGACCCACTCGACCGCTGGATGCGCGGCGAGGAATCGGGCGACAGCCAGTGCGTTTTGGCTGTGCCGCTCGATACGCAGGTGCAGCGTCTCCAAGCCTTGCAGGAACAAAAAGGAGTTGATCGGGGCCACGGCTGCGCCGATATCGCGCTGCAACTGGACGCGGGCCTTGATGATGTAGGCGAGCGGTCCGACGGCTTCCGTATAGACGACGCCGTGGTAGCTCGGGTCCGGTGTCGTCAGGCCCGGGAATTTGCCGTTGTTCCAGTCGAACTTGCCGGAATCGACGATGATGCCGCCAATCGCTGTGCCGTGCCCGCCGATGAACTTGGTCGTGGAGTGGACGACGATGTCTGCGCCATGCTCGAATGGACGGCACAAGATCGGCGAAGCAAACGTATTGTCCACGATCAGCGGCACGCCGTGTTCGTGCGCGATGTCAGCGATTGCCTGCAAATCCGCTACGTCGATGCGCGGATTCCCGATCGTCTCGCAAAAGAGCGCTTTTGTCTTTTCATTGATGAACGCCCGGAAGTTTTCCGGATTGGACTGATCGGCAAAATGAACCTTGATGCCAAGACGCGGGAGCGTGTGCGCAAAAAGGTTGTACGTACCGCCGTACAAACTGCTCGATGCGACAATTTCATCCCCGGCTTGGGCGATATTCAAGATGGAAAAGGTGATCGCTGCCTGACCGGAGGAGGTTGCCAGAGCGCCGACGCCGCCTTCCAGGAGAGCTACGCGTTTTTCAAAGGCGTCCTGGGTCGGATTCATGATGCGGGTGTAAATGTTGCCGAACTCTTTTAAGCCAAACAGGTTGGCGGCATGCTCGGTGTCGCGGAAGACGTAGGAGGTCGTCTGATAGATCGGAACGGCGCGCGAACCTGTTACGGGATCTACTTCTTGCCCACCGTGTACAGCGAGGGTTTCCGGTTTCCATTGTTGCTGCTCAGACATGCGAATCTCTCCTTTATAGGGGGGATGGGGATAAAAAAACGGAGCCATCCTCTGAGTAGAAGTAGGCTCCGGTTAGACACGGGTATGCACTCATCTCTCAGAATCTATGGATTCTGCAGGAATTAGCACCGCGCAAGGCTCGCTTGCTGGTTGCCGGGTTTCATGGGGCCTGTCCCTCCACCGCTCTTGATGAATCTGTCGCTTCAATTGTTGTCATAATTGTATGAAAAACAACACTTCCCTGTCAATATCAAAAATATAAGTTATCAGGTTGGAATTGGTGGGATTGGAGGCGTCATCATAAACTGCCCGCAGCTGTCACAAATTTGTCCTCATCTATCGCCGCTTTCGCCGCCTGCGTCGTTAGAAAATGGCAAGACCCTATGATATGATGGGAGTGGCAGAAAACGACGAAACGATTGTCTTTATAGGAGGAACATACGCAATGAGCCAAGGCGTGAAGGAAATGACCCCGCAGGAGCTGTTGGAAAAGCTCGCGGCCAAAGAAAAGCTTCAGGTGATTGACGTACGTGAGGTGGAGGAGTGGAACGAAGGCCATATTAAAGAAGCCAAGCTGATTCCGCTCGGGTTTTTGCCGCATCGCCTCGACGAGCTGGACAAGGAGGTCCCCATCGTCATGGTGTGCCGCAGCGGCGCCCGCAGCCACAGGGCGACCGAATATTTGAGTGAGCTTGGCTTTGACGCTGCCAATATGGTCGGCGGTATGCTGGCTTGGCCTGGCGAGAAGGAAGTGTAAGCGAAACGCTCGCGACCGTGCTTGTAACGGCGAGACGCGATGGACGCGAAAAAGCAGCATGCGCCATGTACGCGGCAAAGCGGCGGACGCATGAGTCGAACAGGGGAGGAAGAAAATCGTGAGTGAAGAAGCACAGCAACAAAGGTCCGCGTTGCAGCGCCATTGGTTTGTGGTGCTTGCAGGCGTGATAATTCTCGCGATTGTAGGGGTGTTGGGCTACACATACATGGCAAAAGAGCCGATCCCCGTGATGAAGCCGATTGCCGATTTTACGTTGGACAACAGTGACGGCACTTCGTTTACGTTTTCGGAAGGCAAAGGCAAGGTGCGATTGGTCGAGTTCATGTTCACCAACTGTCCGGACATTTGCCCGGCGACGACGTACAACATGTCCAAGCTACAGGAGCAGCTCAAGGAGAAAAAGCTGTTCGGCGACAAGGTCGAGTTCATTTCCATCACCTTTGACCCGGATTTTGATACGCCAGAGGTATTGCAAGCATATGCAGCGAAGTTCAAGGCGGATCAGAGCGGCTGGAAGTTTTTGCGCGGCGATGCCCAGGCGGTGGAAAAGGTGACGAAGGATTTCGGGATGGCGGTAATGAAGCAGCCAGACGGTTCTTTTGCCCATACCGCTCGCATGTTTCTCGTCGATGGTGACGGTAACATGCGCCGCGCCTACGGAATGGCAGCCGACATGGACATGGAGCAGATGCTAAAGGACATGGAGCAGCTTGCGGACTAATCAGGTTGATTCCTCGTACGTGATCTGCACGACATGCTCGGTTTGATTTTCAAATTCAATATGCACCAGTAACGCCCACCTGCGATTGCCCTCCTGGAGCAAGAGCTTGAACGTCTCCTCCGACGTGGTGGGCGTTTTTGCTGTGCGCCCGACGTGTTGGTAGTCGACGATCTCGGCATGCGGATATTTTTTCAGCGTTTCCTGCATCGCCAATCGGCCCCATTTGGCGTAGGGCGGCTGAGCGCAGGCCGGGTCAATGGGGAAGAAGAAAACAAGCAGGATCGCTGCAACGGTGGTCAGGACGCTCCGCGCGAGGTGGATGGCTACAGAGGCTTGCATGGCGTACGACCTCCCTTTTTGTGTGGAAAACAAGCTTGCCATGTAGTTTGAAGTCTTTTTCCGTTGTCATTCGTAGAAAATAGTTACAGTGGGGATGATCGGACAGGTCGCGATCGGGTATCAGTTTGCGGCGATTGACCGAAGATGAATGTGTGGAATTGACAAGACTGGGTGAAACGAACGCTTCGCGTTGTGTTACAATAAGAATGGCATGCTTGGTTCGGGTTCCAAAATCATGCACGATGATGTTAGGAGGAAAAAGTTTGAGTGACGTTAAGATTTTCGCGATGGGCGGCCTCGGCGAGATCGGAAAAAATATGTATTGCGTCGAGTACGAAGATGAAATCATCATCATTGACTGCGGGGTGAAGTTCCCTGAGAACGAAATGTTCGGGATCGATCTGGTCATCCCCGATATCTCCTATTTGGTGGACAACCAGCACAAGATTAAAGCACTCTTGTTAACGCACGGACATGAGGATCACATCGGAGCGATTCCTTATATTTTCAAGCAAATCAACGTGCCGATCTACGGTGGTCGTCTGACCCTGGGCTTGGTCAAGGCGAAGCTGGAAGAGCATCGCATGCAAAATGACGTGAAGATGATTCCGATTTCGGAAGATACGGAGATCCCTTTCCAGCGATTGAAGGCGACCTTTTTCCGCACCAATCACAGCATCCCGGATTCGTTCGGGGTGGTGATTCATACGCCGGAAGGAATGGTTATCCATACCGGCGACTTCAAATTCGACATGACGCCAGTCGGACAGACGACCGAGTACGGCAAGATTGCCAAAATCGGGGCGAGCGGCGACGTGTTGGCGCTGCTTTCCGACAGTACGAACAGCGAGCGCTACGGTTTTACCATGTCGGAGCGCACCGTTGGCGAAGGGATTCTCGACGTGGTGCGCAAAGCGCGCGGGCGGATCATCCTGGCGACATTCGCGTCCAACGTGCATCGTCTCCAGCAGGTGGTAGACGCTGCCGAGCAGTGCAATCGCAAAGTAGCGGTGATCGGCCGCAGTATGGAAAAAGTGTTCCTGATCGGGCAAGAACTGGGCTACATCCAGATGCCGGAGGGGATGCTGATTGATATCAAGCACATTGACAACTACGCCGACAACCAGGTGCTGATTATTTGCACCGGTAGCCAGGGCGAACCGATGGCGGCACTGACCCGAATCGCTTCCGGATCGCATCGGACCGTGTCGATTTACCCGGAGGATACGGTCATCATCTCGGCTTCGCCGATTCCGGGCAACACGATCAATGTGAGCCGGACGATTGACAAGCTGTACCGCGCAGGCGCCAATGTCGTACTCAGTCACGTGTTTGACATTCACGCGTCCGGTCACGGCAGCAGCGAAGAGCTGAAGCTCATGCTCAACTTCATCCGTCCCAAGTATTTTATTCCGATTCACGGGGAGTACCGGATGCTGAAGACGCACGCGAAGCTGGCGCAGCAAGTAGGCATTGACGAGAGCAACATTTTCCTCATGGATAATGGAGACGTGCTGAACTGCAACCGCGAAAAGGCATGGCTCAGCAAGGTTCCCGCCGGCATCGTGCTGATCGACGGCAGCGGCATCGGCGACGTGGGCAACATCGTCCTGCGCGACCGCAAGCATTTGGCGGAGGACGGTTTGATGGTCGTGGTCGTCAGCCTCGATATGAAAAACTTCAAGATTTTGACCGGACCGGACATTGTCAGCCGCGGCTTTGTATACGTGCGCGGTTCGGAATCGCTCATCCAGGAAGCCACGCTGTTGGTTCGCCAGCGGCTCCAGGAAGCGCTGGACAAGAAGATCAAGGAATGGTCGGAGCTCAAGTCCCAGATCAACGAGGTTATCAAGCCGTTTATTTATGAAAAGACAGGCCGCAATCCGATGATTCTCACGATATTGATGGAAGTGTAGCACGGAACCACTTCTTCATTCTCCTGGGGACACGATCAGGTTATAATAATACGTAAATGGAAACGTGATACAAAGGAGAGGTTGCCCCATGATGTCTTATGAAGCGTATATGAGCCAGGTCATTCAACCGATGCGCGACGAACTGACTCGCAACGGATTTGTGGAACTGCGCACGGCAGAAGAGGTCGAAGAGACGCTGCCGAACGCAAAAGGTCTGACGCTGGTAGTCGTCAACTCTGTTTGCGGCTGCGCAGCAGGGCTGGCTCGTCCGGCCGTGGTTCACTCCTTGAACCATTCCACCAAGCCAGACAACCTCTACACCGTATTCGCAGGACAAGACAAGGAAGCGACAGCGAAAGCCCGCGAGTATTTCGAAGGCTACGCGCCATCTTCCCCGTCGTTTGCAATCATGAAGGATGGCAAAATCATGACGATGATCGAGCGTCATCAGATTGAGAACAACGATCTGCAAACCATCGCAAACCTGCTGACCAACGCTTACGACACGTACAAATAAGCACGCTATCGCGCAGACAAAAAGCAAAGGCCTCTTCCGGATCATCCGGGAGGGGCCTTTGCTTGCATCACCCAAATAAAGGCTGCTCCACATTTTGTAGATTCGAGTATACTAAACAAGTGGTGAGATGTGTTCATGTGATCCAAAGAATAAAAGGTGGAGTAGTTCTTTATGCGAATATGGAAACGGGTATTGCTCCTGATGCTGGTCGTGATGGCCGCGACAGCAGGTTATTACGGATACTCTTTTTATCAGTTTGCTCAACATATTCAACAGCCGAATGTCATTACGCCCGCCCCGCCGGATGGGGGAGCGGCGACGAAAGCGGCGGAGATTCCGGAATGGGATGGCCAGGAGCGCGTGAATATTCTCCTGATGGGGGTTGACCGCAGGGGAATGAAACAAAACGGGCTTCCCCGCTCTGACTCGATGATGCTGGTCAGTATCGACCCGGTCGCCAAACGTTACGACGTATTTTCCATTTTGCGCGACACGTACGTAGACATTCCGGGAAGCGGCAGCGCGCGAATCAACTCGGCGATTGTGGACGGAGGACCGGAACTGGCGATGAAGACTGTCAGCCAGTTTACAGGGCTTCCGGTAGACCGCTATGTCATCACTGACTTTGAAGGCTTCAAGGCGTTGATCGATTCTATCGGCGGTGTCGAGATTGATGTGGAAAAAAATATGTACTACCACGACCCGACCGACAAAGGCATCTACGACATTCAGTTGAAAAAGGGTTTGCAGCGATTGGATGGCAACAAAGCTCTGCAATACGTTCGTTTTCGCCACGACGCCACATCGGACTACACGCGTACGGAGCGTCAGCGCAAGCTGCTGACGGCTGTCGTGAGCCAGATGAAGAGCGGCACAACCTTGATTCAATTGCCGTCCATTCTGAAAGAAGTGACGCCGTACATCCAGACGAACATCAGCTCCATGGATATGTTGAAGCTGTCTGCTCTTGGCTTGAAAATCAACACGGCGGAGCCAGGCAACTACCAACTGCCGCCAATGGGAATGTTCCGCGAATCCCATCGGGCAGGAGCGGTGCTCATTCCAGATGTCGATCAAATCCAGTCTTTCATTCAGGAAAAATTGCAGCAGTCGAGCAAAGAAGCGGTTCCGCAAACCAATCATACGAACGAAAGCATGGAAAACAGCACGCCAAATTGAGCGTGCTGTTTTTTTAGGCGGTTTCGGGCAGACTAACCACGATTTGCTAGGTATGGGAGGTGAGGGAGATGGACCAGGAGTTTGCCCGCAAATGGTTTTCCCATACAGGGGATTTGAGAACGGAGCATATCGACGAGCCGGAAGGCCGCGTGCGCCTGTACTTTTTAACCAGCCTGGCAGATGCCAAGGTGGTTTACAACGAGTTGATCCCGAAGCTGCGGAAGATTTGTCTGGCAGAGGCGAGCATAGAGGAAGTGGAGAAGCAGCTGGGGGCAAGCGGAAGCAATCGAATCTATCGCACCGAGGACGCGATCCAGCGCTTGCTCGAAGGCTTTATCTACGTGCAGGTGGCGCACGCCGCATACGGCATCGCTTTTCCCAGCGACGGAACGGTCGGGAGAAGCATTCAGGCACCGGAAGTCGAGACAGTCGTTCTCGGTCCGCAGATTGCTTTTGTCGAAGTGCTGAATACCAACATAAGCATCATTCGCAAATACATGACAAGCCCCAAGTTGTTTCATGAGCGACTGACTGTTGGCAAAACCATCCCTGTAAACGTGTCGCTTTTCTATCTGGAGGGAACGGCGGAAGCCGAAAACGTACAAACGGTCCGCCAGCGCATCTCGTCGCTGGAAGTCGACACGGTTCTGGAAGCTACCATGCTGGCTCAATATATAGCCGATAACGAAAAGTCGCTGTTTCCGACACTCCAGCAAACAGAGCGTCCGGATCGGGTGGTACACGGTCTGCGCCAGGGGCAGATTGCCATACTCGTCGAGGGAAGCCCGTTTGCCCTGCTCGGTCCGACTACGCTGCTGCAATTTTTCCAGTCGGCGGATGACTATTACTTGCGCTGGAGTCTTGCTACCTTCAATCGACTGATGCGGCTGTTTGCCATGGTGTTATCCTTGATGCTGACGCCGATCTACGTCGCGACCATGACCTATCACTATGAAATGATCCCTGCGGACCTCTTGCTGTCGCTTGCGCAGTCACGGTCGCGCGTCCCGTTGCCGCCGTTGTGGGAGGCGATTTTGATGGAGCTGATTATCGAGCTGCTGCGGGAAGCGGGAGCGAGGCTGCCGACCAAGGTCGGCCAGACGATCGGGATCGTGGGCGGTATCGTCATCGGGCAAGCGATTGTGCAGGCCGGCTTTACGAGCAACATCCTGATTATCATTGTGGCTCTGGGAGCCTTGTCTTCCTTTATTGCCCCCAGTTATATGATTGGCTCGACCATCCGGGTCATCCGCTTTCCGATGATTTTGCTGGCCGGCTTTCTTGGGGCGTTGGGCATTGTCGTGGGCTTCAGCTTTTTGGCTAGCCATCTGCTGCGCCAGACGAGCCTGGGGCGGCCGTACATGTACCCGTTCTATCCCGTGCGCTTCTTCGATTGGAAGGATGGATTCATCCGGGCGCCGCTCTCTGCCTTGACGGATAACCTGATGTTCTTCACGCGGAAGAAGACAAGGTGGTTTGACCCTGCGAAAGCAAACGAGAAGAAGGACATTGACGAATAAGCGAGGCCGACTATGAATCCCAACATGCAAGTGAACAAGACAAATACCGTATCGGCGTTTCTGGCCGCTCTTATGGTTCACGGGACGCAGCTTGGAATCGGGGTGCTCGGCTTTCAGCGCGTCGTCGCCAGGGAAGCCGGACACGATGCGTGGATATCGGTCGCCATGGCCGGCGTGGTTACCCATCTGACGGTGTGGGTCATCGTCAAGACAATGGAACAATACCCGTCTGCCGACTTGTACGGCATTCACCATGACGTATTCGGAAAATGGCTGGGATCGTGTCTCGGTCTTGTGTATGTCACGTACTTTTTGTCGACGGCATGGATCATTTTGCGCGACTACATCGAGGTCGTGCAGACATGGGTATTTCCGTCCTTGCCCACCTGGATTTTGTCCGGGATTATTCTGTTTCTGGTCTATTACACCGTCGTGGGCGGCATACGAGTCATAGCAGGCTACACGTTCTTTTCCATTGCGGTGACGATCTGGCTCGTGTGCGATCTGTACTTTCCGTTGCAGTACGCCCAGTGGGAATATGTCATGCCGATTCTGGATACAAGCTGGGAAAAGCTGGTCAAGGGAATGATCGCCATGTCGCTGACCAGCATCGGGTTTGAAGTGATCTACACCATTTACCCGTATGTGCAAGACAAGGAGAGGGTAGGGAAAAACGTGCAATGGGCGGTGCTTGCGACTTACGGGATCTACATGCTGGTGATGGTTGTATCGTTAGCGTTTTTCAGCCAGGGACAGCTCATGCGAACCATCTGGGCCACGCTCAATCTGAAAAAGATGGTCCAGCTCCCGATCATGGAGCGGTTTGAGCTGGTCGGCATTTCGATGTGGCTGCTGGTGATTTTGCCGAACATGATGCTGTATTTATGGTCTGCCGCCCGCGGGATCAAGCGCTTGTTCGGATGGAATCTGCGCACGTCGCTGTTTTGGATTTTGCCGTTTTTGTATCTCTCTTCGTTGATGCTGTTGACCCGGCAGGAAATGAACGTGCTAAACGATATCTTTGCCAAGATCAGCCTGTATCTGGCCTACGTGTATCCGTACATTCTCTACCTGGCCGTTCTCATCAAGCAGCGCACTTCACGAGCGAAGGAGAGAGGCGTTTGATCCTGCATGGCAAAAGGAATAGCGGGGGACGACGGTGCAAACCGTTCTGGTGCCTATGGTGCTCGCTTGTTCTGGTCGTTTCCGGTTGTTCTGACCTGCAAATTTTTGACGAAACCGGCATGGCTACGATTGTCGGCTACGACCTGATGAAAGACGGCAAAATTCGGGCCTCGATCGTCATGCCCTCGATCAACCCGGAGGCGGAGCGGAAAATTCAGCTCATCTCCGCGGTCGGCGAAACGAGCAAAGGCATCAGGGACAAAGCGAACCTGCAATCCGACAAGCGCCTGTTGGGCGGGCAAATTCGCGTGGCGCTCTACAACGAGGACTTTGCCAAAAAAGGTCTTGGCAGCATCATCGACACGCTGTACCGCGATCCCTCGCTGTCCAGCCGGTTGTTCCCGTGCGTGCTGGAAGGCAATGCCTACGACACGTTGACGTATCCGTACCCGGAGGAAGGCAATATCGGAATCTACCTGTACCGGATGATTGAACAAAACGTACACGGGGAAAAAATCCCGTCTGCCACCATGCACGAATTTTTTCGCGCGTACTATGACACCGGGATCGACCCGATCATGCCGTACATCGCCAGAAAAGGGGACGAGCTGCAAATCAAAGGGGTCGCATTGTTTCAGGGGGATCGCTTCGTGGGCTGGATCACGCCCAGGGAAGCGTTTCTCATCAAGCTCGTGCATGGGAAATTCCGCGTCGGCAGCTACGAGACGTCCGTGCCCGTCCATATTTTCGGGGAGACAGACAAGGAGCGCGGTCATGACACGGATACGGTACACCTTGCTTTTGATACGATTTCCAGCAGTGCCCGCGTTCAACTGGAACAAGTATCGCCCCCGGTGTTCGATGTTCGCATCCGTTTGCAGGCGCGAATTCTTGAGCTGTCCAGGCCGTTGAAGCTGGAAGAAGCTTCGCTGATGAAAACGATGGAGAAGGCTTTGGAACAGAAAATCCAGCAGGAGCTGGAACAGGTCGTCCAAAAGCTTCAGGGCCTGAATGTCGATCCGGTCGGCTTTGGCATCATCTATCGCGCGCAGCGCAGAGGGCTGGAGCGCTTTTCTCCCAGCGATTGGCGGAAGATGTTTCGGGAAGCGACGTTCCGTTTTCATGTCAAAGCGACCATCATTCGGAATGGAGTCATGGATTAAAAAAGTTTTTCCTGTGATTGCTATTGACGAGATATTTTCAAAAAGGATATAATCCGGTTTGTATCAGAAAACGATGAAAAACGAATATCCTATGCGTGGAAATCTTTCTTATCAAGAGAGGCGGAGGGACAGGCCCGATGAAGCCCGGCAACCGGTTCATTTTATGAAAATGGACGTCGCGGTGCCAATTCCTACAAGATTGGTTGGATCTTGATAGATGAGAAAGGTGGATGCGAACGTATATATGCGTTGCAGCCCCTTTTTCGTTTATGAAAAAGGGGTTTTTACGTTTTTCACAAGGAATGTACGGAGATTTGCAGGAGGTGGATGCGTTGATTCAATTACAGAATTTGCATAAAAGCTATCAGGTACAGGGCAAGACGATTCCGGCCTTGCTCGGGATTGACCTTTCCATAGAGCAAGGAGAAATTTACGGGATTATCGGCCATTCCGGGGCAGGGAAAAGCACGCTGATCCGTTGCATCAACCTGTTGGAGCGGCCCACGTCGGGACAGGTTATTGTCAATGGGGTGGATTTGACCAAGCTCGACGACGCCAAGCTTCAGGAAAAGCGCCGCGAGATCGGGATGATTTTTCAACACTTCAACCTGCTGTCCTCTTCGACGGTTGCGGAAAATGTCGCGTTTCCGCTCAAGCTGGCAAAGCGTCCCAAAGAAGAGATTCAGAAAAAAGTGGACGACCTGCTCAAGCTGGTAGGCTTGGAAGCCCATCGGGACAAATATCCGTCCCAACTCTCCGGCGGTCAGAAGCAGCGCGTCGGCATTGCGAGGGCATTGGCGAACGACCCGAAAGTGCTTTTGTGCGACGAGGCGACCTCGGCTCTCGATCCGCAGACGACCAACTCGATTTTGGCGCTGCTGTTGGACATTAATCGCAAGCTGGGCTTGACCATCGTGCTGATTACCCACGAAATGCATGTCATCCGTTCCACTTGTGACCGGGTCGGCGTGATCGACGGCGGGAAAATCGTCGAGTCGGGCGAGGTGCTGGATGTGTTCCTCAAGCCGCAGCATCCGACAACGCAGGAATTTGTCGAGCAAGTGGCGGATTCCACCGAGCTGCGCGAAGCGGTGGCGCACGAAAAAGCAGCGGGGAACCGCACGATTGCGCGCGTGACTTTCCTGGGGGAAAAGACGTACCAGCCGATCTTGTTCCAGACAATGCAGGAGACAGGCACGGTATTCAGTATTTTGCAGGGAACGATTTCCCGGATGAAGGATACGCCGTACGGCCAACTGGTCGTCGAACTGGAAGGCGATATCCGGCAAAACGAAAAAACCATCGAGACGTTGCGTCAGCGTGGCTTGGAAGTAGAGGTGATATAGATGGACTGGACTATGGAAAATGTGGATTGGTCGGAGATTGCCGAGGGTACACTAGATACGCTGACGATGCTGGGCTTCTCCACGCTGTTTACGATTTTGATCGGCTTGCCGCTGGGAATCATTTTATTCCTTACTTCGCGAGGACAATTGCTGCAAAACAAGGCGTTTTACTCGGTTGCCTCCTTCATCGTCAACGTGTTGCGTTCCGTACCGTTTATCATTTTGATGATCTTGCTGATTCCTTTTACGAAACTGCTTGTGGGCACGTCGCTCGGTGTACTCGGAGCGATTCCGCCGCTCGTGATCGGAGCCGCCCCGTTTTTTGCCCGGCTGGTGGAAACCTCGCTGCGGGAGGTAGATCGCGGAGTCATTGAGGCTGCTCAGTCGATGGGCGCGTCCAATTGGCAAATCATTTGGAATGTCCTGCTGCCAGAGTCTCGTCCGGGACTGATTGCCGGCATTACGATCACGACGGTTGCGCTCGTGTCCTACACCGCCATGTCCGGGGTAATCGGCGGCGGCGGTCTGGGGGATTTGGCCATCCGCTACGGCTATCAACGCTTCCAGACGGATGTGATGATTGTCACGGTCGTCATTTTGCTCGTGTTGGTACAGATCTTACAAACGCTGGGCGATCGCCTGGTATTGCGCTTTAGCCGCAAGTAAGGTCTTTCCATATAAGCTTGCAAGTGCAAGAATCAAAAAAAGTAGGGGGAAATCATTGATGAAAAAGCTAGTCGTATCTGTACTTTCTACCGTATTGGCATTTTCTTTGGCAGCGTGCGGGGGCAAAACGGAAACAGCTCCAGCTCCGGCTGAAGGCGGCGCACAAGGCGGACAGCAAGAAGTAACGTTGAAAGTAGGCGCTTCCCCAATTCCACACGCAGCAATCTTGAAGCACATTGCACCAAAACTGAAAGAGCAAGGCGTCATCCTGGAAGTACAAGAGTTCACCGACTACGTACAGCCAAACGTACAGCTGAACGAAAAACAACTGGACGCAAACTTCTTCCAGCACAAGCCGTACCTGGAAGACTTCAATAAAGGCCAAAACATGGATCTGCAACCGGTGGTAGCGGTACACATCGAGCCGTTCGGTGCGTACAGCAAAAAAATCAAATCGGTTGACGAGCTGGCGGAAGGCGCAACCATCGCGCTGCCAAACGATCCGACCAACAGCGGACGCGCCCTCGCCCTTCTGGAGAAAAATGGCGTCATCAAGCTCAAAGAAGGCGCAGGCATCAGCGGAACAGTGAAAGACATTGTGGAAAACAAGAAAAACCTGAAGTTCAAAGAGGTAGAAGCAGCGATGCTGCCACGCGTTCTGGAAGAAGTCGATCTGGCGCTGATTAACACCAACTACGCGCTCGAAGCGAAGCTCGTACCGACCAAAGACGCGCTGTTCATCGAAGACAAGGAATCTCCGTATGCGAACTTCCTGGTCGCTCGTCCTGACAACAAAGACTCCGAAGCCATCCAAAAGCTGGCGAAGGAACTGACTTCTCCTGAAGTGAAAAAATTCATTGAAGAGGAATACAAAGGCTCCATTATTCCCGCATTCTAATCAAGAAGGAATGGAAGAAGCAACGAAAAGCCCAAGCAGCCCAAGTGCTGGTTGGGCTTTTTGTGTGCGCAGATTGATCGCTATGCAGGCGTTCGGCCGAAAGCGGCGATTCAGCGTAATCGCCTGACAGTCTGCATAGTTTGTCTGGGATGAGGCATACTTCATGTAATGAAGAATGTGAATTTATTTCCCTTTACATAATTTGATCTTTGAATAAAAGATAATTAAGCTTGTTAAAATTGTCTTCAATATTACTAAAAATGCAGTATATTTGTGGAAGGAGTTTTCCAAGGAGTGTCAGGCAGATAAAAAGGGGGCAACACCAATGAAAAAAAGCGTTTTTGCAGCGATCAGCTCCATCCTCGTCCTGAGTGCGGCGCTGGCTGGCTGTGGTGGCGGCGAGAAAGCAGGAGAACAGGGAAATTCAGCTGGAAGTGAACAAACAAGCGGCCCAAAAATTCTGCGCATGAACATGAAGAGTGAGCCGCCGACGGCTGACCCTGGCTTGGCGGAGGATTCTACATCCGGCGCTGTGTTGCTTGCGACTTTTGACGGGCTGACTCGGATCGGCAAAGATGGCAAACCGCATGAATCCGTCGCAGAAAAAATCGACATCTCGGAAGATGGACTGACGTATACCTTCCACCTGCGCGACAGCAAATGGAGCAACGGCGATCCCGTCACGGCGAAAGACTTTGAATACGCATGGAAGCGGGCGCTCGATCCCAAGTTCGGCTCCACGTATGCGTACCAGCTGTACTACCTGAAAAACGCGGAAGAGTACAACACGGGAAAAGCAAAAGCAGAAGAGGTGGGCGTCAAGGCAACCGATGACAAAACGCTCGTGGTGACCTTGAAAAACCCGACGCCGTTTTTCCTCGAGCTGACGGCCTTCTACACCTACTTCCCGGTCAACCAGAAAGTAGTCGAATCCGCAGCAAACTGGGCGGGCGAGGCCAAGACGCACGTAGGGAACGGCCCGTTCAAAATCGAGACGTGGGAGCATAAGAGCAAGCTCGTTCTCGCGAAAAACGAGAACTACTGGGATAAAGACGCTGTCAAACTGGACAAAATCGACTTCTCCATGATCGAAGATGAAAACACCGAGCTGTCCATGTTTGAAAATGGCGAGCTGGATTGGGCGGGTGCCCCTACCAGCGCACTCCCCACCGATGCGATTCCGGCTTTGAAAGAGTCCGGCAAAATGCAAACCCGTGCGATTGCGGGTACGTACCTGTACAAATTCAACACGGAGCAGCCGCCGTTCAACAACGCGAAAATCCGGAAAGCGTTCGCCTATGCGATTGACCGCAAAACGATCATCGACAACGTAACACAAGCGAACCAGGAGCCAGCGATGGGGCTGGTGCCGCCAACCATGGCAGTAGCGGCTGGCCCGTACTTCAAAGACGGCGATGTGGAAACAGCGAAACGACTGCTGGAGGAAGGAATGAAGGAAGAAGGCATCACCAAGCTGCCGCCCCTGACTCTTTCCTATAATACATCCGAAGGCCACAAAAAAATCGCCGAAGCCATCCAGGATCAATGGAAAAAAGCGCTCGGCGTAGAAGTAAAACTGGAAAACAAAGAGTGGAAGGTATTCCTGGACGATTTGCACCAAGGCAAATTCCAGATTGCCCGCTCCAGTTGGACAGGCGACTACAACGATCCTTACACCTTCCTGGATTTGTTCAAGCTGAAAAAAGGCAGCAACAACGATACCAACTGGGAAAATCCGAAGTACCAGGAACTGCTGAACCAATCGGCGCTGGAAAAAGACCCGGAGAAACGCAAACAGATTCTGGCGAAAGCCGAAGCCCTGCTTATGGACGAAATGCCGGCAGCGCCCATTTACTTCTACACGCATTCCTATGTGAAGAGCGACAAAGTACAAGGCGTTGTGCTCGACGGTCTCGGCTTCGTAGACTGGAAATGGGCAGACATTCAATAGCAAACAAACAAGGGAAAAGAGGGGCGAACAGCCCTTCTTTATTTTTGCTCCCATCCTGCATTTCTCTTTATAAAATCATAAAGATTTTTATAAATAAATAAAAGTTTATTAAATCAATCTAAAACATATTTAAAAATAATAGAAAAGCTTGTATATTGAAAAAAGATTTAGAAAAGGGGGATTACTTGTATGAAAAAGAATGTTTTCGCAGCAATGAGTTCGATCCTCGTTCTTGGTGCGGCACTCGCAGGATGCGGCAGCAACCAGGCAGCGCCAGCAGATAACAACGCAGGGACGGAAACCGCAGCACCAGCTTCCGGACCTAAAGTATTGAAATTGAACCTGCACTCCGAGCCGCCGACAGCAGACCCGGGCATCGCGGAAGACACGACTTCCGGCACCATCATTACCGCTACCTTCGAAGGTCTGACTCGTGTAGGCAAAGACGGAAAAGTGCATGAAGCAGCAGCTGAGAGCTACACCGTCTCCGAAGACGGAAAAAAATATACATTCAAAATTCGCGATTCGAAATGGAGCAACGGCGATCCTGTAACCGCGAAAGACTTCGAATTCGCCTGGAAGCGCGCGCTCGATCCGAAGACAGCTTCCAACTACGCGTACCAGCTGTACTATCTGAAAGGCGCAGAAGCCTTCAACAAAGGGACGGGCAAAGTGGAAGACGTGGGCGTAAAAGCGATCGACGACAAAACGCTGGAAGTGGAGCTGACCAACCCGACTCCATTCTTCCTGGAGCTGGTCGCGTTCAAAACGTACTTCCCGGTTCACCAAAAAACAGTGGAAGCCAACGACAAATGGGCAACTGACGCGAAAACCATCGTCGGTAACGGTCCATTCAAAATGGAAACCTGGGAACACAAGAGCAAGCTGGTTGTCGTGAAAAACGAGAACTACTGGGATAAAGACAACGTAAAACTGGACAAAATTGAGTTCTCCATGGTAGAGGACGAGAATACCGAACTGTCCATGTTTGAAAACGGCGAGCTGGATTGGGCGGGTGCTCCAACCTCCGCATTGCCGACTGACGCGATTCCGGCTTTGAAAGAATCCGGGAAAATGACCACCCAACCGATCGCGGGTACGTACTTCTATCGCTTCAACACAGAAAAAGCGCCATTCAACAACGTGAAAATCCGGAAAGCGTTTGCTTACGCGATCGACCGTCAAAGCCTGATCGACAACATCCTGCAAGCTGGACAGCTGCCAGCTACCGGATATGTACCGCCGAGCATGGCGCTGAAAACAGACGGCTACTTCAAAGACAACGACCTGGAAACAGCGAAAAAATTGCTGGAAGAAGGCATGAAAGAAGCAGGCATCAGCAAATTCCCTGCGATCACTCTGTCCTACAACACTTCCGAAGGTCACAAAAAGATCGCCGAAGCGATTCAGGATCAATGGAAGAAAAACCTCGGCGTAGAAGTGAAGCTGGAAAACAAAGAGTGGAAAGTATACCTGGATGACGTACACCAAGGAAAATACCAGGTAGCTCGCGCGGGCTGGCTGGGCGACTTCAACGATCCAATCAACTTCCTGGAAATGTTCAAGGAAAAAGACGGCGGAAACAACGATACTCGTTGGGAAAATCCGAAGTACAAAGAACTGCTGAACCAATCCGCTCTGGAAACCAATCCGGAAAAACGGAAAGCCATTCTGGCTGAAGCCGAGCAAATCCTGATGGATGACATGCCGATCATGCCGATCTACTACTACACGCAATCGTGGGTGAAAAGAGACAAGGTTGACGGCGTGATCGTCGACGGTCTGGGCGCTGTTGACTACAAATACGCGGATATCAAACAATAAGAGAAAAAAGGCAACCACTTACAGGAAGAGAGGCGTTTTTGACGCTTCTCTTCTTTTTTTCTCCCGCATGGACAAATGACCAATCCATTGTGCTCCTGGCTACATAGAGTAAAAAGGAACAAACTGCAACCAGGGGGGATCGCTGTGGATATTGGCAAACTGCTTGGGATTGTCAAGTCAATTCCCAAGGATAAGCTGAAAACCGATGCAGGCTTGAAAGAAGTGATTCGCGATTTGGGCAAAAAAACCGGAAAAACCTTCACGGATAAGGAACTGAATGCCTATGTGGCGCAGTTTCGGCATATGTCCAAGACGGAGAACGTCGGCAGCCTGCTGAACAAGCTTTCCAAAAAAGGCGTCAACGCCAAAGACATCGACAGCCTGAAAAAGCGCTTTAAGTAAGGGGGGCCTATCAGGAGGGAGGTGGGATTATCGCTGCCAAGACCAGAAAGAAAAAGAAACAGGCCGGCTCGCAGAGGCAACTGCTGGAGACGATGCACAAACTGGCGGATGCGCACCATGTGAGCAACGCTCAGGTGATGCGCGAGATGAACCAGATGAAGCAAGAGCTGCAGGACATGAAGGATACGCTCGGAAGGCTGAAGGCCGCTCCCGGTCAGGGACCGCGGCGCAGCATTTTGTTTGGCGCACGTCGGCGTCCGATTCCCGTGCAGACCGTCCAGGAGAAAGCAAAGCCTGCCCTTTCGCTTGAGGATTTGCTGCCGTTGTTGCCACATCTGAGCGGGGCGATTCCGCAACTGAAAAATCCGAAGGTGGCCGATTCCATCAAGGTATTGTCCAATCCGGCCGTCCTGTCGATGATTCAGCAGTTTATCGCCAACGGAGGCTTGAACATGTTGAAGGGACCTGTAGAAGAAGTGAGCAGACGAGAACGGCGCGGGTTATTTCGGTAATCGACAGCATTCTTGCTGATCTGTACTGCCTCTTTGTAAAAAGGGGCAGTCTTTTGTCTTTTTGGTACGAAAAGACTATAAACTTTACAGCCAGAATCGCGTCTAATAGAATGGTGAACGTTGCACAGTGGGCTTACGCCACAGAACAGAACAGACATCACGGAGGAGGTCAGGATGAAAAGACGAGTTTACCCTCTGCTTCTGGCGCTATTGGTCCTGCTGCTTATTCCCGGTTGGGCGGCTGCGGCAAGTCGTGCCACCGAAGAAGCCGTCAACCTGATGATCGGTGGACAAGCAGTGACACCGGATGTGCCACCTGTCATCAAGGACGGGCGGACGCTGGTTCCCGTGCGTGTCATCGCCGAAAGTCTGGGCGCGGATGTCGCCTGGGACGAAGGGAAGCGGACAGCGGTGATTACACGGGGAACGACGCAGCTTTCCCTTCGATTGGATTCGCGCACAGCGCAAGTGAACGGCAAGCAGGTAAAGCTGGATACGCCGCCTGTCATCTTGCAACAGCGCATGCTGCTCCCTCTGCGCTTTGTCGGGGAATCGCTTGGGATCACAGTAGGGTGGGACAACAGCTCCCGCACCGTCATTGCAAACGAAACGCCGCAGGTTACGTTGAACGGCCGTGCTCCTGAAAAAGCGATCAAGCTGTATCAAGTGTCCGACACCATGTACGTGACGGCAGATGCCGTTGCCGAGCAAGTCGGGCAAAAAGGATTTGTCTGGAATCGTCCGGAACGCGGCATGACCATTGACAGCCAATTGGTTCTTCCCATCAAGCAAGTAGAGGACGAGCTAGGCGGTACGATTTCCTGGAACAAGCAAAAAAATCGGGTAGAAATCGAAAGACTCAATCGCCTGACAGGTGTCACACAGGACGGGGATCGTGTCTATATCCAGATGAAGCTGCCTGTACAGGCGAATTCATTTGTGCTGACAGGACCCCATCGTATTGTGCTGGACCTGCCTCAAACCGCTTTGGCGGACGATTTGGTGGAAGCGTTGAAAAAGAAAGAAGAAACAGGCAGTATCGGAGAGTCAGAGGATCGCATGCAGCGTGAAGAAGAAGCTGACGCTGCGGACCAGCCAAAAGAAGCAGGCGAACCCAGAGAAGAGTCGCTGATTGCCAGCTTGCGGTACAGTCAGTACAGTGCTTCGCCAGAGACGGTTCGCGTCGTGATTGAGTTGAACCAGAAGAGCGAGTACAATCTCGCTTATACGAAAAACGGCGTGGAAGTCAAGCTGACGCCCAAACCGAAGAAAACAGGCTACCTGGTCGTCATCGACGCGGGTCACGGCGGAAAAGACCCTGGTGCATTGGGCGTGGCGGGCAACCACGAAAAAGACTACACGCTGGCTGTCGCCAACAAGGTAGTCGCTTTGCTCAAGCAGTATCCGGAGTTTCAAGTCGTGCCTGTACGTACGACAGATGTGTTCTACGAGTTGTCCGAGCGTGTGGCGATCGCGAATGAGCTGGAGGCGGACCTGTTTTTGTCCATCCACGCCAACTCGTTCCCGAAACCGACGACAGGCGGTACGGAAACCTTCTATTACAACGCAAACAGCAAGGCGTTTGCGCAAATCGTGCACAAGTATTTGCAGGGGGCAACGCAGTTCCCGGATCGGGGAGTCAAGGCGAGCGGCTTTTACGTCATCAAAAACACCAAGATGCCGGCCGTCTTGACCGAGACAGGCTTCCTGTCCAATCCGCAAGAGAACGCGCTGTTGACCTCGCCTGCATTCCAGGACAAAATGGCGAAAGCCCTCGTTGCGGCTATCCGTGAATACTATCAGTCTTATCAGTAAGGGAGGCTTTCACGATGAACAAAAGTCGGATCATCGGGGTGGCGGCTATGGCTGTCCTGCTTCTGGCGGGTTGCGGACAACAGGCCGCTCCCGCACCGCAGCCAACGGCACCTGTTGAACAACCATCTGGCGCAAACACGAACCCATCGACAGCAGAGCCGACATTGAACAAACAGGTCGTTACCGTTTACTACTCCGATAGTGACCTGATGGAGCTGCAAACAGAGGAACAGGAAATCACGTTTGCAGAAGACATCGAAAAGTACAAGAAAACGCTCTCGCTTCTGGAGAAGCCGACAAAAGCAGAAGAACACTTTCCGCTCTGGAAAGACTTCCAGTACCATGACATCACGTTTGCGGATGGCACGTTGACGATTGATGCCGACAGCAAAAACCAGTACAACCTCGGCTCAAGCGGCGAAGGGATGGCGTTGGACGCGCTGAAGAAAACGTTCTTTCAGTTCCCGGAAGTCAAGCAAATCGTCGTCCTTGTAGATGGCAAAAAAGCCGAATCGTTAATGGGCCATGTCGATATTTCGGAGCCATTGACGCGCGACAACTAAAGAGACAATCGCTTGCCGAAGGCGGTACAACCTGTGTAGCAGACAGGCTGTGCCGCCTTTTTTGCCGTTGGCGCAACCGCCTGCTGTCGATGGATACACCGTCGGCTCCATCTTTAAGAAAGCTTAACAATCGCATCACAATCCTACAACATTCGACCTGTATAGTTTGTACTTGTAAGAGAGAAAACCAAACCGAACCTGTTAAGGAGGATTTTCATCCAATGAAAAAACTCAGCAAAATGTTTATGGCGCTGACATTTGTAGGGGCACTGCTCGCAGGATGTGGCAGCAACAGTGCGGCTCCAGCACAACAACCGGCGCAGCAGCAACCATCTACACCGGCTCCGGAACAAAGCAACTCTGGTTCGACAACTACATCCGGTGAACCGATCACGGCAGTGGGTTCTACCGCTTTGCAGCCTCTGGTCGAGCAAACGGCCAAAGACTTTATGGCAAAAAATCAAGGTGTGCAAATTCAAGTTCAAGGCGGAGGAAGCGGAACAGGACTGAGCCAGGTAGCGAGCGGCGCAGCGACCATCGGCAACTCTGACATTTTTGCAGAAGAGAAAAAAGGAATTCCGGCAAACGAGCTGGTTGACCATAAAGTAGCCGTTGTCGGCATGGCAGCAGCCGTCAGCCCACAAGTAAAAGTGGACAACCTGACCAAGCAGCAGCTGATCGACATCTTTACGGGCAAGATCACCAACTGGAAAGAAGTTGGCGGCGATGACATGAAGATCACGCTGGTGAACCGTCCGAAGTCTTCCGGTACGCGCGCAACATTCAACAAATTCGCACTCGACGGAAAAGAAGAAGCAGAAGGCATCACCGAAGATTCTTCCGGTACCGTTCGCAAAATCATTGCAGAAACTCCGGGCGCAATCGGCTATCTGGCTCTGTCCTATTTCGACGATTCCGTCAAAGCATTGAAGCTGGATGGAGTGGAAGCCAACGCGGAAAACATCGCAACCAACAAATACCCGGTATGGGCGTACGAGCACATGTACACAAAAGGGGAGCCGACTGGCAACGCAAAAGCTTTCCTGGAGTACATCCTGTCTGAAGAAGTGCAAAAGAAAACGATTGTCGACCTGGGCTTCCTGCCCATTACCGATATGAAAGTAGAACGTGACGCTGAAGGAAAAGTAACACCCAAATAAGCAATGGGTCACAGCAAAATAGAGGGGGAGAGGGGCCTTCCCCTCATTTTGCTTGTACAGACAAGCACCCGAAAGCCGTTTTCTTTCTAGGAGGGAGAACATGAACCATCGTATTGAAGGGGTAGGGACAAATCGCCAATCGCTGATTGCGCGAAAAATGTTGACCTATAACAAACGTCAGTTTACAGAGAACCTGACGGGCCGAACGATCGTCACGATCTGTGCGGTCTTGCTGGTCATCGTCGTTGTGTCGATTACGTATTTTATCGCTTCCAAAGGGTTGTCGACCTTTTTTGTCGACGGCGTCAGTATCAGCGAATTTTTAACACAGACAAAATGGGACCCGGAGGGCGAGCCTGCACTCTATGGCGTGTTTCCTTTCATTCTCGGATCGTTTTTGGTGACGGCTTTGGCTGCATTAATCGCGGCACCGCTTGGCATTGGGGCGGCTATTTTCATGACCGAAATTTTTCCGGGCTTCGGCAAAAAAGTGTTGAAGCCGGTAATCGAGCTTTTGGTCGGCATCCCATCCGTCGTGTACGGATATGTCGGTCTGACGCTGTTGGTTCCTTTTATTCGCGAGCAGTTCGATGTACTTGGTTTCAGTCTTTTGGCAGGGGGACTCGTACTCGCCCTGATGATTTTGCCTACGATCACCAGCGTGGCGACAGATGCGATTGAAGCCGTGCCGCAAGACTTGCGCAACGCTTCTCTCGCTTTGGGAGCTACCCGCTGGCAGACGATCTGGAACGTGGTGCTGCATTCTTCGCTCCCCGGTTGCTTGACGGCGGTTGTATTGGGGATGGCCCGCGCCTTTGGCGAAGCGCTCGCCGTGCAGATGGTCATCGGGAACACCACGAAGCTTCCGGGCAGTCTCTTGGATCCGATCAGTACGCTGACCAGCGGCATCACGCTGAACATGGGGAATACCATTCAGGGAACCCCGTACAACAATGCGCTCTGGTCCATGGCGCTTCTTTTGCTTCTGATGTCGTTCGTCTTCATTATGATCTTGCGCTTTTTGGGCAGAAAGAGGCTGGTGAAGTAGATGAGAGCGAGACTGATGGACCGTGTGGCCACGATCGGTTTGACTTTGATTGCCGCCTTGATTATCGGCACGCTCATTGGCTTGCTCGGTTTTATTTTGACGCAAGGCTGGCACAAGCTGAACCTGGACTTTTTGACCTCGCCGCCAGATATCGTCAACGCAGGGGGCGGGATTGGTCCGCAGCTGTTCAACTCGTTTTATTTGCTGGTTCTGACCATGCTGATCGCCTTGCCGATTGGCATCGGAGCCGGAATTTATATGGCTGAATACGCGCCGGATAACAAGTTTACGCAGTTTATCCGCATGAGTATAGAAGTGCTTTCTTCTTTGCCGTCCATTGTCGTTGGGTTGTTCGGCTTGCTCGTCTTCGTCAATATGACAGGCTGGGGCTACACGCTTTTCTCCGGTGCGCTCGCGCTGACCGTCTTCAACCTGCCGCTGCTCGTGCGCGTGACAGAGGATGCGCTGCGCAACGTGCCGCGCAGTCAAAAAGAAGCGAGCCTGGCGCTTGGCATCACCAAGTGGCGGACGATTGTCTCCGTCATCCTCCCGGCAGCATTGCCCGGGATCATTACCGGGGCGATTCTCGCTTCCGGGCGTGTCTTCGGGGAAGCGGCTGCCTTGCTGTTTACCGCAGGGATGTCTTCGCCGAACCTGAACTTTACCGATCTCTCCCTGAACAGTCCGACCTCGCCGCTGAACCCGTTCCGTCCGGCCGAGACGCTGGCCGTGCATATCTGGAAGGTAAACAGCGAAGGGCTGACGCCGGATGCCCGCGATGTGGCGGATGGCGCCGCGGCTGTGCTGATTATTGCCGTGCTGCTCTTTAACGTTTCGGCCCGCTGGTTCGGGACGTGGGTGTACAAAAAGATGACGTCAGGTTCCAACTAAGGAGAGGTGATAGCGATGTCGGTACTCACCATGCAGGATACGATTATTCGGACAAACAATGTCTCGGTTTACTACGGGGAAAAGCAAGCGGTCAAAAACATATCAATGGACATTGAGCGCAACTCGGTGACAGCCTTTATCGGGCCGTCCGGCTGTGGAAAATCAACGCTTTTGCGGAGCCTGAACCGGATGAACGATCTCGTGCCGTCCTGCCGCGTGACAGGCTCCATCGTCGTCGACGGCATCGACATCAACAGCCAGCAGGTCAACATCGAGAGCCTGCGTCAGGTCGTCGGCATGGTGTTTCAACGCGCAAATCCGTTTTTTAAGTCGATCTATGAAAATATCGCCTTCGCTCCGCGCTTTCACGGAATAACCGATCGCCGCGAGCTGGATGAGCTGGTCGAGACGAGCCTGCGCAAAGCGGCGTTGTGGGACGAGGTCAAAGACCGTCTGCGCGACTCTGCGCTCTCCTTGTCAGGGGGACAGCAGCAGCGCCTGTGCATCGCTCGCGCCATTGCCATGCAGCCGACGATTTTGCTGCTGGATGAGCCGGCTTCCGCGCTCGACCCGATCTCGACGATGAAAATTGAAGAGCTGGTCACGCAACTGAAGGAAGAGTACACGATCGTGATCGTGACGCACAATCTGCACCAGGCGGCCCGCATCTCGGACAAAACGGCATTCTTTTTACTCGGGGAACTGATCGAGATGGACGAGACCGCAAAAATTTTCACCTCGCCGGAAAACGACAAGACCGAAGCGTATATTAGCGGCCGTTTTGGCTGAACCGCACAAAAAGCCTTCCCTTCGCCTGGCGCGGAGCGGAGGGCTTTTTGCATGGGGCAATGCAGCCTGGAATGGGGGGCTTTAGAGGGCGTAGACCTTTATCCGTTTGGGATCCTTTTGCGCTTGCTAATTTTCAAGATGCCGTGCATGTTTTCGATCTGAAGAGGTAAGCCCTCTTTGCGTGATCTTCCCATGAATATAACCGTAATAATATATATTGTCTTCTTCCCCACGAAAGACGACTTTCGCGGTATAATTCCCCAGTTTTCGATTATAGAGAACTTGTATATCTTTCACATTTTCTGGCTTGTATCCTCTGGAAGCTAGATGATCCCGTATGTCCATCTCCATTTCATTCTTCACCCACGGGTATCCGCCTACGATCCATTCAAAGTAGAAGACTATCGGGCTGGCTAATAGAATGACAATGGCGACTAAAAAGAATTTCTTCATAATTTTCCAACACCTTTCCATTTACAAATTATAACTGAAAAGTTAATATATTAATGAATATGTAAATATTACCATTAGGAGTGATCGTTTTGAAAAAATTTTTTTCTACAACTTTAGGGATTTTGTCGGCTTTGACATTGATTTTCTCAGGAAATGCATCTGCTGTCAAAAAAACAGATATTGTTACTCCCATGGCTACGGATGACCCTACTTATCCTGGTACTAACATTAAAATTAAAATAGGAGATATTCTTATTTCTGATAAAAACTCTAGCCCGAGTTTTACTGGTCATGCAGCCATTGTGACAGATACTGAAACAGTAGCTGAAATTCTTGGCTATGGCTACCATCCTCAGTTAAACTCATTAAAAAAATTTTTCAATGAACGTACAGGCGGTGATAGAGGTGTCAGAATAGTTCGCTATTATAGTTCAGCAGATGCTAGAGACGCAGCAGAATGGGCAGAAGCATATGTAGATGATTTTGAACATGTAGATTATGAAATTGATGATTTATATGATTATGAGACATCAACTTATTGTTCCAAATTGGTGTGGAATGCCTTTTACTATGGCGCTGATGTCGAACTGAAAACATCCAGGTTAACTATTGGTGGTTCACGCTTTTTAGTATCCTTACCTTATGATCTTGATGATAGCGACGGTGTAAGAATTGTTGCAGAAGTAGGTGATTTCTGATTATGAATATGAAGGTAATTTCAGGTATTCTTTTTATCCTAGCCTTGTTTGGAGCAATTCCTAGTGCTCTTGCTATCAGTAATGCAACATATGGTGATGTCATTATTCAACCCCATGCTTATAAATATATTACCGTGACTGAAAAATATTTCGGTGTTTATCCAGAAGAAATTAACTACGCAGATGGAGAGGGGTATCAAGGGATTCTGCGTTTCACAAGTGCGATAGATGCTGGTGGTGGCTGGTGGTTAGTAACGTACGGTGGATACGTTAGACAAAACTAATCACATGGAAAAGTTGATTTTTAGTTTTTGGGGTGGTCCTCCCTTTTTATCCAAGAAGGGAGGACCAATAAAGTAAGCTCTTGTTTTCTGGATTTTCTTTTTGACGTTTTTCGTTGGGGCAAAAAAGAGAAAAACGAATGGCATAGACTTTGCGATGAAAGCGGGCAGACTCGCGATTTCTTCCCATTTGTTTTGTCTGCTGCAAACGGAGTGTTCACAGGCTAGCAAGAAACTGTGTAAAAAATATTGAACGAAGCTTCATAGATGCTAAACAGCTCTATCGGTATCTTATTTCTGTTTGCGTGGATTACGCAACATGAAGGAACAGGAACTGGTGTCCATAGTGCATGAGATTACTCAACAATCTGTACCTTCTACGCAGAAGGCTTTTCTACTGCCCGGAAAAAGCGGATTTCCTGCTCCAAATCTTCCACGATGCCCGTGAGACGCTCGGAATCGTGCAGGAACTGCTCCGAGAGGGAGAGGCTTTCCTGGTTGGCCGCGACCGCTTGCTGTGTGCCCGAGACGACTTCCTGGGCGGATTCCGCCAGGCTGTCCACGCGCCGGGAGATGATCTGGCTTTGGCTCGCGATGGATTCGGCCAGCTGTCTGATCGTTTCAAACTGCGCGGTGAGCGTCTCGCTGATGGCAAAGGTTTGCTGGAAACTATCCGTTGCCTGATGCAGCGTCTGAATGCCGTTGACGGTGGCATGATCCGTCGTTTCCAGACAGGCCGCTACGTGCTCCATCCGATTTTCTCCTGAAGCGATGACCTGCTGAATACGGGCTGTCGCTTCTTCTGTCTGCTCGGACAGAAGGCGAATTTCGTCTGCGACGATTCCGAAGCCGAGCCCGGCCTGACCGGCTCGTGATGCTTCGATGCGGGCGTTGAAGGACAGCAGCTTCGTGCGCTGGGAGATGGAGGAGATCCACTCGAGAATTTCGCGGATATCGTCCATGCTCTCGCGCATCGAGCCCATCGCCTGGAGGGAGGCTTTCATGTCTGCCGAGATTTTTTGCATGTTCTCTTTCAGCAAGTCGATGGAGGTGGCGGCTTTGGCGCTCTGCTCGCGCGACTTTGCGTTTTGCTGAACCGCCGTTTCCATGGATTGCGCAATCCGTGACATTTCTTCCGTGATGCCCGCCATCGTGGCGTGAATGTCGTCGATTTGCACCTGCTGCTTGTCCATTTCCTGCGCCAGCCGCTCGGTGACGGAGACGACCTCTGTCTGCATGGCGTGAGAGTGGCGCGAGCCTTGGCCCACATGCGTGGCCACCTGTTTGACATCGGCGATGACGTGCTGGATTTTGCCGATGATGGTGCGGATTTGCCCGCTCATCCGATTGAAGCTGTCGGCGAGCTGACGGATTTCGTCGTTGGTCTGGACGTGCATCGTCTGAAACAGGTCGCCTTCGCTGAACGCCGTCATTTTTTGCTGCACCTCTTTGACGGGCTTGATAATCTTGCGGACGTACAAGTAGAGCAGCAATGCCAACGAGCCTAATCCGACGAGGGAGACTGCGAGTATCGTCCATTGCAGGCGGCGCACCTCCTGCTTGACCTCGGATACGGACTGCACGACGATCATGCCCCATTGGAGCGCCGGGTCGAATTTATAGGCGGCAAAGGCGTCCACGCCGTTGATCGGAAACGATTCAAAGCCGGAATGGCCCGCAATGACATGGGCGACGACAGGCAGCTCGGTCAGGAGGGGCCGCTGCAAGGCGTAGGCTTTATCCGGGTGAGCGAGCAGCTTTCCCTGCCGGTCGACAATCATGGCGTATCCGGTTTGCCCCAGCTTGATTTGCCCGATCGACTCACTGAGCTTTGGCACGGAGACGAAGGCGACGACGACGCCGACAGGCTCCTCCTCCTCGTTGCGCAAAGCCATGGAGACCGCGATCTTGGGAAACTCCGTGGCGGAAAACTGAAAGACGTCGGAGACGAATGCGTTTGGCTTGTCCCAGGCGCCTTTGTACCAGTCGGCTGTTCGCGGATCGTAGGAGCTGTCCAGCGGTGAGCCGGGAAAGGTCAAATAGCGCCCGTCTGCTGTCACGACCTGGATTTCGGAAATGGTTGGATTGTTGTTTACCATGTCGGTAAAGATGCCGAAGCTTTGGCTGTTCGTGACTTTGCTGTTTTTATAGGTGGAAGCATAGGAGGACAGGGCGGTGATGATGGACTGTACCCGGCTGTTGACTTCCTGCAAGGCGGCATCGGATGCGTCGTGGAGCTGCTGCTTTGTTTTTTCGTTGAGCATGCTCTCGGATTGATAACTGATAAAAAAGGCAGCGATAGCCATCATGCTGACTACCATGGTCAAAATCCCGAAAAACAATCGGGTGAAGATCGAACGGTACGGAAACGACGTGGTACCTCTTGTTCGTAGTTTTCTCGGCATGACAGGCTCTCTCCTTATTCGACAAAACGTTCAGCTTTATTGTAGGGGCTGCCATGGGGAGCGTACATGGTTTGCAAGAAACATTTACCATAACTTTACCTGGCGTTAAAACTTTAAGGAAACTTAATAATCCCCACACCAAACCATAACATTGTCGTGCTACAGTAGTCGGGAAAGCAGATGCGACAGCCGCGAAGGAGCGAAGGAAGCATGAGTGTTATTTCGGTGAGAGAGTTAAATCTTTTCTACGGGAACAAACAAGCCCTCTTCCATATAAATCTCGATGTCGAGCCGAATTCCATTACCGCGCTGATCGGACCGTCCGGTTGTGGGAAGTCGACGTTTTTGCGAACGCTGAACCGGATGAACGACTCGGTGCCCAACACCAAAATTACCGGTGAGGTCAAAGTGTTTGGGGAAGACATTTACAGTCCCGGTGTGGAAGTCGAGCGCTTGCGCAAAAATATCGGAATGGTGTTTCAACACCCGAATCCGTTCCCGAAAAGCATCTACGACAATGTGGCCTACGGCCCGAAACTCCACGGCCTGACGGATCGCCACAAGCTCGACGAGATCGTGGAGACAAGCCTCAAGGCAGCAGCATTGTGGGACGAGGTCAAGGACGTGTTGAAAAAGCCGGCAACCGGCCTGTCCGGCGGGCAGCAGCAACGGCTCTGTATCGCCCGGGCGCTGGCGGTTCAACCGCAGGTAATTTTGATGGATGAGCCGACATCTGCCCTGGACCCGATCTCGACGGCCAAAATCGAGGAGCTTCTGGAAGAGTTGAAAGAATCGTATACGATTGTCATCGTCACGCACAACATGCAGCAGGCGGCACGCATCTCCGACAAAACCGCGTTTTTCCTCAACGGAGAGCTTGTCGAGTTTGACCAGACGCCAACGATTTTCCAAAATCCCCGCGATAAACGGACGGAAGACTACATTACGGGCCGTTTCGGCTAACAAGCGTATTTGCCAAAAAAGTAGATACCGTAACAAAAGCTTGCTGATGCAACGAATCAGCAGGCTTTTTCTTTTTGCTGGAATAGGAGAGCAGACGCCAGGGGAAAAATAGGCGCAACGTACAGAAAAAGGAGGATGTTTCCATGTGGCAGGGCTGGCCGATAGAGCGTGTGCTCATTTTGTTTACGGGACTGGCGTTTGTCTTGATTGCCGTGCAGGTCACCCTTTTTCATTCCAGGCAAAACTTTCGGCATTGGGCCATGTGGGTGCCTGTCATTGAGCTGCCTGTTTTTGCGGTGACGGCTGTTGTTTTATCGTTTGTAAATGCGGGGTGGCTGCGGTGGGTATTTGCTGTGATGATGGTCGTCGGGATGGGCGGCGGCGTGTACGGGGCATACTTGCATGCTGCCGGAGTCAAACAGCGGGTAGGGGGTTTTTCGCAATCGCAAAATTTCCTCGTCGGCCCACCCGTGATTTTGCCTCTGCTCATGACCGCTATCGCCGCTTTGGGGCTTCTGGCCCTTTTCTGGGGGTGAAAACAGATGGCCAAATATAGACGTTATCCTTCCTACGACGTGTGGGAACAGCATCAAAACTGGGATGTCCACACGAGACAAGTTGTCGGGGCCAGAAAAATGCCGCAGGTGGCCCATCGGTATTTGCAGCAGGCGGAAGCTTTGCTGTTGCAGGCCGTCGTGAGCGTCCTCGTCGACGACCATCGGCTGGAAGTGCTGACTTTTGTCGTCGCGCACCTGGATGACTCGCTGGCGAGTACGGTGGGAGAGTCTCAGCGCAAGGTCGGGGTTCCCCCGAAAAAAGAGCTGTACCGACTGGGGCTGGCAGGGGTGGAAGCGGAGAGCCACGCCGCGTACGGGACGGAGTTCGGGGCGCTTTCTGCCGCAGAACAGCAGGAAGTGCTGCGGCGGATTTCCGCGGGCAACGTCAAGGATACGGAGGCATGGAGCCAGGTCGCTCCCGTCGATTTTTTCAAGAAACTGCTGCATGACACGGTGCAGGCGTATTACTCGCATCCGCTCGTCTGGTCAGATATCGGCTACGGCGGGCCTGCTTATCCCCGCGGTTATGTGCGTGTCGAAAAAGGATTGACGGACCCATGGGAGGCGAGGGCAGATGGCGAATAAAGAGCAGGAGCAGCGCGCAGGCGATAGCCGGGAACGCGGTACACGGCAGATGGAAAACAGGAAATACGCCGATGGAGCCGATGTATGTATCGTCGGAGCAGGGGCGGCAGGCGGCGTGCTGGCGTATGAGCTGGCAAAAGCGGGCTTGCGCGTCGTCGTACTGGAGGCAGGGCCTTTTTGGGACCCGCAGCGGGACTTTGCCAGCGACGAGCTGGCGATGCAGCGTCTGGCCTGGCAGGAGACGAGGCTGGTAGCGGGAAACGATCCTCTGCGCCTCGGGCACAACAACTCCGGCCGGGGAGTCGGCGGAGGAACGGTGCATTTTACCGGGGTGTTTTTGCGGTTTCACGAGAGCGATTTCATGACGAAAACGATAGACGGCGTCGGGGAAGACTGGCCGATTACGTACCGCGATTTGGCCCCGTATTACGACAAGATCGAGCGGGACATTGCCGTTTCCGGCCCGAGCCATTTTCCCTGGGGGCCGTTTCAGGGACCGTATCCGTACCCGGTCCGCGAGCCGATCAGCGCGAATGCGCAGTTGTTCCGGGAAGGCTGCGACAAGCTCGGGATCGAGAGTGTGGTCGCTCCGCTGGCCATTTTGTCCGCTCCGTTCGAGGGGCGTCCGCCCTGTATCAACCGCGGCTTTTGCAACCAGGGATGCATGCCCAACGCCAAATACAGCGGCCTGATCCACCATATTCCGAAGGCCATTGCAGAAGGGGCCGAGGTGCTGTCAGATTGTATGGTCACGGAAATTCTCATGGCGGGCGACCGGGTCAGCGGCGTGTTGTTCTCGCACAACGGGCTGATGCATCGGCAAATGGCGCGGGTCGTCATTCTCGCCGGTTTTGTCGTGGAGACGCCCAGGCTGCTGTTCAATTCCGCGACCTCGCGCTTTCCCGACGGGCTGGCTAACTCCAGCGGCTGGGTAGGCAAGGCGATCATGCCGCATTCCAGCCATGACGTCTACGGCCTGCTTCCGGAAGAAGTGCGTCTGTACAAAGGAACGCCTGTGCTTGCCCTGACCCAGCATTTTTATGAGACAGACCGGGAACGCGGCTTTGCCAGAGGGTACACCCTGAGCGCCCACGGGGCACGACCTGTCGCCATGGCGGGGGCCATCGCGGCGGAGCGGGAGGACCAGACCTTTTTATGGGGAAAACAACTGCGGGAAACGATGCTCGACTACAATATGTATGCGCGCATTACGCTCGTAGGGGAAGTGCTTCCTCACCCTGGCAATGCCGTGACGCTCAGCGGGGAAAAAGACGAGTACGGAATGCCGGTGCCCACGGTTACCTTCAGCTATCAGGAAAACGATCGCAAGCTGTATCGGCATGCGATCGGGCAAATGAACCGGATTATGGAAGCGATGGGCGGAAAGCCGGAGCACGTCGTCTCCGATACCGCGCATTTGATGGGCGGCTGCCGGATGGGCAACGACCCTGCGCAGTCCGTCGTGAATGAATTCGGCCAGTCGCACGACATTCCCAATCTTTTCATAGCAGGCGCGTCCACGTTCGTGACTTCGAGCGGCAGCAACCCGACCCATACGGTCATGGCGCTGGCTGCGCGCACGGCGGACAAGCTGGTCGAAGCGATGCGGCAACGCGATGTGTAAGAAGTGTTCAAGGAACTTTTACGTTCCTATCTTCCCCATCTTATAAGCCATATAGTATACTGGGAAACAGATATGCAAGGCAAAGGTGGGTTCGTATGGAAACGGATTTGATGCAGGTACTGTTTTTGTCCGAGGTTTACAAGCTGCTTGGTGACAAGACGCGCTTGACGATCATGGCTCTTTTGCAAGTACAATCGTTATGTGTCCGTGATCTCGTGGAGATTCTGCAAACTTCCCAACCCTCTGTTTCCCAGCACTTAGCTAAGCTAAAGACACATGGTTTGGTCAAAGAGCGTCGCAAGGGACCATGGGTATTTTACTCCGTTAATACAGAATGCTCTCCTGCTGTCAAGCAAATTTTGTCGAACTTGCCGGATATGTCACCGATTCTCAAACAAAAATCAGCCGCAAGTGAACCTTCCTTCGGCTGATCGCTCTTAGGAAGCGTTGGATCATGAAAGATCCAACGCTTTTTTTAATTCTTCCTTGTCGAAGCCGTGAATGACGATCTGTTCTCCATTTTCCTTTTCAATAAAAGTAACAGGTGTCATGCTGGCGCCGAGGTTGATTGCTTCCTGGAAATACGCATCGTTTTTGCGGATGTCTCTGTCTTCAAACGCGATGTTATGGGATGTGAGCCACATTTTTTCTTCCTGACAAGGACCGCATGTGGTTTGGGTATAGACAATCACGGTATGAGCCATATGGATGCTCCTCTCAAATGTAGTCGAACCACCTACTTCGCGGTTCGCTCCTGGATTTCCTGCGTAGTCAGGCACGTATAGGATGCCCAGGCCCAGACGGAAATAAGGCAGCCACAGCGGCATTTGTGGAGCGATCTGGAAAAATGAGGATGGATATGAGCGAGGGGGGCGGTACAAATTATATTCAGTGACGTCGAGGAGGTGAATGGAACGATGCCTAAACAAAACAAGCAAGACGCAATGAACAAAGCAAACCAAGCAGCTCAGGCGCAAAACACTGCGACTGAATTCGCGAGTGAAACAAACGTAGCGGAAGTTCGTCGTCAAAACCAACAATCCGCTCAAAAATCCGGCCAACAAGCAGGTCAAGCTACTGAGTAGTAGCTATGGACAACAACCCCCGCTATTTTGCGGGGGTTTTTCGCTTGTACGCCCAGCTTGCCAAAAGGTAGAGGAGGATGGTACTGTGACAGCAGAATCTACAAGCTGGGAGGGCGCTGGCCCATGATTATAGGCATAGGCGTGGATATGGTGGAAATCGAGCGGATCGCCGCCCTGATGCAGCGTCAGGATAAGACGATCGGCCGCTTTTTAACCGAAGCAGAGCAGAAACTGCTGGCTGGAAAAACGAAATCGCGACAAGCGGAAATCGTGGCGGGCAGGTTCGCGGCGAAGGAGGCCGGAGCAAAAGCGCTTGGGACAGGCATCGGCCGTGCGCTCGGTTTTTTGGATATGGAAATTACCCCGAGCGAGACAGGCAGGCCGATGATGCGGGTAAACAGCCACGTCTTCACCAGACTCGGTCTGGACCCGCAGCGTGTTCGCGTACACGTCAGCATTTCCCACAGCCAGACACATGCCATGGCACAAGTGATTGTGGAAGAGTTATAATCTTGTCTGCATATTGGGACGAGGATGGACATACATTTATATCGCGTAGATCAGGAGGGACTACCTGCTCTTAACAGGAAGGGTAAGTCTTCAGCCGATCAAGCGATATCGCGTCCTTTGTACCCAGTACAGGATTTTGACACGATGAGCGCGGCAAGAGGCGAAAGACTGACAGATTTCCCAGGAAATAGACAGGGGTGCCCTTCTTTGTCGAAAATGTTGACAAGGAGGAGTTTATTGAATGAAGAGGGCAGCTTTACCACTGGCGTTATTGTTGGTCTTTACGTTGCTGCTTGGCGGTTGCTTCGGTCAGAAAACACCGGAAGACGTGGTGAGTGACCTGAACGGGACGCTGGGAAAAATGAGCGGGTACAAGTCTCAGGCGACTTTGACCATGCAGACGGGCTCTACTCCCATGGAGTACGACGTTCAGGTCTGGTATGAGAAGCCTAGCAACTATCGGGTAGCTCTCACTTCCAAACAGCGCGGGATTACGCAGATCATTTTGCGCAACAACGAGGGAGTCTTTGTACTGACTCCGCATCTGAACAAGAGCTTCCGCTTCCAGAGCGGTTGGCCGGAAAACAACGGTCCCCTGTATTTGTACGAGACGCTGGCGAAGAGCATTATCGACGACACGGAGCGTCAGATGAAGCTGGAGGAAAAGCAGTACGTATTCGAAGTGAAAGCCAATTACACCGGCAATCGCTCGTTGACCAAGCAAAAAATCTGGCTGACAGAAGACTTCAAGCCTACGCATGCGGAGATTATGGATTCGAGCATGAAGCCGCTGGTAAAAATCGATTTCAACGAGTTTACGTTCAACCCGACGTTTGACAAGGATGCCTTTGACAAGGATCGCAACATGACGACCAGCGCGCTGACGGCGGTTCCCACCATGGCAGGGGCGAATGGAAAGGTTGCCGAGCAGCCGAACAGCCAGTTTGGCGTCATCGTTCCAACCTATGTGCCGGAAGGAGTCGAACAGGGCGATATCGAGCCTGTCACGCGGGACGGGGTGAGAACGGTCATCCTCAATTACAAGGGAGCGTATAACTACAAGCTGATCGAAGCCCGTCCGACCGAGGCGTCCGTCTCGTATGAACAAGGCATGCCTGTCAACCTTGGATTCACAGTCGGGGTGCTGGCGCAAACGGGCGAAAATACACGGCTTCTGACGTGGGAGCTGGATGGCGTAGAGTTTACGATCGCCGGTGATTTGCCAGAAGAAGAAATGGTGAGCGTCGCCCAGTCGACATATGGTCTCGGCGGGAAATAAGGAAAGAAAATACGGGAGAGGGGACGGGTCGTAACCGTCCTCTTTTTTAGTTGATTTTGATATCCAGTGCTTTTTGTTCTTACCAATCTTCCTTGACTTTCCCGCAAGTTTTCCATTTTTCTCAAACAGGAATCTAAAAAAGCTTCCGTACACTTGGACTTGTACCAGAGAAGCGGTACATACCTACAGCAAAGGAAAGGGTGGAGCAAATATGTTTAGCAAAGCAAAACTGGGCATGCTTTTGGGCACGATGGCAGCGGTTCTCAGTATCGGGAGCTTGGGCAGCGCCTTTGCAGCAGATACAGCGCAGACACAGGCGCAAGCTCAGCCGGGGAACAAATCGGCAGAGGTGAAGTTCGCTTTCGGCAAGCCGGGTCACCACGGCGGATTCGCAAAAGGTCTGTCTTTCAACCAAAATACAGAACTGCTGTATCTGTTGAAGCTCGACGCGGCCAAACTGCAAGAAGAACTGAAAGCAGGCAAAACGCTGGCCGCGGTAGCGGAAGCGCAAGGCGTGTCTGTAGATGACGTTGTGGCGCTGCTGGTCAAACAGCAGGAAGCGAAGCTGAAAGAAGCGGTCGAAGCAGGAAAGCTGACGCAGGAGCAGGCCGACAAGCTGAATGAAAACGCAGCGAAGCGCGTAAAAGACATGGTGCAAAACACGCATCCGGGCAAAGGACCAGGCAAAGGCTTCGGATTTGGCTTCGGCTTCGGCAAAAACGAAGAACTGCTGTCCCTGTTGAAGCTCGACGCAGCCAAACTGCAAGAAGAACTGAAAGCAGGCAAAACGCTGGCAGCGGTAGCGGAAGCGCAAGGCGTGTCTGTAGATGACGTCGTGGCGCTGCTGGTCAAACAGCAGGAAGCCAAGCTGAAAGAAGCGGTCGAAGCAGGCAAGCTGACGCAGGAGCAGGCCGACAAGCTGAATGAAAACGCAGCGGAGCGCGTAAAAGAAAGGGTGCAAAACACGCATCCGGGCAAAGGACCAGGCAAAGGCTTCGGGTTTGGCTTCGGCTTCGACAAAAACGAAGAACTGCTGTCGTTGCTGAAGCTCGACGCAGCCAAGCTGCAAGAAGAACTGAAAGCAGGCAAGACACTGGCAGCGGTAGCGGAAGCGCAAGGCGTGTCTGTGGATGACGTCGTAGCCCTGCTGGTCAAAGAGCAGGAGGCCAAGCTGAAAGAAGCGGTCGAAGCAGGCAAGCTGACGCAGGAGCAAGCGGACCAACGCAGCGAGAAGCTGGCGTCCATGGTGCAAAAAATAGTGGAAGGCAGCTTTCAGAAAATCGCCATCCACAAACAAGATCTGAAAAAAGAAGAGCAGGACAAAGCGAGCGAGCAATAACAGCGCTGCAAACAAGTCAGGCGGGAGCCCATCTCGCCTGACTTTTTGCGTCTCCGGCTTCGCCGCGCCCGGCGAGATGTCTTTTGTCACGCAAAATAACGCTCCGGGATCGCGCGCAGTCGGCCGATTTGCCTGCAAGCACGCGCTGGCAGGAGGAAAAAGGACAATCCATGAATTGACACGCACCAGGAAAACACGATACATTCAAGGTAACTTATACCGTAATGAGGTGGCATGCCGTAAGATGAAAAAAACGTCTACCGATGTTTTGTACCAGGAAGAGTCGACCTACAAGGACATACTGCTGCGAAAAAACTGGAGTATGCGCATTGCGGAGACGGTTGCTTTCGTTTTGGGCATGATGATTCTCGCCCAGCTGTTTCCCAGCAATGACACGACCTTCAAAGTGCTTGCCTTTGCGATTGCGATTGCGGTCGTCGGTCTGGCGCCGTTTCTGTACAAGGCGACCATGCGTCCTGTGTACAAGCTGACGAAAACGCACCTGATCGTCAGCCTCTCTGGAAAAGAGACCAGCTACCCGCTGTCGGAAGTGGAGCAAATTTACGAAGGCCGCCATTTCTACCGCCTGGGGGGCAAAAAAGAATCGTTGATGGTTTCCAGACAGTTTCTCAGCCATTTGAATGAGCGCTTGTTTTATTACCATAAAGGAAACAAGAGGAGATAGAGATGAAACCGTTTTGTCGTGACACTTGGGTTGAGGTTGATTTGGACGCCATCCGTGCCAATGTCGAGACGTTCCGCGGCCATTTGCCAAAAAGCACAGGCATTATGGCTGTCGTCAAGGCAGACGGCTACGGTCATGGCGCTGTGCAGGTCGCAAGAGAGGCACTGGCGAGCGGCGCCGACTCGTTGGCAGTGGCAATGCTCGACGAAGCGGTCATCCTGCGTACCGCAGGGATTGACGCGCCGATCCTGGTGCTTGGGTACACCCCGGCCGACTCGGTCGAGACAGCCAGCAGGCTGAATGTCGAACTGACGGCGTACAGCCCGGAATGGATCGATTCGGCGAATCGACGGCTGGAGCAGGCGGAGCTGCGTCCGGTCGGTGTGCATGTCAAAATCGACACGGGCATGGGACGTCTGGGAGTCCGGACAACAGACGATTTGCTGGAAGTGGTCGGAGCGCTTGAAAACAGCGCGAAGCTGGAATGGACAGGCATTTTCACGCACTTTGCCTGCGCGGATGAACCGGATACGCCCCATGTGCGACGACAACACGAGACGTTTCAATCCTTTTTGCAGGCGCTGCGCGCGCAAGGGAAAACACTCCCGAAAGTTCACTGCTGCAATACGGCGGCAGCGATCGCTTTCCCCGATTGGGGGTATGATACGATCCGTTTAGGCATAGGTTTATACGGATTGTATCCTTCGCCGTACATGAAAGAGCGCGCGGATGTCCCTCTTGTTCCCGCCCTTTCCCTGAAAACAAAAATCGCGCATGTAAAGACCGCCGTGGAGCCGTTCACGGTCAGCTATGGCGCTACGTACACCGCGGAGCCAGGCGAACGGATCGCGACCCTGCCCATCGGGTACGCGGACGGATATTCCCGCCTCTTGTCCAATCGGGGAGAAGTGTTGTACAATGGTTCCCGCTATCCAATTGTCGGGCGAGTCTGCATGGACCAGGTCATGGTCAGATTGGAGCCGGGAGCGGGGCAGGTGGATGAGGAGATCGTTCTGTACGGCAAACAGGGAGACGAGGAGATCTCGCTGGATGAGGTTGCGGCTTTGCTTGGAACGATCAACTACGAGCTTCCCTGCATGCTCAATTACCGGATTCCGCGCGTTTACGTTCGCAACAAGGAAGTGGCCGAAGTGTTTCATCCACTGGCGATGACACGTGCGCCAGGAAAAAATGTGAATAACTAACAGACAAAAAACAGCAGGAATTTTCTTTTGGAGCGCGAATACTAGTTAAGCGCAAAGGCAGTCTTTTTTGCCTGAAAAGCATACGGATAGGTATATTTTTGCAATGGTTTCGACATAATGGTATTGTTCCTATCGGCTGTTCTTGCCAGAACGGACACGGTAGATGGAAGTTACGGTCATGGTTGGAGGTGGATTTGTCTTGTCGAAGTCAAACACAAAGCGCATCATGATCAGCTTGCCACAACACTTGCTACAAGAAGTGGATGGCGTCATTCAAAAGGAGAAATCCAATCGCAGCGAGTTTATTCGCCAGGCGATGCATTTGTATTTGAAGGAGCGTAAAAAACGCACGATCCGGGAGACCATGCAAAAAGGGTATATGGAGATGGCGAAGATTAATCTGAAAATGGCATCGGAGGCTTTTGGCGCTGAAGAAGAGGCTGACCATACTCTTGTCCGCTTAGTTAGCGGGGTGTGACCAGTGATTGTCAAACGTGGCGATGTATTTTTCGCGGACCTGTCACCGGTCGTTGGCTCTGAGCAAGGAGGCGTGCGGCCTGTTTTAGTCATTCAGAACGACATTGGAAATCGATTTAGTCCGACGGTCATCGTCGCAGCCATAACGGCCCAAATTCAGAAGGCAAAACTGCCTACGCATGTGGAAATTGACGCAAAAACATACGGATTTGATCGTGACTCCGTCATTTTGTTGGAACAAATACGAACCATTGACAAACAGAGGCTGACTGATAAGATTACCCATCTCGACGACGAGATGATGGATCGGGTCAATGAGTCTTTGCAAATCAGTTTGGGCCTCATTGATTTTTAAAACTGAATCAATCGCTGGGAGAGGAAAAGCCACTTGGGTGAAGCAAGTGGTTTTTTTGCTATGGGGGCAGGGAATTGCCGTGTGTGTAGCGAATGTGTTGGGTGAGAATCGTAGACAAAAAGTGACACGATTTGCTATTACTTCCGAGGTAGAGAAAAATTTCGCTCGCATTCCTTTCATGATTTCTACCTATTCAGTGAGGGCGGAAGGGGTTTTTTGATTGTGGCAGAGCTGTAGTCCTGAGACAATCAAGATAGAACGAGAGGCAGACATTGTGACAGCGCGGCAAGTGGGACGAAATATGTCGAGACAGCTCGGCTTCGGTACAATCATGCAGTCCCGGATCGCTACTTCCATCTCGGAACTGGCTCGCAACATTTATTTGTACGCAGGCAGCGGGACGATTACCATAGCGCCGATCGAACAAAACGGAGTGATCGGCTTGCAGTTGACAGCGATAGACGCGGGGCCGGGAATCCCGGACATCCGCAAGGCTTTGGAAGACGGCTATTCGACTTCCGGCGCGCTTGGAGCCGGGCTGCCTGGAGTCAGGCGCATGATGGATGAGTTTGAAATCCACAGCTCGCTTGGCATGGGGACGCGCGTTGTCGTGGTGAAGTGGAAGAGCCCGATGGAGGAGGAGGTAGAAAAATGGTAACCCGAAGCCTGGAAGAAGAGTATGTACAGCTTCTTCGGGATTACCTGAACGGCCCGGGCGAGGATCAGCTGTACGTCGCCCAGCAGATGGGCAAATGGCTGCTCGCGCGCAATGTTTCGCCGGAGGAATTGACAGACATGCACGGGCGGGCGTTGGAAAAGCTGGGGGAGGTGCCGGAGTTCGTGCGTGCCTCCTTTTCGGTCCTGACCGAGGTGATGATTGAATACGGCAATGAGCACCGCTCCGTCCATAGCTGGCGAAGCAGGCATCAACAGATGGAAGCGGAGCTGACTGTGGCGCAGGCGATGCAGCAGACGCTTTTGCCCAGTCAACTGCCCGATTATCCGGGACTGGAGATCGGTCTTGTCAGCATAGCAGCCAAGCAAATGTCCGGGGACTACTACGATTTTATTCGTCAGGATGCCGAGCGGTTTTGCCTGGCTGTCGCGGATATTACCGGCAAGGGGATTTCCGCAGCCATGTGCATGTCCATGCTCAAATATGCGATAGACAGCTTGCGGGAGATGCCGCTTGGTCCTGACGAAATGCTCCGCCATCTCAACCGGGTTGTCGGGCGCAATATCGACCCCAGCATGTTTGTGACCATGCTCTACGGGTCTTACGATACACGCCGTCATTGCTTTCGCTACGCAGTGGCCGGACACGAGCCAGGCTTTTTGTACCGGGCTTCGGAAGGGAAATTTTCCGATTTGGAAGGCCAGGGCTCCGTGCTGGGACTAAGCCCGAACAGCGAATACGAGGTGCAGGAAGTTCATCTGGAACCAGGAGATGTTCTGATTCTTCTGACCGATGGTGTCACAGAGGGCAAAAGTAGCCGATATGATCTGCAAAGGGATGAGCTTGTACGCCATATGCAAGCCGAAGTGGGTGTTCATGCTCAAAAAATGGCGAACGCCCTGTACAACAGGCTGCTTACGCTCTCCCAATTTGAACTGCTGGATGACTACACCATGATTGTGCTTCGAAGAACGGGAAGCAACGCAAGGGAGGGAGATAGCGATGGATTTGTTCTTGAAAATCACCAGCCAGGACACGGAGCATCGGGTGGTCCTTGGAGGCGATATTGACGCGCATACCGGACCAAAGGTGAAGGAGACGCTCATGTCCCTCGCGAATGAGCCAGGCACGAGCCGCCTTTTGGTTGATTTGGAAGCTGTCGAGTACATGGACAGCACGGGAATCGGAATATTCATCGCGGTCATGAAAGCATGCAAGCAAAGGGAATGCGCGTTTGAGGTCCAAAAATTGTCTGCACGCGTGGAGAGGCTGTTCCGCATCACGGGCTTATACGAACATATTGCCATCCGCAAAGGAGAGAGCGAGTAATGGCTCAACAAAAACCGCAAGCTGACGTGATTCGTTTGACCCTGCCCAATCAGACGGAATATTTGGGCGTGGCGCGGCTTACTGTGTCCGGGATCGCGAATCGCATGGGCTTTTCCTATGAGGAGATTGAGGACATCAAGCTGGCGGTAGGGGAAGCTTGCACGAATGCAGTCAAACACGCGTACAAGGAAACAGGCGAGCGTGGCTTTATCCACATTGAATGTCAGGTTTTTTCAGACCGTCTGTGCATCGAGGTAAGCGATCAAGGCGTGGGACTGGCGAGCGAGCTAATCCCGGAACAACTGACACCGATCTTTGCAGGAAGAGAACTGGAGGATCTGGATGAGGGAGGTCTCGGGCTTTATCTGATCCACACGCTCATGGATGAAGTGGTGATCCGCTCCGAATCGGGAGTGGCGGTCTCCATGACCAAGTATGTTCGGCGGGATGAGGTGGCTGGCGATGACAGGACAATCTCGGAAACGGAAGTATAGTCCGGAGGAACTCCGGCAACTCATTGACCTGTACAGGCAGACGCGGGACGAAAGTCTGCAGGAGCAACTGGTGACAGCCTACACCCCTCTGGTAGAGACGCTGGCCAAAAAGTTTGTGCGCGGACAAGTCATGTACGAAGACCTCGTGCAAGTCGGCATGATCGGCTTGCTGGCCTCGTTGCGCCGGTTCGATCCTTCTTTTGACCGCACATTTGAAAGCTTTGCGATCCCGACCATTGTCGGAGAAATCAAGCGATATATCCGGGACAAGACATGGAGCGTACACGTCCCGCGCCGCGTGAAGGAGCTCAGTCCGAAGATCAAGCGCGTCGTGGACGAGTTGACGGCCAAACTGCAGCGTTCCCCGCAAATTTCCGATATCGCAAGCTGCCTGGGCGTGACCGAAGAAGCCGTGTTGGAAACACTGGAGATGGGGCGGAGCTACCATTCCCTCTCCATGGACAGCGAGCTGGAAGCAGACAACGAAGGCAATACGATCACGCTGCTGGACCTCGTCGGCCAGCAAGAAGCGGGCTACGGACAAGTTGAACAAAATCTGATGCTTGATCGGGCGCTGCACGTTCTGGACAAGCGTGAAAAAGAAATCATTCATTTAACCTTTTATCAAAATTTGAGCCAGAAGCAGGCCGGAGACATTATGGGCATGTCCCAGATGCACATTTCCCGCTTGCAGCGCAGGGCGCTGGGCAAGCTGAGAGAGGCCCTGCGGTTAGAACAGCTGGAAACGACGAAAACAGCGAAAGCAGCAAAATCAGCGAAAACAGCTACATAGAAAACAGCTACATAACGGGAGAACTTGAAGGAGAGGGGCAGAGATGCCTCTTTTTTTGTATGCAGGAAGCTTCCGATCCGCTTCGCCAATCGCTGGCACAGCCCCGTTTCCGTATCTGTTTCCAGACGCTGCTAGCAAATATGGTACAATAAACGGCGAAGTACGAGCGCAGGAGGAATGTATGGAGCTTACATTGATGATCCAGACAATCGCCCAGGATACGGGCGTCAAACCTCATCAGGTGGAACGCACGATTGCCTTGTTGGATGAAGGCAATACCGTTCCGTTCATAGCCCGCTATCGCAAGGAGATGACCGGGCAGCTGGACGAAACGCAAATACGGGCGATCGAGGAACGCGTGCGGTATTTGCGCAACTTGTCCGTACGAAAAGAAGAAGTGATCCGGCTCATCGAGGAGCAGGGCAAGCTGACGGAAGAACTGCAGGCCGCGATTGAGCGGGCGACGAAGCTGCAAGAAGTGGAAGACCTCTACAGGCCGTACCGGCAAAAACGCCGCACGCGCGCGACAATGGCCAAGGAAAAAGGGCTGGAGCCGCTTGCCGCCTACTTGCTGAGCCTGCCCAAGACAGGCGATCCCGAGCAGGAAGCACAAAAATACGTAGACGCGGAAAAAGGCGTGGATACGATCGCGCAAGCCTTGCAAGGGGCCATGGACATCGTTGCCGAGCATTTTTCCGACGACCCGGACATTCGTCAGTGGATTCGCCAGCGCACCGTGCAAAAAGGGCTGCTTTTGACCGAGCAAAAGGCGGAAGAAGCCGACGAGAAAAACGTCTATCAAATGTATTACGCATACAGCGAGCCGTTGAAAAAAGTCGTTCCGCACCGTGTGCTCGCCATTAACCGCGGAGAGAGCGAAGGTATTTTGAAGGTGACGGTAGAAGCGCCGATGGCGGAAATTTTGGCCTGGATGCAGCGGCGGCTCATTCCCCGCGACACCGTCGTTCGCCCTCTGCTGGAGCAGACGATCGAGGACGCGTACAAGCGCCTGATCGCCCCGTCGATTGAGCGGGAGGTGCGGGCGGAGCTAACGGAGGCGGCGGAAGAGCGGGCCATTCACATTTTTGCGGAAAACTTGCGCAACCTGCTGTTGCAGCCCCCCGTCAAAGGTAAAGTGGTTCTGGGAGTCGACCCGGCATTTCGGACAGGCTGCAAGCTGGCAGTCGTGGATGAGACGGGCAAATTGCTGGAGGTGGCGGTCGTCTATCCGACCCCTCCGGCGAACAAGGTGGCCGAGGCTGCGGCAAAAGTCCGGCAGCTCATCGAGACGTATGACGTCGGCGTCATCGCAATCGGCAACGGTACCGCTTCCCGGGAGACCGAGCAGTTCATTGCCAACCTCCTGAAAGAAGGAAAGCGCCCGGTCGTGTACACGATTGTCAACGAGGCAGGGGCGTCGGTATATTCGGCTTCCGCACTGGCCAAAGAAGAGTTTCCAGACCTTGATGTGGCGGAGCGAAGCGCTGTTTCCATCGCCCGTCGTTTGCAGGACCCGCTGGCTGAACTGGTCAAAATCGACCCGAAATCGGTTGGCGTAGGCCAGTACCAGCACGATGTGTCCCAAGCGAGATTGGCAGACAGCTTGCAGTTTGTCGTCGAATCGGCGGTTAACCACGTCGGGGTCGATGTCAACACCGCTTCCCCTTCGCTGTTGCAATACGTGTCGGGCATCAGCAAGCAGGTGGCGGGCAACATTGTGAAAAAGCGTGAAGAAATCGGCATGTTCACATCGCGCGCCCAGTTGAAGGAGGTACCGCGGCTGGGAGCCAAGACGTACGAGCAGTGTATCGGATTTTTGCGCATCGTCGGGGGAACCGATCCGTTGGACAAGACACCGATTCACCCGGAGTCGTACCCGGCTACGCACAAGCTGCTGGCGATGATCGAGATTGCGCCGCAGGAGATCGGCAGCGAACGCTGCAAGGAACGCCTGCAATCGCTGAATCTCGAACAGACGGCAGAAAGGCTCGGGATCGGCGTGCCGACGCTGACGGACATCGTGGAAAGCCTCCTGCGTCCCGGACGCGACCCGCGCGATGAGCTGCCGAAGCCGCTGTTGCGCAGTGACGTGCTCCAGCTTTCTGACCTGGGCGTCGGAATGAAACTGCAGGGTACCGTCCGCAACGTGGTCGACTTCGGCGCGTTTGTGGATATCGGCTTGAAAAATGACGGTCTCGTGCACATCTCCCGCCTGAAAAAAGGCTTCGTCAAGCATCCGCTCGATGTCGTCGCGGTAGGGGACATCGTGGACGTGTGGGTGGCTGAGATCGACGAAAAACGCCAGCGCGTGGGGCTGACCATGATTGCGCCGGGCGAGGCGTAGGGACATAACGGCAAACGCACATAAAAAGGCGGCCCTCCTGCTACTCGGGACGGCCGCCATGTTTTTCCCAATATAAGAACCAGCAACTGTTCAGCAAACGAATTTGTCGAACGTCCTTCCCGCTGAAGGCACGCTGCAACTGCTTACGCATCCATTGGGGCATGTAGGTACCTCCTGGAATGATTCGCCTATTGGCAATGTATGCACGAAGGCGGCCAGGAGGTACTTATTTTCCAAAAAACTTATTCATCGTCACGCAAAAATTCCAGTTGGGCTTGCAGGGCACGAATTTCGGTCAACAACGAGATCAACGGGTACTGACTCTCAGGCAGGGCAGCGAAGCGTTCTTCCAGACTGCTGACGTAATCGAGTCCATCGACGATAGCAAGCTCGCCTCCCAAAAGCTCCAGGTCAGCGCATTCCGCCAGCACGGTCGGCAGCTCAGGCCGATCGGCGATTGTCAGCTTGTCGATTTCCTTGTGCAGTCGCTTGAACAGGGCAACAAGCTGGTACATATGCGTTTGTGGCAGGGCAACGAACTTCAGCCCGACTTTTTCCTGCAAAATCAAATAGCGCATAAGCTCCTCCAAACCAATCTGCTTTTCTTCCACCCAGTGTAGCCTATCTATCTGGCACTTTTCAACAGGAACTGCTATCGTGAACAGTAGAGAGGAGCGTTTGATCAGGCTATGACCGATACGGAATTGCAAAAGCTGGTGGAGCAAATATCCCGTCAATTTTTCGCCAAGCCATTTCGCCATCGGGCTCGCTTCAACAGCAGATTGCGCACGACAGGCGGGCGATATTTGCTGCGCTCTCACGATATTGAATTGAATCCCAAGCATCTGGAGGAGCACGGCGAGGCGGAGCTGGTGGCGATCATCAAGCACGAGCTGTGTCATTATCACCTGCATCTGGAGCAAAAAGGCTACCGCCATGCCGATCAGGATTTTCGCAGGCTGCTTGCCCAAGTGGGGGGAAGCCGGTATTGCCAGCAGGTCGGGGGTGGACGCAAGGTGCTGCCTGATCGCTATGAGCTGATGTGCCAGGCGTGCGGGATGACGTATAGACGCAAGCGCAAAATGGACCCTTCGCGCTATCGCTGCGGACGCTGCCGGGGGAGATTGCGGCTGCGAGAGTTGAAAAGGTAGCGAGCTGGCTTACGGGCGGCTTTCTTGCACGCCTTTTGACAGCAGAGGTATAATGGACTCACTATGCAAAAAAGGAGCGTTTGCGGTGGCACATGATGAATTTTCCCTGATCCGGCAATGGACGAGCCGTTCGGACGGACAGGAAGGAGACGGCTTGACTGTCGGGATCGGGGACGATGCCGCCGTTTTTTCTCCTGCGCCAGAGATGGAAGTCGTGGCCTGCTGCGACGCGATGGTAGAGACGGTTCATTTTTTAAAAGAAACCATGAGCCCAAGCGACATCGGCTACAAGGCGGTGACGAGCAATGTGAGCGACGTCGCGGCGATGGGCGGCTATGCCCGCTATGCGCTGGTCAGCATCGCCGTGGCGCCGCACTGGACGCCGGAGGAATGCCAGGGTATCTACGATGGCATCTACGCTGCGTGTGAAGCGTACAACGTGAGGGTGGTCGGCGGTGATACGGTTTCTGCGCCGGATGCGCTGCACTTGTCTGTCACGGTGCTGGGCGAAGTGGAAAAAGGGCGCGCGATTCGCCGCTCGCAGGCGCAGCCGGGGCAGGTCGTTTTTGTGACCGGCCATGTAGGCAGCTCTGCCGCCGGCTTGCATGTGCTCTTGCACGGTGACCCGGCAACGGTTGAGCCGTCGGGTCGCTGGGCGAAACTGATAGAAGCCCATCAGCGCCCCCGCGCGCAGGTGGAGGCGGGCAGGCTGCTTCTGGAATCCGGAGCCTGCGGAGCGCTGAATGACGTGAGCGACGGCTTGGCTTCCGAGCTGTGGGAGATCGCCGAGGCAAGCGCCGTCAGCATGTGCGTCGATGCGGACAAGATTCCTGTCAGGGAGGATGTTCGCGCCTATGCGCTTCTGAGCGGGCAGGACCCGTTGAAGTGGGCGTTTTACGGCGGAGAGGACTATCAGCTGGTAGGCACGCTGGAAAAAAGCCAGGTGGAGGCGGTGCGTGCGCGGTTCGCGGCGGCAGGCATTTTGCTGACCGTCATTGGCGAGGTGGAGGAAGGCAAGCCCGCCCGGCCGAAGCTGTCCCTGCGCTCGGGCGACAGCCGCACCGATCTGCCCAAGGCAGGCTACAATCATTTCAGGCAGCGGGAGTAAGCGAGGAGTGGATGAAAAATGGGCTATACTTGGAAGCTTGCGGGCCCAGAGGAAACGCAGCGCTTTGCGGAGCAGCTGGCGAAAAGTCTGGCGCCGGGCGACTTCCTGGCGCTGGAAGGCGACCTGGGAGCCGGAAAAACGACGTTTACCCAAGGACTGGCGCGCGGACTTGGCGTTCGCCAGGTGGTGAACAGTCCGACGTTTACGATCATAAAAGAATATCAGGGGCGTTTGCCGCTTTATCATATGGACGTCTACCGGGTGGGCGACGATCCCGATTCCCTCGGCCTGGACGATTACTTTTTCGGAGAAGGGGTTTGTGTAGTCGAGTGGGCCTCGTTGCTTGCGGAGTACTTGCCAACCGATCGGCTGACGGTCTTCCTGCGCGCGGCAGGCGAGGAAGCGCGGAGCATCGAGCTTTGTCCCCAGGGAGAGCGTTACGTGAAATTGTGCGAGGAGTTTGATTTTGATGCGCGTACTGGCGATTGATACATCCAATCTGGTGTTGAGCGTTGCGGTTGTGGAGGAGGAGCGCGTTCTCGCCGAAATGACGACGAACCAGCAGAAAAACCATTCGGTGAGGCTGATGGACTGCATCAGCGAGCTTTTGGATGCGACCGGAACTTCTCCCGAGCAACTGAGCGGCTTTGGGGTAGCGAATGGACCAGGCTCCTATACGGGAGTGCGCATCGGAGTGGCTACGGCAAAAAGCATGGCCTGGTCGCTGAACGTGCCGGTCATCGGCGTGTCCAGCCTGGAGGTTGTCGCCATGAATGCCTTGGGCTTTCCCGGGCTGATCGTGCCGTTGTTTGACGCTCGCCGGGGACAGGTGTACGCGGGCTGCTACCGCACCAACGGTCTGGAATCGGTAGAAGCGCAGGAGAAGGACAAAATCGTGTTGCTGCAGGAGTGGCTGCCGCAGCTCAGGGACTTGGCGCAGGGAGAGCCTGTTTTGTTTTTGGGCGAAGATGTGCGAATTCATCGGAAGGCGATTGAGCAGGAACTGGGGGAGCAGGCCCGGTTTGCCTCTCCTGCTGCCAACCACCCGCGCGCGGCCCATATCGGATTTGCGGCGTTGCGCCGACTGCAGGACGGAGGCAGTGCGCACGAGCTTGTCCCCGAATATTTGCAGCTGGCGGAAGCAGAAGCGAAGTGGCTTGCCCAAAAGCAGGCGGGGACCGTAAAGGAGTAGAAGCATGAGCCAACCAATTGACCTGGAATATCGTTTCATGACGATGCAGGACGTAGGGGCTGTGGCGGAGCTGGAGCGCCTGTCGTTTTCCACTCCCTGGCCGCATGAAGCATTCGTCAACGAGCTGACGAAAAATCCGAACGCCCGCTATGTCGTCGTCGTCCATCAAAATCGGATCGTCGCTTACTGTGGCATGTGGATCGTGGTTGATGAGGCCCATATTACCAACGTGGCCGTCCATCCGCTGTTTCGCGGGAAAAAAATCGGTCTGGGGCTGATGATTAAGATGATGGGGGTCGCGCGAATGTTTGGAGCGAAAAGCATGACGCTGGAAGTTCGGCCCTCCAACACGGTCGCGCGCAACATGTACACCAAGCTCGGCTTCCGGGAGCACGGCGTGCGCAAAGGCTACTATTCGGATAACAATGAGGACGCAATCATTATGTGGGTGACTTTGTAATGAACAAGACCAAGATGTCGCGCTACGAGCTGCGCGTACAAGAAGCTTACGAGGCGCAGAAAAAGTCCGGCGCGCCCGTGTACATTTTAGGAATTGAAACCAGTTGCGACGAGACGTCGGCCGCTGTGGTTCGCGACGGCCGAGAGGTGCTGTCCAATGTCATCGCATCCCAGGCCGATATTCACAAGCGCTTCGGCGGTGTCGTGCCGGAAGTCGCCTCCCGCAGGCATGTGGAAAACATTACGCTGACAATCGAGCAGGCTTTGGCGGAAGCGGACAAGAAGCTGGAGGACATTTCTGCCATTGCAGTGACCTATGGCCCTGGCCTTGTGGGCGCGCTCCTGGTTGGCGTGGCGGCGGCGAAAGCCATTTCACTGGCGCGCGGAGTCCCGCTGATCGGCGTTCATCATATCGCCGGCCATATTTATGCGAACCGGCTGGTGGAAGAGATGGACTTCCCGCTGATCGCCCTGGTCGTCTCCGGCGGTCATACCGAGCTTGTCTGGATGAAAGAGCACGGACAGTTTGAGATTTTGGGGGAAACGCGGGACGATGCCGCGGGCGAAGCCTACGACAAGGTAGCACGGGCCCTGAATCTGCCGTACCCCGGCGGTCCGCACATCGACCGCCTCGCGCACGAAGGGGAAGCGAACGTGCCCTTGCCGCGCTCCTGGCTAGAGCCGGATTCGTACGATTTCAGCTTCAGCGGCTTGAAGTCGGCCGTACTCAATACGCTGCACAATGCCGCGCAGCGAGGAGAGACGATCGAGCCGGCGAATCTGGCCGCGAGCTTCCAGGACTCGGTAACAGAGGTGCTGGTGGAAAAAACGATTCGTGCCGTGCGCGCCTGCCAGGCGAAGCAAGTGCTTTTGGCAGGCGGCGTGGCAGCAAATCGCGGCTTGCGGGAACGGCTGCAGGCCCGCTGCGACGCGGAAGGAATCCCGCTCGTCATCCCGCCGCTTTCGCTTTGCACGGATAACGCCGCCATGATTGCGGCAGCCGGCTATATCAAGTATCAAAAAGGACAGTTCGCCGCGCTTGATTTGAACGGCGTGCCTGGTTTGTCGCTGAACGAAAACGAATCGTAGCGGGATCGCTGCGAAGAAGCCCATTCCTTGCCGGGGATGGGCTTTTTGTGCATCCGTACCCCGTATCCGTGCAACGAAGGCTGCGTCGAGCCATGGGCGCAGCGACGTTTTCCGGCGTTGCCCGAGTCTGGGTGCCCAAGCGCATTTCGCGTTATCCACAAGTTCAGGATAACTTTTCGGATTGCTCTCACTGCCACCTGTGAATACTGGTGATAACGCGAAAAATGACCGGGAAATTCACGTATAGCCTGTGGATGATTTTGTGGAATATGTGGATAAAAGCTTCTGGTTATCAACAGGAGGTTCATCGTGAAGACAAAATACGCATGGCTCTGTTTGGTCATCCTGATTGTGCTTTCGCATCCATGGGGGAAAAGTGCGCTCGCGGCCACCGAAAAGCCGCAAGTCGTCATCCTGTTTGTAGACGGGCTGTCTTTTTCCGATCTGGAACAGCTCCAACGTTCCCCGCTTGTGGAGAAATGGATCGACAAAGCGGCAGCGGGCGCTCTTTCCATCCGCACGCCAGGAGCGCGGACAGCGGCAAACGGCTACCTGCTGATGGGCAGCGGAGGCCAAGCTCTCTACACGGAGCGCAGCGGCACGGCCTATCACCCGCAGGAAGCTTTCTCCGCCAACGAAACGGCGGGAGAGCGGATGCAGGCGCTGAGCGGCTACCTCGCGCAGGACCTGGCGCGCTCTGCCATCGTATTTCCCGGTATTTTCCGGCTGCACGAAGAGAACCGGGACAAACCGTACTCCTCGCGGCTTGGACTTCTGGGCACGACACTGGCCGCGCACAAGATCCGGGTAGCGTCCTACGGCAATGGGGACGTGGGGGAAACCAGGCAACGGCACGCCGTTCTTTTTGCCATGGATCAGAAGGGGCGGGTTCCGGCAGGGGACGTGTCCGGTAAAAACATGCTGCTCGCTCAAGGATATCCGTTCGGGGTGAAAACGAATTACGCCTACCTGCGCGAGCAGATTCAGGCAGACCGCACATCCGGCCTGATTGCGGTACAGCTTTCCGACTTGGCCCGCCTGTACCAGCTTGGCCCGGATATGGAGCCGGGCCAGTTTGCCAGACAGTATCAACGGGTGTTGCACGAGCTGGCGCAGTTTCTCGATCAACTGCTTGCTGCGCGCGGGGACAATCAGCTGGTCATGCTGGTGTCGCCGACGGTCAACCCGGTAGCGGCAAAAGAAAAGGCGCTGCTGTTGCCGCTGTTGAGCTGGTCAGGGGAAGGAGCGGGCTTGCTGACCTCGGCGACTACGCGGCAATCCGGCCTGGTTAGCGGTCTCGACGTGTTGCCGACGGTGTTGTCCTGGCTGGACGTGCCTGTTCCGAAAGGATTGGCGGGCCATGCCATGTCCAGCACAGAGGGAGGATCGCTGCCGCTGTTGATCCAGCAGGTAGGGAACATGCACCATACGTACGCCACGCGATCGTCCGTCCTCTACACATATGTCATGCTGCAAATCGTGACGTTGGCGTGCGCGGCCTTGCTGTGGCTATGGGGCAGGAGAAAAGAAGGCGCAGGTCTGTCCCGCATACGCAGGGGTGTCCGTCTGGCGCTTCTGGCACTGCTCTGGTTTCCCTTTCTGCTCTTGGCCGAGAGCTTGCTCGACTGGCAGGCTCATGGCCCGGTCATTCTCGGTGCGTTGATTCTGGCAGCCCTGGCTGCGGCCTTTTGGCAGGAAAATCAGTCGCTTGCCCGGATTACGCTGACTGTCAGCGCGGTAACGGTCGTCGCTTTGCTGATCGACGGCTGGTCGGGTGCGCCGCTGATGCGCCAGTCGTTTCTCGGCTACGACCCGGTGATCGGAGCGCGTTTTTACGGCTTGGGCAATGAATACGAAGGAGTCATGATCGGGGGAACGATCATGCTGGTCGCTTCGCTGTACCAGCTTTACCGGAAGCTTTCCGGGGCCAGCCTGCTTTTGCCTGCTGCCTCGGTTGCGATTTGCGGAGTCGTCCTGTACTACATGGTCGCGCCGGATTTGGGCACGGACGCAGGCGGCTTTCTCGCCGGACTGATCGGCTTTTTTGTCGCTTTTTCCCGACTGCACGGCTGGCGTCTGGGCAAAAAAGGCCTCCTGCTTCTGGCAGGCGGCCTCCTGGTTGGCGTGATAGGATTGATGGCGGTGAGCCTCGTTTCCGATCAGCCGCCCACTCACGTCGGGAGAGTAGCTCAGCAAATCATGGCAGGCGAGTGGACGGAGATCGGGCAGATGGTCGAGCGGAAGCTGGCGATGAACGTGCGCTTGATTCGCGTCTCGATCTGGAGCAAGGTGTTTGCCGTTTCGCTCATCGCGCTCGGGCTGCTCGCTTTGAAAAACGACCGCTTTCTTCGCCATTTGGCACAGGATACGCCGTATCTCGCAAATGGCTTTGCAGGTGTCATTGCCGGAGCGCTGGCAGGGCTTGCGCTCAACGACTCGGGGATCGTAACCGCTGCGACCTGCATTTCGTTTCTCGTCGTGCCCGCGCTGTACGCGGCCCTGGAGGAGCCGGCGCAGGAGCGCTGCTCGACGTGAATCGCAAGTGTAAGCATGGCGCCCCCCTCTGCATACGCTCATGCGGTCAGACCGTCGCTATTCCTCCGACAGCGCGCTCCACTCGTCGTACAGCTGCTCCAGCTCCTGTTTGGCAGCCTGAATCAGGTCGTTGCGCTCCTTGGCCTGCACGTGATCGCTGTAGATTTCCGGAAGGCACAGCTCTTCCTCCCATTTGACGATATCGGCTTCCCGCTTTTGAATCGTCGCCTCAATCTCTTCCAAACGGCGCTGGCGTTGACGCTCGCGTCGTTTGGCTTCCTTGTCCAGCTCGTAGGATGACTTTTCCGGCTGGGCGGCGGCAGTAAATCCCTGCCTTTTCGCAGGTGGAGCCGCTTGCTCGGCGGCGAGCTCGGCCAGCTCCTGCTTTTTCTCCACGTAGTAATCGTAGTTGCCCAGATAGCTCGTCACCCCTTCGCCTGTCAGCTCCAGCACGCGGCTGGCTATCTTGTTCAGGAAGTAGCGGTCGTGGGAGACGAACAGAATCGTGCCCGGGTAGTCGTAGAGGGCGTTTTCCAGCACCTCTTTGCTGAAAATGTCCAGGTGGTTCGTCGGCTCGTCGAAGATCAGGAAGTTGGCCTGCTTCAGCATCAGCTTCGCCAGCGAGACACGCGCGCGTTCTCCGCCTGACAGATCGCTGATTTTCTTTTGCACATCGTCGCCGCTGAACAGGAAATTGCCGAGTAGCGTCCGCACGTCTTTTTCCAGCATGTGCGGGTACTCGTCCCAGATTTCGCCAAGCACCGTGTTGCGCTCGTTCAGATTGCGATGCTCCTGATCGTAGTAGCCGATCGTCACATTGCTTCCGAAATGCACGTCGCCCCCGAGAGCTTGCAGTTGTCCCACAATCGTTTTCAGCAGGGTGGACTTGCCGATCCCGTTCGGCCCGACCAGTGCGACCCGCTCTCCGCGTTCGATTTCAAACGTCAGGCCGCGAGAGAGGACAGCATCCGGGTAGCCGACAGTCAGATTGTTTGCTTTCATGACAACCGTTCCGCTCATTTTGGCTACATCGAAGGAAAAATTTACCGACTTGTTGTGCAGGATCGGTTTCTCCAGGCGCTCCATTTTCTCCAGCGTCTTGCGTCTGCTCTGTGCCCGTTTGGTTGTGGTGGCGCGCGCGATGTTGCGGGCGATGAAGTCCTCCAGCTTGGCAATCTCCTCCTGCTGCTTCTCGAAGCGCTTCAGCTCCTGCTCCAGACGGGCGGCCTTTTCCTCAAGAAAGCGGCTGTAGTTGCCTACGTACCGTGTAGCGCGAGTCCGCTCGATTTCATAGACGATCGTCACCAGCTTGTCGAGGAAGTAGCGGTCGTGAGAGACGACGAGAATCGCACCCGGATAGTTTTGCAAGTACGTCTCCAGCCAGGTGAGCGTCTCGATATCCAGGTAGTTGGTCGGCTCATCCAGCAAAAGAATCGTAGGCGATTGCAGCAGCAGCTTGGCGAGCGCCAGTCGCGTCTTCTGTCCGCCGCTCAATGTCTTGATCGGAGTCTGGTAGTCCATGTCCGCAAAGCGCAGGCCGTGCAGGACGCCGCGAATGGCTCCCTCGTAGCTGTAGCCGCCTTTTTCCCGGAACGCTTCCGAGCGGAGCGAGTAGTTCTCCAAAATGTGCTGGTAGCGTTTTTCGTCCGCAAGCACGGCCGGGTCGCCCATTTTGGCCTCCAGCTCCCGTAGTTCTTTTTCCTCCGCACGCAAGTGGTCGAATACGCTCAACAGCTCATCCCAAATACATCGCTCGGATTCAAGACCGCCGTTTTGGGCCAAATAGCCGACCGTCACATCTTTCGGGATGCGAACCAGCCCGCTGTCGTAGCTCAGCTCGCCCGCGAGTATTTTCATCAGCGTCGATTTGCCCGCGCCGTTCACGCCGACGAGACCGACCCGCTCTCCGGTTTGTATTTGCAGAGAGATGTCTTGTAGAATGGTTTCGATGCCATACGTTTTTTCTATATGTTCAGCCTGTAGCAAAATCATCTGTTTCACCTCTTTATATCGTAATGCAAGTGTAGCCTAGAGACGGCGCACGGGACAACCCTTCAAGGGGCGACCCGGCGCGTTCAGGAGAGGAATGGGGTCGTGATGGACCAAAATGCGAATAAAAAACGGCTGCGAATCCATATTTTGGAGAGGCGGAGAGCGATTCCGCCCACCGAGCGACAGCGATACGCAGCGCAGATATGCCGCCATCTGCTGGAGAATGAGCAGCTTGCGGCAGCGGGGGCAATCATGGCCTTTCATCCTTTTGGAGACGAGGCAGACATTTTGCCGTTCATTCAGGCGGCCGTGAACAGAGGCCAGGAAATCTGGCTGCCTCTCGCCCTTGTCGAACAGCGCCGTCTGATTCCTTATCGCTATACAGGACCGCAGATGCTCAAGCCGGGCGCGTACGGGATCATGGAGCCGGACCCGGCAAAAGCAGAGGAAGCCGAGCTGGCTCGCCTGGAGGCTGTAGTCGTTCCCGGCGTGGCGTTTGACCGCCAAGGCGGCAGAATGGGCTACGGCGGGGGCTTTTACGATCGCTTCCTGGCCGGGCTGGACAAGCTGCCTTTTTTGCTTGGCGTCGGCTTTTCCATACAGGTAGTCGAACATGTCCCGCTGGAGCCGCACGATATCCGGCTGGATGGAATTGTGACGGAAAACGGCTTTTTCCAATCGTGAAGGTTTTGTGTCAGGAGGTTCCTTTTTCGTGCTGTTCCCTCTACACTATGGACAAAAAAGTGTACAATATGAGAAAACGGAGGAATGAACTGTGGGCAAATGGAAGGTAGGCGTTATTTCGGCAAGTGACTCGATTGCCAAAGGGGACCGGGCTGACGATCGAATCCCTATCATCCGTAATCTGACAAGGGATTGGCTGGACGTAGATGTTGCTGTCTACCGCGCCGTTACGGACGATATGGAAGAGTTGCAGGAAACGATGATTGAGCTGGTGGACCGCGAAAAATGCGACCTGCTGATCGTAACCGGGGGGACGGGGCTGAGCCCGCGCGACGTTACGCCGGAAGTGACCGCCTGGGTGATCGACCGACCGGTACCGGGGCTTGCGGAAGAAATGCGCCGCGTCGGCTTGCAGCAATCCCGCCGGGCGATGCTGACGCGCGCCGTAGCGGGAACACGCGGCAACTCGCTCATCATGAACCTTCCCGGAAATGCAAAAGGGGTAGAAATCTGTTTTAACGCCATCGGCGACATGCTCGCGGATGCTTTGCACATTTTGCAAGGGACAGGAGAAGCCAATGAAGATTGGGGAGGATTGGGTTGGTAGAAAAACCGAAACTGCGGGAGGTCCCGGTGCGAGAAGCGATCGGTATGATGCTGCCGCACGACATGACGCAAATTTTGCCCGGCGCGTTTAAAGGCCGCCTGTTCAAAAAAGGACATGTCGTCACGGAGGCGGATATCGAGCCGCTTTTGTCCATTGGCAAGGAGCACATTTACGTGCTGGAAATGCCAGACGGCTTCATTCACGAGGAAGAGGCGGGCATGCGGATCGCCAAGGCTGTATCCGGTCAAGGCTTGACGCTGACGCCTCCGTACGAGGGCAAAGTCTCGATGAAAGCATCGCGGACGGGTCTGGCCAAAATCAACGAAGAAGCCGTACACGCCTTAAACGCACTGGAGGGCATTGCTTTCTCCACGATTTACGGCGATCAGGTCGTGCACCCTGGGCATACGCTGGCTGCCACCCGAATCATTCCCTTGCTTATCGAAGAAGCGCGCATTGTGGAGCTGGAGCAGCTGGCCAAGCAGTTTGACGGCCCGATTATCGAGGTGAAGCTGTTTCAGGAGAAGCAGGTCGGCCTTGTGACGACGGGAAGCGAAGTGTTTTCCGGCCGAATCGAGGACAAGTTCGGCGCTGTGATCCGCAACAAGGTGGAGGCGCTCGGCTCTACCGTTGTCGATCAACGCTTCGCTCCAGACGATAAAGAAGCGATCGAAACACAAATTCGCTCGTTCCTCGACGAAGGGGTTGATCTGGTGCTGGTCACGGGCGGCATGTCCGTCGATCCGGATGACCGGACACCGGGAGCGATTGCCGGAGTGGGAGCGGAAGTAGTCCGCTACGGCACGCCGATGCTGCCAGGCTCCATGCTGATGGTCGCCTACAAAGGGGACGTTCCCATCCTCGGCCTGCCCGGCGCGGTGATGCATGAGCCGTTTACCTCGTTCGATGTATGTTTGCCGCGCATCCTGGCGGGAGAGCGAATCGTCGCTTCCGACATGACGAGACTCGGTTACGGCGGTTTGCGGAAGGGCTAGCTGGTTAGACTGGCAACTAACAGGAAAAAGGAGTGAGAAGCATGAGTACGATTGGGATTCCCGGATTGATTTTGATTCTGGTGTTGGCGTTGGTGCTCTTTGGACCGAAAAAGCTCCCGGAGCTGGGACGGGCCGTAGGCCATACATTGAAAGAGTTTAAAAACGCAACGCGCGGCCTGACGAGTGACGACGATGATGACGACGAAGCGAAAAAGAAGGAGCTGGCCGCAAAAGAAGCATTGGTCACAACGACGGTCGTAACGGAGAAAGATGCCTTGGATCGCGAAAAAATCGAGCGGGAAGTACGGGAGCGCCTGGAGCGTGAGCGTCTGGAACAAGAAATTCGCGAAAGGCTGGAAGCGGAGCGCCTTCAGATGGAAAAAGAACAGCAGAAAGCGTAATCAGGTAAGGTGGTGGCCATGAGAGATCGGGAAATGACAGTGGTTGAACACCTAACGGAGCTGCGTCAGCGCATCATTTGGGTGCTGGTTGTGTTTGTCGTTGCACTGATAGCCGGCTTTTTCTTTGCCGGTCCGTTGATTGAGTATTTGAAGCAAGAGCCCATCGCCGATGGCGTGCCGATTATTTCCCTGCATCCATCCGATGCGCTTCGCGTCTATATGCAGTTTGCCTTTTTGATCGGTGCGGTAGTGACTCTGCCCGTTGCGCTCTATCATCTCTGGCGCTTTGTCTCGCCAGGCTTGCAGGAGCATGAGCGACGCGGTTCGCTTTACTTTATTCCGGCAGCCTGCTTGCTTTTCATTGCGGGCATTTTGTTCGGGTATTATATCGTCTTTCCGCTGATTATGCAGTTTATGACCGGTATGACCGCAACCATCGGGGCTGATCCGAACTACGGAATCGCTGAGTACTTCGGCTTTCTGTTCAACATGGTCATCCCTTTTGGCATCCTGTTCCAGCTGCCGATCATCGTGATGTTTCTGACCCGTTTGCGCATCTTGAATCCGATGCGGCTGGCAAAGGTAAGGCGGTTCGCTTATTTTGGACTGGCCGTGGTCGGCATTACCTTGACGCCTCCGGAGATCGTCAGCGACATTCTGGTGACGATTCCGCTGCTGCTGCTCTATGAGCTGAGCATTTGGATGTCGCGCATCGTTTACCGCAAGCAGCTGCGGGAAGAAGCGGAGTGGGAAAACGAATTTGGCAGCCTGGAAGCGGACGAGCTGGTACGATAACGGCGATCACAGAGAAAACCAAAGACTCTTTGCTAGTGGTACGGATAGCAAAGGGTCTTTTTTGTGTTTCCCGCTCGGCATTCGGTGTTCGTCGCGGCCGAGTGGGAAGCATCGGCTCTGTTTGCATCAGGCACGCTGCTTTTCGGACGGGGCGAGAGAGCAAGTTTTCGAATGGCAGCAAACAGGGGGGAGATACTAGAACAGTTAGGAAGGGGAGGTGTTTGAGCAACATGTGGCTGATTCTGTGCTTGACCCTGTTTTTTTCGGCTGGCTCGGCCAATGGCGGCGAGCAGGTGGAGTTGTTCGATTCGGACGAGCAGCGGGTTGTGGCGACGTTTGCCAATTCAGATCGGTTTCAACAAGAAGCGCAGCAACTGCTCCGCACCGTGAGCGGGCGGGTGCTGGAGCTGAACCCGTCGCTCGATCACGTGATGATCGTCAAAATCCCGTTGGCGCCGCCGCAGAGGCTGAAGCATGCTGCGTCTGGCATCGACACGGAAATCGCGGAGATGTTCGTCATCATGCCGAAAAAAGCAGCGAGACGCCCTTGGCTGATTTTGCACACCAAAGAATACGAGACGGTTGTGGTCGAGTTTTCCGGAGCGGTGGATCAGCTTAGGGCGAGCGTACAGTTACCGGACTGACAGCGGCTTACTTGCTCGGCGTGAGGAAGGTTTGGGTGAAATAGTCGGTAATGACGCCGACGCCAAGCTGGGTGAAGTCTTTTTCCAGGATGTTTTTCCGGTGGCCGGGACTGTTCATCCAGCTTTCATGCGCTTCGATCGCGTCGGGATAGCCTGCTGCGATATTTTCACCCGCCAGGCGGTAGGAGATGTTGGCCTGTTTCAGACGATCAAACGGGCTGCTTCCGGTCGTGGCGGAAACATGATCGAAATAATCGTTCGTTTCCATGTCCAGGCTGTGCGCGCGGGCCACCTGGGCGGCTTCCTCGTTCCATTGCAGCGGAGGCAGCTTGTAACGGTAGCGGGAGACGTTGACGAGATCGAGGGTTTGCCGCTCGTTTGCGAGGTTGACCCGTTCCCGTTCGCCTACGCTCAAGGCTGGAGGATCGAAATCCGGAGCTTGCCCCTGGTACGACCATTTTGTCTCGTAAAACCCGCCGCGCAGTAGCATTTGCGTGTCGATCAGGCGCAGTCCGGTCACTTTGCTGCCATTTTGCTTGTCCAGGTAAAAAATGTGCGGGATGCCGTTCTTCATGACGAGCGGACGCTGCTGCTTCTGGTTGGTAATCTGGATGTTAGCCCCCATATAGGAAAAGGTGAGTGTGTTTTGCGGGCTGTATTGTCGCTCCAGCGCCTGCAGGCTGCTGCCCACCCCGATGTTGCCCAAGGTTGCGGTCGGGGCGAGCGAGTACAGGTCAACCACTTTACCGTTGGCGATGCCCACCTGGACGTACCGGGCCGGATCGCGGTTGTACACCCACCATTCATAGCCGAGGCTGCTCGGTTCTTTTCGCGCCGGTTCGCCCAGCAGCTTCCCGACCTCCTCGGAAGGTGTCCCGATAGTCAGGCCAAAGAGCGTGGCGGACTCTTGCTGTGAAGAAGCGTCTGTAACGGTTGGTTTTGCCGACGCTTTCTGGGCAGGAGCGTGTGCGGGTATGGCCTCGTCCGGTTTGGGGGACGAGGGAGCGGGGGAGGGGCTGGTGTCGACAGACAGGTCGGTCGGGATCGTCGGCGGCTGGCCGACCCAGGCAAAATGGGCGACTTCGTTCCAGCCAACCGGTTTGTTCAGGTGGCGTCCGATCATGGACAGAGGGACGTAGAGCGTTCCCCGATATTCCAGGGAAGCGGGTACCTCCTGGCCTCTTTCTACATAATACCCTTGCTTTGTGCCCGTGGCGATTTCGCGTCCGTCCCAATAGAGGGCGGAAGGGTAGATGTTTACTCGTATAAAGGAAGTGGTGTCCGATGAAAACAAACGGCTGATTCCCAACACACCAAGGGCAATCAGGCCGATGCAGAGCCATTTATGCATGGAACATATCCCTCCTTGGTAGGCTTGTCTGATCGTATGTTTGATTTATATGAGCCGGTCTGGTTGCTAGAACCGTTTTACTAGAAAAATCGTCTGCGAGAGGCACGGCAAACGGAGATGGGCAGTTGGGAAAAAATGAGGAAAACCACTTGCAAAGTACATAGTGATTGATTATTATAGGAATTGGGTGTTAGCACTCACAACGGACGAGTGCTAACAACAGAAAAAATTTGTTTACCTACATTTTTTGAGGAGGGTGTTTTTAGTGCTTAAGCCATTGGGTGACCGTGTGGTAATCGAAGCTATTTCCAAAGACGAAACGACTGCAAGTGGGATCGTTTTGCCTGACACTGCAAAGGAAAAACCGCAAGAAGGCCGAGTAATCGCAGTTGGTTCTGGCCGTGTTGCTGACAACGGCGAGCGCATCGCCTTGGAAGTAAAAGAAGGCGATAAAGTAATCTTCTCCAAATACGCTGGTACTGAAGTGAAGGTAGACAATAAAGAATACCTCGTGTTGCGCGAATCCGATATCCTCGCGATCATCGGTTAAGATCTTGATATAGGAAGTCGAACGATATACACATAACAGGAGGTTGAGTTTAGATGGCAAAACAAGTCAAATTCTCGGAAGACGCTCGCCGCTCCATGCTGCGCGGTGTGGAAACTTTGGCAAATGCAGTGAAAGTAACTCTCGGTCCAAAAGGACGTAACGTAGTTCTGGAGAAAAAATTCGGTTCTCCTCTGATTACAAACGACGGCGTAACCATCGCGAAAGAAATCGAGCTGGAAGACGCTTACGAAAACATGGGTGCGCAGCTGGTTAAAGAAGTTGCTACCAAAACAAACGACATCGCCGGTGACGGTACTACCACTGCAACTGTTCTGGCTGCAGCGATGATCCGCGAAGGTCTGAAAAACGTAACAGCTGGCGCTAACCCGATGGTAATCCGTCGCGGTATGGAAAAAGCTGTTCGTGCAGCTGTAGAAGAAATCAAATCGATCGCGAAGCCAGTTGAGAACAAGTCCTCTATCGCACAAGTTGCTGCGATCTCCGCTGACGATCAAGAAGTAGGTAACCTGATCGCAGAGGCGATGGAAAAAGTAGGAAAAGACGGTGTCATCACCGTTGAAGAGTCCAAAGGCTTCGTAACGGAGCTGGAAGTAGTAGAAGGTATGCAATTCGACCGTGGCTACGCTTCCCCTTACATGATTACCGACACTGACAAGATGGAAGCGGTTCTGAACAACCCTTACATCCTGATTACTGACAAAAAGATCTCCAACATCCAGGAAGTTCTGCCTGTACTGGAGCAAGTGGTACAAAGCGGCAAACCTCTCCTGATTATCGCGGAAGATGTAGAAGGCGAAGCGCTGGCTACTCTCGTAGTGAACAAACTGCGTGGTACCTTCACAGCTGTAGCGGTAAAAGCTCCTGGCTTCGGCGACCGCCGCAAAGCGATGCTGCAAGATATCGCTGTTCTGACTGGCGGTGAAGTAATCACAGAAGAGCTGGGTCTGGACCTGAAATCCACTAAGCTGGAGCAACTGGGCCGTGCTGGCAAAATCGTGGTTACCAAAGAAACAACTACAATCGTTGAAGGTGCTGGCGACAAAGCAGCTATCGAGAGCCGCGTAGCTCAAATTCGTCAACAAATCGAAGACACTACTTCCGATTTCGATCGTGAAAAACTGCAAGAGCGCCTGGCTAAACTGGCTGGCGGCGTAGCAGTAATCAAAGTCGGTGCAGCTACCGAAACGGAACTGAAAGAGAAAAAGCTCCGCATCGAGGACGCTCTGAACTCTACTCGCGCTGCAGTAGAAGAAGGTATCGTTCCTGGCGGTGGTACTACTCTGATTAACGCGATCAAAGCGGTTGAAGCGATTCAAGTAGAAGGCGAAGAGGCTGTAGGTGTACAAATCGTACTCCGCTCCCTGGAAGAGCCAGTTCGTCAAATCGCTGCGAACGCAGGATTGGAAGGTTCTGTAATCGTAGAGCGTCTGAAAAAAGAAGCGGTTGGCATTGGTTTCAACGCCGCTACCGAAGAGTATGTAAACATGATCGAAGCTGGTATCGTTGACGCAGCGAAAGTAACTCGCTCCGCACTGTCCAATGCTGCATCTGTAGCGGCTATGTTCCTGACTACAGAGGCTGTAATTGCTGACAAACCAGAAGAAAACAAAGCTCCTATGGGCATGCCAGACATGGGCGGCATGGGCATGATGTAAGAAAGCGGCTCGCCGTTTTCTGCAAAAAGAGGCAGACAGTAGTCTGTCTCTTTTTTTTGCAAAAAGCGGGATGCCCTCAAAAGGAAGCTTGCGCACGATCGAGGCGCCTTCGCTGAAAGGAGCGGCATATGTGAAGCGGCTGTCGCAAGGCCAATGGGGACAGCGAACGACTGGAAGGATACGGCCTGGTACGGAACTCTCGGATGGCTTGCAAGGGAGATCCGTGGGATCGCTAGTGCATCTGTACTTGAGGAGAGAAACGTTCGGGAGACAGTCAGCAGAATGGCTCTCCTTTTATGAGCGTGCGTGACCAGCGGGGACGCAGGCCTTTGTAATGCTGTGCATAGGGGGGAACATGGATCGCAAACACCGGATTGCAAGGCCTTCCAGAGCAGCTTGTACCGAGCGGCGGTCGTCGTTTCTTTGACAGAGCTGTCCTTGATTTTGGCGATGGAAGGATGGTGGAAAATTCCAGTGTATTTCTACTTGCGTTTTTGCTTTGGACTTGATAAGATAACTCTTGTCGCTTTTGAAGGGTTTTTTAAACAGAATGAAAAAAACCACGAACTTCTAAAAAATAACCCTTGATTTAAAAGAGAAGACGTGATATAGTTTAAAAGGTCGGCGCCACAAGGTGCTGATGGCAAGAGAAGGCAAAATGCTCTTTGAAAACTGAACAGCGAAAGCGTTGATGAGTCTATCGTTTGAAATGATTTGCCAGCTTGAACCAGCAACAAACTTTATTGGAGAGTTTGATCCTGGCTCAGGACGAACGCTGGCGGCG
>NZ_JBQCKK010000010.1:0-138918 GCF_051967035.1 Brevibacillus sp. SAFN-007a | reverse complement strand
GCGCCTTTGAGGCGCTTGCTTGTAACATGCCCTTATAGGGCTAATGGAAGCCACCGGCTAAGCCGGTGGTTATGACTGTTGTTGGCTTTGCGGATGGCGGATGGCACGTCGATGACTGGCAATACGGGCGAACTGCATAAACTAGAAGGAACCGCCTGCTTTCTTATAGAATTTATTTTATCAAGAGTTGTTGAGGAGGGGGTACTTATGACGAACACATTGCCGCAGCGCTGGGATTTGGATGTACTATTTCCCGGTGGAAGCGAATCAAGCGCGTTTCTGGCATTTCTGGAACAGTTGGAAAAAGACATTGCGCAAGTAAAAGCCCGCGTAGAAGAGGCGGCACTCGCCCTGGAGGAAAGGCGCCGTTTATGGAGCTCGTGTCCGAGGTGCAGAGCATCGCGGTGCGGATAAGACAAGCGGGGGCGTTCATCTCTTGCCTGACCGCGCAAAACGTGAAGGATGAACCGGCCAAGCTGCTCGGCGGACGGGTGAAAACGATCTCGGCTGCCTTTGGCGCCGTGTTGACACGCTGGGATGAACAACTGCTGCGCATCGACGAGGCGGCATGGAACAGCTTGCTGGCGGATCGGGAGATGCAGCCGCTCGCTTTCGTGCTGAACGAGCGCCGCCGCCGTGCCCAGGAAAAGCTGCCGCCTGAGCAGGAAGTATTGGCGAGCGACCTGGCTGTGGATGGATACCACGCCTGGCAGGACTTGTACAACGCCGTGGTGGGCCGCATGACGATTGAGGTAGAGCTGGACGGGGAGACGAAGCAGCTGTCTGTCGGGCAAGCCTCCAACCTGATGAGCCATCCGGATCGCGCCGTCCGCAATCAGGTGTTTGCCAAATGGAAAGAAGCCTGGGGCAAGGAAACCGAGCTGTGCGCCCAAGCACTGAATCACCTGGGCGGCTTTCGTCTGGCCTTGTACCGCCACCGTGGCTGGGATTCCGTGCTGCGCGAGCCGCTCGACATCGGCCGGATGCAGGAAAAAACGCTTGAGGCGATGTGGCAAGCCATCGACAATCGCAAAGACCGCCTCGTTGCCTATCTGGAGCGCAAGGCCAAGCTGCTTGGCATCGACAAGCTGAGCTGGTCCGACGTATCCGCTCCGGTGGGAAGCGTCCACAAAAAAGTATCGTACGAAGAGGCAGCGGCCTTGATCGTCGAGCATTTCAACCGATTCAATCCGAGCATGGCGCAGTTTGCCAAAAAAGCGTTTGAGGAAGGCTGGATCGAGGCGGAGGATCGCCCGGGAAAACGTCCGGGAGGCTTCTGCACGAGCTTTCCTGTGAGCAAGCAGTCGCGCATCTTCATGACGTACGCCGGAAACGCAAGCAATGTCTCCACGCTCGCGCACGAGCTGGGACACGCGTACCATCAGCAAGTGATGTGGGATTTGCCGCCGCTCGCCCAAAACTACGCGATGAACGTAGCGGAAACCGCCTCGACGTTTGCCGAGATGATTCTCGCGGACGCTGCGGTGAAAAATGCGGCCAATGACGAGGAGCGCCTCGTGTTGCTCGAAGACAAGCTGCAATCTGTCGTCGCGTTCTTCATGAACATTCACGCGCGCTTCCTGTTCGAGAAGAACTTCTACGAGCAGCGCAAAAAAGGTCTGGTGAGCGCAGCCGAGCTGGACCGCCTCATGGAAGAGGCGCAAAAGACCGCGTTCCAAGGTGCCCTGGCGGAATACGAGCCGCATTTCTGGGCGTCCAAGCTGCATTTTTATATCACGACCTATCCGTTTTACAACTTCCCCTACACCTTCGGCTACTTGTTCAGCTTGAGCGTGTATGCGCGGGCGCTGGAGGAAGGCGCGAGCTTTGCGGCGAAATACGATGCGCTTCTGCGGGATACGGGCCGCCTGATGGTCGAAGATTTGGCGAAGAAGCATCTGGGCGAAGACATGACGACGGTCGAGTTCTGGCAAAAAGCAGTCGATCTGGCTGTGGCCGACATCGACGAATTCTTGCGTCTGACGTAAACAAGCAGGATACGCGCATGAGAATGAGAAAGCAGTCTGTCGCTTCGGTGACAGGCTGCTTTTTTTCGAGAACGCCTCGCTGTGTGTTCGGAGGGAGCGCTGCCCGCTTGCGTGCGATCCAATAGACGTCCCAATAGACAGGGACGTTTTGGCTCGATTCGTGGAGATTTTGTAAAGCTGCTCTTGAAAAGCTTCCGATAACGTTTACCTGCGCTTTACGAAAATCTCGCTGTTCGTTTTGTACAGTAAAAGAGAAGGGATCGCAGGCAAAGGGAGGGATCATCATGGACACTGCCAGTCATCTGTTGTTCGGGGTCACGCTCGCGGGCCTGGCCCAACTCACTCCTGCCGTTGCGCACGATCCGGCATTGGCGCAAGCGGTCATGCTCGCAACGGTAGTCGGCTCTCACGCCCCTGATTTTGACACGGTGGCAAGACTTCGCGGCATCTCTTTTTACATCCGTTTTCATCGGGGGATCACTCATTCGATTCCCGCCTTGTTTCTCTGGCCGCTCATCATCTCGCTTCCCATTGCCTGGGGCTTTGGGCAGATGGAACATGGGGGCATGTTGTACGGCTGGACGCTATTGGCTGTCGTGCTGCACGTCTTCCTCGACATGCTGAACGCGTACGGCGTACAATGCAACCGGCCGTTCAGTCGACGTTGGGTACATCTTGACGTACTGGCGATTTTCGAGCCGTTTTTGTTCGCGCTCCACTTGGCGGCGGCTGTTTGGTGGATCGGCTTCGACGGAGAAGCCGCAGTGCTGTTCCCAGCCGTCTACGCGATGACCTTTGCGTACATCGGCATGCGTGCCTGGCAGCACCAGCGCCAGGTCAAACGGGTGAAAAGCGCCTTGCACACAGACGGTGTTTGTCACGTTTTGCCCAGCTTTCATCCGTATCGCTGGCGATTTGTAATCGAGGCCGAACAGCGATTTTATACCGGAAGAATCGAGTACGATCATGTGTGCTTGGAAGACGTCTATCCCAAACAGCGCCGCGATGAGATTATCCAGGCGACTGTTGGTGTGGACGGCGTGCGGGCTTTTCTCGGTTTCGCCCAACGAATCCATGTCACCTGGAAGGAACGGCAGGACGGCTACGAGGTCACCTGGAGCGACGTGCGCTTCTGGTACGACCGGAAGCTGCCGTTTGGCGTCGATGTCGTGCTGGATCGCGAGCTGAACGTCGTGGAGTATCGGCTTGGCTGGCGCAAAAAAGCCTGGGACCCGCCTTTTGTCTAAGCCGAACCAACAGGGCTTGTGCTGGCCGTCAGTGCACATGCTGCGGGCCGCGCCAGCCCTGTTTGCGTGTTCGTTTGTAAGGGCTACATGGAAAAAGCGAGCGACTGATTGTCCAGCGTCCGGCATATGGTAGGGAAGAGAGGGGGGACACGGCGATGGCCTACGAAAAAGCGTTCACGGTCCTGCGGATGGCGACAGGCTTGCTGTTTTTGCTGCACGGACTGGCGAAGCTGCAAAAGGGGATGGGCGCTGTCACCCACATGTTTGGCGCTCTCGGCTTGCCGTGGTGGCTCGCCTATCTGGTGCTCGGGATCGAGCTGGTCGGCGGGCTTGCCTTTCTGCTCGGCATCGGGGAAAAATATGCCGCCTGGTGGCTCGCAGGGGTTATGACAGGAGCGATTGTGACCGTGAAGTGGAAGCAAGGGTTTATCGGGGGATACGAGCTGGACCTGATTTTACTTGCGGTGACGATTTGTGTCGGCCTCAAACAGACAAAAGCAAGGCCCGACTAGGCGCAAAGAGCGCAGCCGGGTCTTGCGCATTTGTTAGTGGTCCGTCTGACGATGCCGGTAGCTATCGGCGGATACAGCCTCAAGAAAAGGCGTTTTTTCCTGGAGGTAGTACAGGTGCAACTCGTGCATGGCCCGCGTGCAGGCTGTGTAAAACAGTTTGCGCTCGCTTTCCTGGCTGTAGCTTGCGCTGGACGCGTCGAAAATGATGACCGCGTCGAATTCGACTCCTTTTGCCAGGTAGGCCGGGATGACGAGACAGCCGGTATCGTAGGACAAGGTCGAAGTCGTAATCAGCCGGATCGGCAAGCGCTTGACAAGCCTTTCGTAGGCTTGTTCGGCTTCTGCTGCCGTTTTGGTGATGACGGCAATCGTCTTGTGTCCGTTGGCCGCCAGCTTTTGGATACAAGCCTCAATCTGCTCCGTTTGCTCAGCGAGGCTGCGGACCTTGGTTACCGTAGGGAGCAGACCAGCCCGATTGAACGGCTCGATCTGCTCGCCGCCCGCCACCAGCTGCCGCGTAAACTGCACAATAGGCAAGGTAGAACGATAGCTTTTGGTCAGGACGAACGTCTCCGTCTCTTGCGGGTCAAACAGGGACGCGACGGTATCAAAGCTTTCGTTGTGGGATGCGTGCGCGTAAATGGCCTGGTTCCAGTCGCCGAGCACCGTCATTTTGGCGCGCGGAAACAGGCTCTTGATGAGCGCGAACTGGAAGGCGGAGTAATCCTGGGCTTCATCAAGGAAAACATGGCGAACGAGGTTGTTCGTCTGTCGGCCTTCCAGCCGCTCCCGCAAGTACAGGTAGGGCGGAATGTCTTCCTGGGCCAGCTGTGCCTGTTCGAGTTGCCCAAGCGTCAAGGCGCAGATCGCGGGCCACGTCTCCGGAATGTGGCTTTGTTCGTCCGGCAGCAGTTGACTGAGTAACTGAGGATCGGCATACAGCTGCTCGTAAGTGGCCTTCGTATCTATGAATTGCAGCGCGGCAACAAAGTCGCGAATCGGCTGAAAATGCTGGTTGACGATCCGTTTTGCCAACAGCTCCTGCTCGCGGTCAAAGTCGTCGAACGAGTCCTCGCGAAACTGTTGTTTGCGTCGCATCTGCTGGTAGGCGGCCGCGAATGCGTCTTTGTCGAGCATTTCCATTTCGTCCTCGACCCACGGCTGCGTCCGTTCACGCCGCTCCAGCTGCTTGAGTTCTGCCAGCAAGGCTCGGGCTACCAGGTTCATCCGGTTTGGAATCGGCAGAGAGGGGTCCAGCGCATAAAACAGCTCGTGGATGTGCGCGGCGGAGAGAAGCGTCCGGTTGCGAAATACGATCGGACGAAACACAATCCCGGCCTGCATCAGCCGATTGGCGTACCGATCCATGGCCTGCAAAAACAGCGCGGACGATTTGAAGCGGATGGCGGCCAGCCGCGCCTCGTACTCCGGTTGGTCGTTTGCCGTCAGCACGTACTCCATCTGCTCCAGCGGGTTTTCCAGGCGAAAAACATCGCCAAGCCGATGCTCCGCATACTCCTGGAAGGTCGTCTGCTGCATGTTTTCCTCGCCCAGCTCCGGCAAAACCGTCGAGATGTAGCTGTTGAACAGCGAATTGGGGGAGAACAGGACAATCTGGTCCGCAGTCAGCGTCTTGCGGTAGCGATAGAGCAAATAGGCGACGCGCTGTAGCGCCGCAGACGTTTTGCCGCTGCCGGCCGCCCCGGAGACGATCAGCAGTCGGCTTTTTTCGTTGCGGATGATCCGGTTCTGGTCGCGCTGGATCGTAGCGACGATGCTGCGCATGTGCGAGTCGGCTTGCTTGCCCAACACTTCCTGCAAAAGCTCGTCGCCAATCGTCACGCCTGTATCGAACATGTGGAGCAGCTTGCCGTCGCGAATGATGTATTGCCGCTTGCACGTAATCTCGCCGGAAACGACTCCGCTTGGCGTATCGTACTGGGCGGGGCCTGGCGAATAGTCGTAGTACAGGCTGGAAATCGGCGCGCGCCAGTCGTAGACGAGAAAATGCTCGTCGTTTTGGTCCAATAGCGACGCGATGCCTAAATAAATGCGCTCGGAGTGGGGCTCGGTTTCTTCGCGAAAATCAATCCGGCCAAAATAGGGAGCGTGCAACAATCGCTGCATGGTACGCAACTGATGCTGGACATGACGATGGCTGCGTTCCCGCTCCGACAACACTTCAGCTTGCTGCTTGATGCTGACGTAAGTTTCGATCGCCTCGGTGGCATCCGCGAAGTTGACTGTCACGTCGTCCCAAAAATGCTTGCGGATTCCGACGATCTCTTCGCTCACGCCTTGCACCTGCTCCTTGAGCGTGGAAATCCGCCTGCTGATTTCTGCGATGACCGTCTCAACCCGTTGTTGCTCGTTTTGCCTGTCTTGCTCAGTAGCGCTCATGGTACCGCTCCTTTTTCATTCCCCATTTTTGATCTTCAGGTTTGACAAATGGAATCCAATGTGTTACTATTAAATTGGGATTATAGTGAACGTATCGGATATAGAAACCAAAAGACCAATTTCCATTGTAACAGAGGGGAATTGGATTTTCAACATGGGCCTGTAGAAATATAGTGAAGTCGATAGCGAAGACGGTGCGATCCGCGCCTGTCTTCGCTTTTTCATTTTCGTTTGGTCAAAGAAGAAGGCGGCTATTATGTAAAGGAAAAAGCGGTGGGCTTTTTCCTTTTTGGCTGCTAGGCTTCATACAAGGGCTGCTCCCACCAGTTCGCAAAGAAGGAAAAGCTCGGTTTTTCCCCTGCATGCGGGACGCGGAGCACCATGGCCATGCCCGGACCGATCACCCACTGTCCATGCGGCTCGGCTCCCGCCGTGGTCAGCGGCGGAAAGATTCGTGTGGAGGCAAACACGCCATCCGGCTCGTCGTGAGCGCCGCCTGATCCGAACCGGATCTGCCCCTGGGCAGCCGGGCAGGCAGCGAGCTGGATGTAGCCGGACGTCACCTGGCTCGATGTCTTCGCCTTCCCGATGCTGCTCGCTTTGCCAAACCAGATCTGTGCCTGGATGGGTGCGGAAGAAAAATTGGTGAGGAGCCACTGGTTTACGTATAAAAGAACGCTGGAACGCAGCGGATTGACCAGGGAAGCGAAGCCGTACTCGCCATCCGAAACGTCGATGTGTTCCGTCTGTCCCATGAACGATTGACAAGGGTCGGTCAGTGGATGGGCGTAAGGGCTGTTTCGGGTCAGTTGCGCCGGGGGAGGCGGCGTAGGGAAAGGAAAGTATCCCATCTGCATGTACATGTCAGGCAGGCCGTAATAGTAGGAGGGACGCGCGTAGGGGGATTTTGTCATCGGTTTCCTCTCCTTACAAGCGAGATCAGGTAGTGCCAGCCCTACAGCATATGGCGTACGTCCGGCGAGGGTGTCGATGAGGGTGGGCCAGAGCCTGCCCGCGATGTGGGCAAGAAAAAACGCCCAAATCAGCGAGAAATGGGCGCAAGCGCGTGGCAACCTCTGATGTTACGAGACAATTTTCCAGGCATGGATGGCGAGCAGCGCCCAACCGGCGAGGAACAAGACACCGCCAATCGGCGTAATCGCCCCAAGCACTTTGATCCCGGTCATCGCCAGCGTGTAGAGGCTGCCGGAGAAAATCAGTGTTCCGGCGGCAAAGCACCATCCGGCCCAGACGAGACCCGAAGAGTCCGGGTACCATTTGAGCAGCAAGGCGACGAGCACGAGCGCCAGAGCGTGAGTGGTCTGGTACGTCACTCCCGTATGGAAAATGCCAAGTGAATATTCGTCCAGCTTTTCTTTCAGGGCGTGAGCGCCAAAAGCGCCAAACGCGACAGAAAGAAAGCCGCTTATACTGCCCAGCAGCAAAAACAGCTTCATGCGTGTTTTCCTCCTTCTGCGTTTTCCACAATACATAGATAGGTGTCCACGGTTATTGTACCGCACAACGAAGGGCTATGCCCAATTGCAATTTGATGAACAGTCGGCGGGACAATCGTACAGACCGCTTGTCAGCCTGCGGCATAGAGTGAAGGTATGCAGCGGCTTCATTTGTCAGGCTGTTGCCTAGGGAGGTGACGTGAACATGAGCAAATGGCTTTCCTTGGCTGGGGGTCTTCTCGGCGGCTATGCTTTCCTGAAAGCTCCGTTGGATGGCACGTTCCTGAATGGCTTGAATCCGATTGTCGATGGAGTTGGACTCATCGCCGTGCTGGTCTTCTCGGGCGCTCTTATTTATACTGGCGTGCGCGACTGGTTCCAGAGATAAGGACCATGCAAGCGATAACAAAGGCGCCTCCTGATGCGGGGGCGCTTTTTTCTGTTCCGAGAGTGGACAAAGAGGGGGGAACGCGGGTTACAAATGTCCGTATGAACGGGAACAAGTGGCAACATGGCTTTCATTAATTAATAGAAGCCCTCTCCATGTACGTTATTTATTGACTCTGCAATGTACGTGATATGCTTAGCAACCCTGTTGTATTGATGCGCGTATTTGGGCTGGTATCGTATCATGGTTTCGTAGTACCTTGTGGCGGCCTCAATCATTTTAGACAGAAATTCTTTTTTGGGCAAATCTGCTACTACCATTTCTTGCTTGTCAGTTGAATTGCGTATGGAGAACCGGACGACATGGATATCTGGTGTTTCTAATACAAATTCAATAGGATCAATCCCATAGTCTTCTACAGCCGTACCTTCCCGAATGTATTTATTCAACAAATGAATATAGGAATACCATAGCTCAATCCCTCTAAACTCAGACGATACAATCGTGGAACGGTGATAATGGATCGTTATGCAGTATTCATTATAGTCTTCTTTTATGTTGCGCTGAAAATCGGTCATTCCAGATTCGTCTTCCATATCGATGTAACAATCATTTGGATAGGCAGCTATTATTTTGTGTAGGTGCATGTTAGGAAATTTTTTGAGCAGTTCCTCCGTTGTTCGAAGCAAATGGGTCTTTATGGTCAACATAATTTCTACTCCTAAGATTAAGAGAGAGGCTATTTAGGGTAGCCCCTCTCAAGCTGATTGTATTCTGCGTATTCCGCTTCCTTCCATCCGATCCTCATTATGATTGGGGAATGAGAGAACTGCAATCATAGTTTTCGGTGTCTTCCAACGGAATACTTCGGCTTTAATCCAACAAATCGGTGAGAAAGTTGTGTCGACAACGAAGCTGTAGATACACCAGCTTGGCACTTCGATTTTCCCTGCGTCGTCCCGAACGAGGAGGAGCTTTTTTGTCCCTCCACACCCAAACAGACAAACTGTAGCAAAGACGGTTTTTTCACAAGAAGGCGGGCTTCTTTTCCCCATCTGCCCCATATACATAAAGTAGGCTGTGGCGAATGGAGGGGGAAAGACAATGACAGGCGACGAACGCAAAGAACTGGAGCGATCCATTGATGAGATCACGGAGATAGCCAAGGGGTTCAACCTTGATTTTTATCCGATGCGATACGAAATCTGCCCGGCGGATATCATTTATACGTTTGGCGCGTACGGGATGCCGACCAGATTTTCGCACTGGAGCTTCGGGAAGAGCTTCTATCGGATGAAACTGCAATACGACCTGAACCTGAGCAAAATTTACGAGCTGGTCATCAACTCCAACCCGTGCTACGCGTTTTTGCTCGACGGCAACTCCCTGATCCAAAACAAGCTGATCGTAGCCCACGTGCTGGCCCACTGCGATTTTTTCAAAAACAACATGCGCTTCTCCAACACGAATCGCGACATGGTCGAGAGCATGGCCGCCAGCAGCGAGCGGATTCGCCAGTACGAGATCGAGTACGGCAAGGAAGCGGTCGAAAACCTTCTGGATGCGAGTCTGGCGATTCAGGAGCACATCGATCCGAGCCTGCTTCGTCCCAAGCTGAGGTGGAAGCGGGAGTCGGAAGAGCCGGTCAAAAAAGGCAAGAGCGAGCGGACTTCGCCGTACGACGACCTGTGGCGCCTGGACCGCAAAGAAAAAGTGGAGGCCGATCCGGCCAAGCAGGTGCGCCGATTCCCGCCTGAGCCGGAAAAAGATTTGCTGTTGTTCATCATGGAGTACAGCAATGTGCTGGACGATTGGCAGCGGGATGTGCTGACGATCATTCGCGACGAAATGCTCTACTTCTGGCCGCAGTTGGAGACGAAGATCATGAACGAGGGCTGGGCGACCTACTGGCACATGCGCATTTTGCGCGAGCTGGATTTGACGGAGTCGGAGACGATTGAATTTGCCAAGCTGCATTCCTCCGTCATCCAGCCGTCGACGACAAGTATTAATCCCTATCATCTCGGTTTGAAAATTTTCGAGGATATTGAACGGCGCTGGGACAATCCGACCAAAGAAGAGCAGGAGCGCTTCGGCCGCAAGCCGGGAGAGGGGCGCGCGAAAATTTTTGAAGTCCGCGAGCTGGAATCGGATATCAGCTTTATTCGCAACTTCCTGACCAAAGAGCTGGTGAGCGATCTGGACCTGTACATGTTCGGCAAGCAGGGCAACGACTGGGTTGTGGCCGAAAAACAGTGGGAGCAGGTGCGCGACGGTCTTGCTGGCACAAGGGTCAACGGCGGCTTCCCGTATGTGGTGGTACACGACGGAGACTATTTAAGGGCAGGGGAGCTTTTGCTCAAGCATCATTTCGAAGGCTTGGAGCTGGATGTGAAGTACGTGGAGAAAACGCTGCCCTACGTTTACACGCTGTGGGGAAAAAATGTCCATCTGGAGACGACCGTGGAAGATCGCCAAGTCATGTTCACCTACGATGGCAAAAAGGTGCATCGCCGATTTTTGTAAAGCAAAAGAAAGCCGTACGTCCGGTTGCAGCAGCAGCCGGATGGGCGGCTTTTCTGTTGGATCGGGCAGGATTTATTCGCAGATTGTTGAAATTTTTTGAAGAAAGAGCGATTTATCTACTTCACGGGAGGTTCTTCCTATGACAAAGCACGTAGCAGTGATCGGATCAGGGGTTATGGGGCACGGGATCGCCCAGGTTTATGCGCAGGCAGGCTTTTCTGTTTCGCTGTATGACCTGCAGGAAGATTTGCTGCAAAAAGCCAGGGCGAGCATCGAACAAAGCCTGGCTTTGCTGGTACAAGAGAAAGTCATTGCCGAGCAGGACAAGTTCTCCGCGCTGGAGCGGATCACGCTGACTACCGATTTGGAGCAGGCAGTAGCCGCTGCCGATGTGATTACCGAAGCGGTGCCGGAAGTGATCGAGCTGAAGTGGCAGCTGTTTGCGGCGCTGGAGCAGTACGCGAAGCCGGAGGCGATCATCGCGTCCAACACCTCGACGTTTTCGATTGCGCGGCTGATCGAAAAAGCGCAGTCGCCGCACCGCTTTATCATCACCCACTTTTTCAATCCGGCGCAGCTGGTTCCGCTGGTCGAGATCGTGCGCCACGAAAAAACGGCGGACGAGGTCGTTGCGGCGACGGTCGAGCTGATGAAGCAGATTGGCAAGGCGCCCGTGCTGCTGAAAAAAGATGTCCCCGGCTTTATCGCCAACAGGCTGCAAACGGCGTTGATGAGAGAAGCGTTCCATTTGCTGGCGGAAGGCGTGGCCGATGCGGAGGATATCGATACAGTCATGAAGGAAGGCATCGGGTTCCGCTGGGCGTTTGTCGGTCCGATCGAGACGGCTGACTTCGGCGGCCTCGATACGTGGAAGCGGGTCATGGACAATTTGGCGCCAGAGCTGAATGCGTCCACAACGGCTCCGGCGATCATTGCCGAGCGCGTGGAAAAAGGCGAGCTGGGAACCAAATCGGGGACGGGCCTCTACTCATACGAGCACGTCTCCGTCGCCGAAAAGCTGCATGCCAGAGACGAGCAGTTCATCCGCTTGGCCAAGCTGAAAAAAAGCCGCTAGAACGATAGCGGCGCAAAAAGGGCGGGACGTCTCCCGATCTGCTCGCCCAAGCGAAGTCATCCTGGCGGTTGCATCGGACGACGGCTCCAGTGTACAAAGAACGAGAGCTTTTGTAAGCCCTCCTTGCTCACAACGCAGAGCAGGGGGGACTTTTCCGGGGAAATGAAATGGACAGGTCGCGTGCGGTAGGGAGCTTGCTGTCATGGTTTTTGCTCCACCGCCAACAACGAGTATTTTTGTTGCATCCCGCTGGCAGCCGTACTATGATAGCACCAAGGACGGCAACTGCATCCATGGAGACTGCGGGCTGCCGGACGAAAAGGAGTGAGGAGCATGGCAAAAAGCAACGCACGCAAGCAGCGGGAAAAGCTGGCGCGAGAAGGCAAGCGCAACCCGGAGCTGAACAGAAGCATCTTCGCCTTTGCCGACATGAGGCAGCGATCGACGAAGACCAAAGCGGAAAAACTGAATCAGCAGAAGCACAAGAGGCCGTTATCCTGCCAAAGTGATGACGGCTTTTTTATTGCCTTTTTTCTGCCGGCGCGTTTCCCGGCTGGCACGCAAAGCAGGTCGACTTGCCGGAGCCGGACCTACCATTCCTCCGTTCATGGCGAAGCTTGTTTCGCCGGGACGGGCTTTTTCCAGCTGGACGGCACAGGCTTCACCGGGCTTCTGGGCGAAGACTTCGACTGTTGGACAGACCGGGTTGTCGGAAGCAGCGGGATTGCTTATGCTAGGAGGACAGCTACAAGCAGAAAAGAGGCATGTGCCAATGAATGACCGTTTCACCAGCGCGTCCAGCCCAGCCGTCCACGCTGAGTGCGCCAGGGCCATCCAGCGGCTGTTGCAGTTGAAGGAGCCAAAGCGGGAAGACTTTTTGGCGCTCCAAACGTACGGCAAGGATCGCTATTCGTCCATGGGCTGGGAGGAGTTGCAGGCGTATATAAATGAAAAGACGGTATGCATCGTGGAGCAGTTTGAAAGCGAGTCAAACATCTTGTCCGCGCTGCGCTGGGTGGCGAGAGGGCTGCCCGTCCGGTATGCGATTCGAAAAGTAAAAGCGGATCATTCGGTGTACGGATACAAGAGGCAAAGCTAAACGGCAACGGGCCGCTCCCGATCAACCTTGCCAGTCTCGCCGGACACGGCGTAATGAACCGCGAATGGGGAGAAATGTCTGTTGCTGCCGGCAGACCTTTCCTGTTTTTGACAGCGCTTACGGCCGAAAAGTGCAGGTACATGCGAAAAACTGCTGCACCCGCGACGAAAAAGGTCTATGATTGTCACTATCATCGTCTTTGGAGGGACCATCATGACAGAATGGTTACTTAGCTTACTACAAATCATCATCGTCAATCTGGTCTTGAGTGGGGACAATGCCGTCGTAATCGCGATGGCTTGTCGCAACTTGCGCCCAGATTTGCAAAAGAAAGCGGTCTTCTGGGGAGGCTTTGGAGCGATCGGGCTGCGGGTCGTCTTGACCTTTCTGGCGATTTGGCTGCTCCAAATCCCGTTTGTTCAGGTGATCGGAGGGCTTTTTCTTATCTGGATCGCGGTCAAGCTGTTGAAGGGGGACGAAGAGGAGAGCCGGATGAGCGGCGGATCGAGCATGCTGGAGGCGCTGCGGACGATTATTTTCGCCGACCTCATCATGAGTCTGGACAATGTCATTGCTGTAGCGGGTGCCGCGAACGGAAACATGTTGCTCGTCGTCATCGGACTCGCCGTCAGCATCCCGTTGATTATTTGGGGCAGCCAACTGCTGATGCGGTTGATGAATCGTTTTCCGATCATCGTCCGGTTGGGCGCGGCTTTATTAGGGTACACGGCTGGCGAGATGATCGTCGGCGACAAGGTAGTCGGAGCGTTTCTGGAAGGACTGCTGCCAGCGCTGCATGTGATTTTGCCAGTCGCTTTGGCGCTGGTTGTCATTGCCGTAGGCGCCTACGTGCAGCGCAAATCGGGGGGAGAACGACAGATCCGCTGCTCGTAACCCTCTTGCGCTGCCTCGAATCCTGATGGTTGCGCGCGTTCGTTTTTCAGAGAAAGCCTGCAGTCTTTTTGCGTGAAGCAAAGCTGCAGGCTTTTTTGTGCAAAGCGGACGGGCGCAAGCGAAAAAATGAGCAAAAAAACCTCTGTCGATCAACAAAAAGGAACGATTCACAAATCATTCACAAAGGAAAAATGTAACAATGGCTTTTCCAATAGGTTTGTGAAAAAAGTTTTGACAAATTTTCGATAAAAATTTGAACAAAACATGAACAAAAAGTGAAATTTGTGTTACAATATATACAACGAAAGAAAGCAAAGCAAGGGAAAAACCAAAACGACAGGGGTTTTGAACCATGAATACGGATAAAAGAGCGGCTGACATGCTGAAATGGATCGCCTGGACGGCAATTGTAATCGGAGGATTGTTGATGGCGTTTACTGCAAGCGATTTCAGGTCGGAGAACCTCCCATTGATGGTCTCGATCGGATTTTTGATCGCAGGCATGAACATCTTCATCATGAGCACGGTGTTCCGCTTGATGAATCTGCGTAAAAAAGAAGCGTGACAGAATGAAGCCACGACCCCTTCCATGAAGAAAACCTCTCATTGCGTCCCTTTTTCTGAGAGGTTTTTTTGTTTTTACGCAAGGAGAATCGAATACCGTTCAGGCAAAATGCGCGGCGCAGCCTTCTTTTTGGAGATTTTCCAAAAAGAGGGCATTTTTTATTGGAATTGAAAGAATGAGGCGGGGATTTTTTATTTGGATATCCCAACCATTTTTGGTGGCGGATGTGTAGTAGAGGAGATTCCTAACAAGAATTTGAGCAACTCGTGACTGCTTCGTGAACACTTTGTCACAGAAAAGCTACGAATTCTTGAACGTCCCAAAAAACAAGTACAAAATTTCTTCGTCTTTGATAGTATGGATATGCGGTTATCTGGTATGTTCACTTTCGTTAAAAAAATCTCTGCTGAGTCAGCGCGAAGCCGGATGCCGGCTTCTGCCGTGAAAGACGCAGCGGGAAGGCGCACGCGAATAGCGGACGCACCATTTGTCAGATGCTTGTTGTTTTGTGAAAGAGGAGGGATTTGGAGAATGAGTGGAGGAAAAATGCTGAGGCAAATCCACTTTTGGATCTTGGCAGCGTTAACCACCGTCCTGCTTTCAGGCTGTGGTAGTGAGTATCTTGTCTTGAACCCTAAGGGACCTGTAGCAGAGTTGCAGTACAATCTCATTATCATTTCCGCGATATTGTGCGCCGTCATCATTGTTCCGGTTCTTGCGCTTACCGCTTTTATCGTTTATCGATATCGGGATAAACCGGACAACAAGGCACCTTATAAGCCAGAGTGGGCACATAACTCGGCTCTTGAGGCAATCTGGTGGGGAATTCCGGTGGTCATCATTGCGATCCTGGGCTACTTCACCGTTCGCGATACGTACGCGCTGAAAGAGTCGCCGAACAAAGAAGTGGCGCCGATGACGGTGCAAGTGACCGCGCTGGATTGGAAATGGATGTTTACTTATCCGGAACAGAACATTGCGACGGTCAATTATCTGGAGATTCCGGTCGGCGTACCGATTCGCTTCCAGATTTCTGCGGAAGCGCCGATGAACTCGTTCTGGGTACCTTCGCTGGGCGGACAGATATACGCGATGGCAGGGATGGCAACCGAACTGTACCTCCAGGCAGACGAGCCAGGCGAATACGCCGGATTCAGTGCCAACTTCTCCGGTGAGAAATTCGCTCACATGCAGTTTAAAGTTGTAGCGAAGCCGCAAGAAGAGTTTGACCAGTGGGTCAAGGAAGTGAAAGGTACGGCGCCAGCCATGACCAAAGAAGACTACAACGAGCTGAAAAAACAAGGATTGTCGGAGAAAAAGCTGTATTCTGCCTTCCCGAAAGGCTTGTTTGAAGAGATTGTGCAACGATACAGCCATGGTCACGATATGGATCATGTGATGCAACAACCGCCTGCTCCGACAGGCGACAAGGCAAAGGAAACGTCGCAAGAGTCTACGGAGATGAGCAACATGAACGGAATGGATCATTCCAGTATGAAACACTAGGCAAGAGGGAGGAGGAATACCACGTGTGGGAGGACATTAAAGAATTTGCATCCACGTTCTTTGTAACGGGTGACCCGCTGATTTACGGTGCGGACGTATCGATTGTGCTGACAATACTCGCGATCGTGTTTGTCCTGACCAAATACAAAAAATGGGGTTGGCTCTGGCGCGAATGGTTGACTACCGTTGACCATAAACGCATCGGGATCATGTACCTGATTTCATCGCTTCTCATGCTGTTCCGCGGTGGGGTGGACGCCCTGCTGATGCGTCTGCAGCTGGCATTTCCGAATGTGGAATTCCTGCATGCCGATCACTATAACGCGATCTTTACCACGCACGGTACGATCATGATTTTGTTCATGGCGATGCCGATGATGTTCGCTTTGTTCAACATGGTCGTGCCGCTGCAAATCGGGGCGCGCGACGTTGCGTTTCCGTTTTTGAACGCGCTCAGCTTCTGGCTGTTCTTCCTGGGCGCCATGCTGTTCAACCTGTCTTTCGTTATCGGGGGTTCTCCGGACGCAGGCTGGCTGTCTTATCCGCCATTGTCGCAAAATGATTTCAGTCCGGGACCAGGGCAAAACTTCTGGATCTGGGGAATTCAGATCTCCGGTATCGGTAGTTTGGCAACAGGTATCAACTTTATCGTGACGATTCTCAAAATGCGTGCACCAGGTATGACGCTTACCAAAATGCCGCTGTTCACCTGGTCCGTACTGTCGTCCAGCATCATGATTATCTTTGCTTTCCCGATCTTGACTGTTACCATCGCCCTGTTGTTCCTTGACCGTTTTGCAGGTGCGCACTTCTTCACGATGGACGGCGGCGGTAACCCGATGATGTACCTCAACCTCATCTGGATGTGGGGACACCCTGAGGTATACATCGTCGTTGTGCCAGCATTCGGTATTTTCTCTGAGGTCGTTGCGACCTTCTCGCGCAAGCGCATTTTCGGTTACAAATCCATGGTGTGGGCGCTCATGGTCATTGCGATTGCCTCTTTCTTCACATGGGCTCACCACTTCTTCACCATGGGGACAAGCGCTAGCGTTATCGCCTTCTTTGCGATAACCACCATGATTATTGCGATCCCGACCGGGGTGAAGGTGTTTAACTGGCTGTTTACGATGTTCCGTGGTCGGATATCCTTTAAACAACCGATGCTGTGGACCATTGCCTTCATTCCGTGCTTCCTCGTAGGGGGAGCGACTGGGGTTATGCTGGCGGTAGCTCCGGCTGACTATCAGTACCATAACAGCTACTTCCTGATCGCTCACTTCCACCAAGTATTGATCGGTGGGGTTGTGTTCGGTTACCTGGCAGGTATTTACTACTGGTGGCCAAAACTGTTCGGCTTCAAGCTGGATGAGAAGCTGGGACGTTGGGGCTTCTGGTTCTGGAACATTGGTTTCTACGTATGCTTTATGCCGCAATACGCGCTTGGTTTCATGGGGATGACTCGCCGTTACTACACATACGGCTGGGATCGCGGTTGGGAGGACCTCAACCTCGTATCGACCATCGGGGCCTTCTTGATGGGGATCGGCTTCATTTTCCAAGTATGGCAAATCGCGTACAGCATCAAGCACGGAGAAAAGGATACGACAGGAGATCCATGGGATGCACGTACCCTGGAGTGGTCGCTTCCATCTCCTGTGCCGTTCTACAACTTCGCCGTCGTTCCGCAAGTGAAAGAAGCGGATGACTGGTGGGCAACCAAACAAGCAAAAGCAAACGGCACGTATAAACAAGAACCGGTGCATTTGGAACCGATCCATATGCCGAAGAACTCGGGTATTCCGATTATCATGTCGAACTTCTGGTTCTTGATCGGATTTGGCTTCACGTTTGAATGGGTATGGATGGCCGTAGTTGGATTCATCGGAGTTGCCGTGTGCATGTGGGTACGCTCCTTCCAATATGATACGGATTATTACGTACCGGTGGATGAAGTGCGTCGCACGGAGGCTTCACTGGGGAGGGTGTTGTAATGATGGCTAATCATCACGACCATAGTCATGGACACGACCATCATGAAGAGCATGAGCAACTAAAGGTTCTTGGCTTCTGGATTTTCGTTGTAACGGACTGCATTTTGTTCGGTACGCTGTTCGCCACCTATGCGGTATTGATGAGTAACTTTGCAGGCGGGCCGACTGGAAAAGAATTGTTTCAAATGCCTGGGATCATCGCTTCGACCTTTATCCTGTTGACCAGTAGTTTTACCAGCGGACTGGCTGTGCTGGCGATGAACAAAGGCAAGGTAAAAGAACTGATCGCATGGCTGGCTGTAACGGCCTTGCTGGGTCTGGCCTTCGTCGTGCTGGAAATCAACGAGTTTACGCATTTGGTGCATGAAGGAGCAACCATCGCGACTAGCGGTTACTGGTCCGCCTTCTTCACCCTGGTAGGTACGCACGGGTTGCACGTAACCGTCGGTCTGTTCTGGATGGCCGCGCTGATGATGCAGGTGAAGCGCCACGGCATTACGGCGGTGACGCGCCGCAAAATCACCAACCTGAGCTTGTACTGGCACTTCCTGGACGTTGTGTGGATCTTCCTCTTCACAGTTGTCTATCTGATGGGGGTGATGTAAGATGACACAACATCACAATCACGGCGATCATCACAATCACGGGTCGCTGAAGTCGTACGTGATCGGCTTCATCCTCTCGATTGTGCTGACCATTATCCCGCTGGTGCTGGTTATGAACCAGATGATGGAAAAAACGGCTCTCGTCATTACGATCCTGGTGATGGCCATCTTGCAATTCGTTGTCCAATTGTTCTTCTTCATGCACATTCGTGAGGGAGAAAAGCCGCGCTACAATGTACAGACATTGATTCTGGGGATTGTGATCGTGTTTACGATCATCGCGGGTTCGATCTGGATCATGATGTTCAACAAATACTAGGCACGGGCCTGGTGAATAAAAACAAAGGCGTGAGACAAGCGATCAGCTGCTTGTTTCGCGCCTTTTTCTTGCTCCGCTGCTTCCCAAGCCCTTTTCTTTTTCAAAACAAAGTATATAATTATGTTGTGTAACGGATTTTGGAAAGGGGAGATTTCTTTGTTTGATATCGTCATTGTAGGAGCAGGTCCAGCGGGTGGGAGCGCAGCCTTGTTTGCTGCGAAAGCAGGGAAAAAGACGCTGCTGATTGACAACGACAAGAGCATGACCAAGCGCGCGTGGCTGGAAAACCATTATGGCATCATGGAAATCTCGGGTCCTGACCTGATTGAGACAGGGAAAAAGCAGGCTGCCAAATTCGGGGCCGAGCTGGTAGAAGACCAGGTAACGAACGTGAGGAAAACCGAGCAGGGCTTGGTCGTCGAAACAGCAGAAAAAGGCTCGTTCGAAGCGAAGCATGTCATTCTGGCGACAGGCGCGGTAGTAGCGCTCGCGGAAGAGATCGGCGTCAAGACGAAGGATGGCACCGAGCCGCGCATCAAGACGGTGGTAGACGTTGACGCACAAGGAAAAACGAACATCGAAGGCATCTGGGCGGCAGGCACGTGCGCAGGGGTGAGCGTACATACAATCATTACCGCTGGTGACGGGGCCAAAGTCGCGATTAACGTCATTAGCGAACTGAATGGCGAGCGTTACGTCGATCACGATGTGCTGAAAACAAACTGAGTAGATGTCCATGCACCTTCTCTTTTCACGGAGAAGGTGCTTTTTTGGACAGGGCCCGCCAAGCAAAGACGGGATGGCGGTTGCGAAAAAACTTCCGGCCCTCTGCTTTGGCCTGGGTCCGATGGGACGATGCTCGCTAGTATCGTTTGAATTGACGGATGGGGAGGATAACGGCAATGATTGCCAAAGAAAGCAAGGTAAATTTTGTCGTCGCATCGCTTATGCTGGGGCTGTTGATGGCGTCGATGGACAACACGATCGTGGCGACAGCCATGGCGACGATCGTGGGCGAGATGGGCGGCATGGACAAATTCGTCTGGGTGACGTCCGCCTACATGGTTGCGACGATGGCCGGGATGCCCATCTTCGGAAAGCTGTCCGACATGTACGGACGCAAGCGGTTTTACGTCTTCGGCCTGATCGTTTTTTTAGCAGGCTCGATTTTGTGCGGAACGGCCAGCAGTATTGTGGAGCTGAGCATGTATCGGGCGATTCAGGGGATTGGTGGCGGCGCTTTGATGCCGATTGCCTTCACGATCATTTTTGATGTGTTTCCGCCGGAAAAGCGCGGGAAAATGACGGGGCTGTTCGGGGCGGTTTTCGGCACGTCCAGCGTACTGGGGCCGTTGCTCGGCGCGTATATTACGGAATATGCCAGCTGGCACTGGATTTTTTACATCAATGTGCCGATCGGGGCGTTGTCGCTCTGGTTGATCGCCGTGTACTACAGGGAGTCGCTGGAGCATCGCAAGCAGAGCATCGACTGGTGGGGAGCGATCACGCTTGTGGGAGCGGTTGTCAGCCTGATGTTTGCGCTGGAGCTTGGCGGCAATCAGTACGCCTGGGACTCCGTGCAGATTACAGGACTGTTCGCGGCCTTTTTGCTGCTGTTCGTCATTTTTTTGTTTGTGGAAAAGAAAGCGTCCGAACCGATTATTTCGTTTGCGATGTTTCGACAGAGGCTGTTTGCGACGACCAATGCGGTCGCTCTCTTGTACGGCGCGGCTTTTATCATTACGACGGTCTACTTGCCGATCTTCATTCAAGGCGTGTACGGCGGGTCTGCCTCCCATTCCGGCCTGCTCTTGACGCCGATGATGCTCGCTTCTGTATGCGGAAGTCAGCTGGGCGGATTTCTTACGACGAAGACGAGTTTCCGCAACATTATGCTGTTGTCCGCTGTCTTTTTCGTACCGGGGATTTTTCTGCTCAGTACATTGTCGCCAGACGTGGCCCGTTCGACTGTCACCGTCTACATGATTCTGACAGGCTTTGGCGTCGGCTTTTCCTTTTCCGTGTTAGGGATGTCGGCGATTCACGGCTTCGACATGCGGCAGAGAGGCTCGGCCAGCTCAACTAACTCGTTTTCCCGCTCGCTCGGGATGACGCTGGGGATTACCGTGTTCGGTATCCTGCAACGCAACCAGTTTGAAAACGGCATGGCGGCAGCCTTTTCAGGGCAAGGGGCAGCGGGTGCGATTACGGACCCGCGGGCGATATTGACGCCGGAAGCACGAGCGGCGATTCCGGCTCCTGTGCTGGAGACGATCACGGATATTCTCGCTTCCTCGATTGCCCACACGTTTATGTGGGCGCTCATTCCTGCCGTTCTCGCAGTGATCTGTATTGCGCTGATGGGGAACGAGAGCGTGCTCGGCGGGGGCAAAAAACGCCCCGCACCCCAATCCTGAAGACCAGGTAATCGAGGGGCATGGGGTTGTACGGTCTTGTGCTCGAACGGGCTTCGCTAGTTTTGAATTTATTATGAACAATGAATGGTTCCCGTTCTTTCGATCGTTTATCCTTTATAATGATGATAATGACAGGCAAGGATGGTAGCTGCATATGATGAAGACTGCACTCGGACGTTTTCGCGTCATCGGCATTATCGAAGGAATCTCGTATCTGGTATTGCTCTTGATTGCCATGCCGCTCAAGTATTGGCTCGATTTTCCGGCCGCAGTAAAAATCGTCGGATCGCTGCATGGGCTGTTTTTTGTCCTTTACCTTTTGGCACTGGCTCATGTTACCTGGAAAGACAGATGGTCCATTCTCAAGGTGATCGGAGCCTTTCTCGCTTCACTCTTGCCATTCGGGAACTTCGTGCTGGATGCGCGACTGAAAAAAGAACAATCGAACAACAGCGTTTACAGCTAAAAGGACGGGTCATCGCACCCGTCCTTTTAGCTCCATGTTCCAATGTTGATAAGGGGGCGGGGAGCAATGGGCTTCGAGTTTGTGTGGATCATCATCGGGATCAACATTTTGTACGTGTCGTGCTTCACGCTGCGACTGTTGATGGTGATTAAAGGTTACCGATTGCTGGCTTCGCTGTTGGCGATGGTGGAAGTATTCGTCTATTTGAAAGGACTCGCCATTGACCAAACGCAGCAACGAAAAAAAACTGTGGCAGCTGATCCACGAAATGGCGCCAAAAGCCTTTGTCGTCTCCTTTGAGCCTCAAAATCTCAAGGGCGGCTTCTGGGTCAATCGCTTGCGGCAGTAGGAGCAGCCGTTCTTTTTTCAGGAAAATGATGCCAGTCGTCTCCAGGCCAAACGGCAAGGAGCGGCTGGCTGTTTGTTTTTCATGCCCCTGTGCCCCATCGAGCCTCCCGTTTTTCGTCTAGCTGTGTAGAAAAATGATAAAGAAAAATAAAACACTTTGTATTTTTCTGTAGATTCGAGTAGTTCGTCAATTACGATACAAACTATGACAGAGAGCAAGGGGGGATCTGGTTGATTAGTTTTCATCAAGTGAACAAACATTACGGGAGCTTTCACGTCCTGAAAAACATCGACCTGCATATCAACCAGGGAGAAGTTGTCGTCGTCATTGGCCCGTCTGGTTCGGGAAAAAGTACGCTGGTTCGCTGTATCAACCGATTGGAAGCGGTTACAAGCGGAGAATTGCTGGTGGACGGGATAAAAGTAAACGACAAAAACACCGACATCAACAAGCTGCGCCGCAATATCGGCATGGTGTTCCAGCATTTTAATCTGTACCCGCACAAAACAGTGCTGGAAAACATTACGCTGGCGCCGATCAAGGTGCTGGGCGTATCGCAGAAGGAAGCGGAGGAAACCGCCCTCTATTACCTGGAAAAAGTGGGAATTCCGGAAAAGGCGGAAAAATTTCCGAATCAGCTCTCCGGCGGTCAGCAGCAGCGTGTCGCGATTGCGCGCGGACTGGCCATGCGGCCGAAAATCATGCTGTTTGACGAGCCGACCTCGGCGCTCGATCCCGAGACGATCGGGGAAGTGCTGGACGTCATGAAAAAGCTGGCGCAGGAAGGCATGACGATGGTCGTCGTCACGCACGAAATGGGCTTTGCCCGCGAGGTGGCGGACCGGATCGTGTTCATGGATCAGGGCAGAATTCTCGAAGAAGCTACGCCGCAGGAATTTTTCGAAAATCCGCAGGAAGAGCGTGCGCGCCTGTTCCTGAGCCGGATTTTGAATCACTAGATATTTACATTCAACCATAAAAAAAGAGATGAGGGGTCATTCAGATGAAGAAAAGTGTATGGAAAAAACTCGCAGGTATGGGTCTTGTTTTGATGCTTAGCGCTACCGCACTCGCAGGCTGTGGCGGGGGTAAGACCGAAGGAGGCACAGAAGGCGCTGCGGGGACAGGGGCGGCAACCGGTACCGGAACATTGGCTAAAATCAAGGAAAGAGACAAGTTTGTCGTAGGCGTGAAGTACGACCTGAACCTGTTCGGTTTGAAAGACCCGGCGACAGGAAACGTAGAAGGCTTCGACATCGACATCGCCAAAGCGATTGCGAAAAAAGTGCTCGGCGACGAAAACAAAATCGAGCTGAAGGAAGTTACCTCCAAAACGCGCATCCCGATGCTGAAAAACGGCGAGATCGACGCGATTATCGCGACAATGACCATTACCGAGGAACGCAAAAAAGAAGTAGACTTCTCCGATGTGTACTTCATGGCAGGCCAGTCCTTGCTGGTGAAAAAGGACAGCCCGATTAACAGTCTGAAAGACTTGCAAAAAGGCATGAAAGTGCTGACCGCAAAAGGCTCGACCTCCGCGAAAAACATTCGCGAGAGCGCACCGGATGTCGAAGTGCTTGAATTTGAAAACTACGCGGAAGCCTTTACGGCGCTCAAAGCTGGACAAGGTGACGCGCTGACGACCGATAACGCGCTGTTGTACGGAATGGCGAAGCAAGATCCAAACTACCGCGTAACGGAAGAAACCTTCACCGAAGAGCCGTACGGAATCGCGATCAAAAAAGGCGACGCCGAGTTTGTGAAAACGGTAAACGACGTGTTGAAAGAAATGAAGGAAAACGGTGAGTACGACAAGATTTATGAAAAATGGATCGGGGAAAAACCAACCAAATAAGCGGTTCGACTCCATGACGGATGAGCGGTTCACTCTGCCGCTCATCCCCTTATTTTCCTACGACTAGGGGGATCGCAACAGAGATGATCGATTTTTCCATCTTGTTTGAGCACTGGGACATGTTTCTCGAAGGCTTCTGGAACACCGTGCAGGCCAGCTTGCTCGCACTCGTCGGGAGCCTTGCCTTAGGGACGCTTCTCGCTATTTTTCGAATATCGCCGATTCGCCTGCTCAACTGGATCGGTACGGCTTATGTGGAGTTTGTGCGCAATATTCCGCTGATTCTCGTCGTCTTCCTGTTCTTTGTCGGCCTGCCAGCGATCGGGATTGTACTCGCGCCCTTTGTGGCGGGAACGCTCGGACTGACCGTCTATACGGCTGCCTTTATCGCCGAGACGATTCGTGCCGGGATTCAAGCCATTCCCAAAGGGCAAATGGAAGCCGCCCGTTCCTCGGGGTTGACCTACAACCAGGCGATGCGCTACATCATCTTGCCGCAAGCGATCAAGGTCGTCATCCCGCCGATGGGCAACCAGTTTATCAACCTGGTGAAAAACTCCTCGGTGCTCGGCGTCATCGCTGGTCTTGATCTGATGTACTTCGGCGACCTGGTTTCCGCCGATACGTTTGTGACGTTCGACGTGTACATTTTTGTCGCTGTCTTTTATCTGATTCTGACACTTCCGTTGAGCATGCTCGTAGGCTATCTGGAGCGACGCTTGGCGGGCAACCGCTAAGGGGGAGGGGACATCATGGACTTTATCGGAGCATACGCACCCAGTCATTTGGCCTTCCTGCTCGAAGGTTTCTGGATTACTTTGCAAGTTGCCTTTTTATCCATCGTGTTCAGCTTTGCCATCGCCATCGTCGTAGGGGTGCTTCGCTACGCGAAAATCCCCGTCGTCTCGCAGGTATTGGCTACCGCCGTCGAGCTGATCCGCAACTTGCCGCTCTTGTTGATTATTTTTTTCACATACTTTGCCTTGCCGGAGGTCGGCATCAAGCTGGACAAATTTTATGCCGCTGTGCTGGCGCTGGTCATCTTTGAGGCTGCGATGCTGTCGGAGATTGTGCGGAGTGGGTTGAAATCGGTAGAAAAAGGGCAGATTGAGGCTGCACGTTCTTCCGGCCTTACCTACGTGCAGACGCTGTGGCACATCGTGCTTCCACAGGCGCTCAGACGGATGGTTCCGCCTATCGTCAGCCAGTTTATCTCGCTTCTGAAAGACACCTCGCTCGCCGTCGTCATTGCGCTGCCAGAGCTGATGAACCATGCGCAGATCATCAATGGCCGCAACGTCAACTACGTGATTCCGATTTTCCTCTTGGTGGCGGTCATGTATTTTGTGGTCAACTACGCGTTGTCCATCGTATCCAGACGTCTTGAAAACAAACATGCCTGATGAAAAGCATCTTTTCCGATCTCCAGTTCTTTGTAAAATGAGGAATAGGAGATCTTTTTATGTGCAAAAGGGGGCATCTATGCGCGAGCGCTTGTTGGTCCTCATGATTATTCTGCTGGCGACCGCTTTTTTCGGAGAGATGAAAGTCAATCCGCTCGGAGGATCGTTTCGTTTCTCGCTGGGGATTGCCGCTTTCTTTTTCGGCTTGCTCTGGTTTTCGTTTGTGCCTGTCATTTTGACCGGCTTTTTGACCGGGACGTTCATTTTCTTCTTTCGCGTCGGACTGGATCAACTGATGGCGTACCGGACGCTGCTTGAGAGCGTGGCCGTTCACATGCCGTCCGCCTTTTACTACTTCAGCTTCGCGATTTTGTTCCGTGTGCTGCGAGCCCGAGACTACCTGGAGTTTCCGCTGAAGCTGGGGCTGATCGGCGCTTCCATTGACTTTTTGTCCAATCTGGTCGAGCTGCGGGTGCGCGAGCATTTTACCGACTTTCCGCCGCTTGCGTGGCAAAGTTTTTTCATGCTTCTGGTCTTCGGGATTTTGCGCAGCTTCTTTGCCGTCGGTTTGTACAACAGCGTCTCGATTCGGCAAATTCGCGCGGTCGGCGAGGTGCGGCAGCAGGAGCTGGAGCGGCTGCGGATGATTAATACGGAGCTGTACGAAGAGGCGTTTTACTTGCGCAAGTCGATGACACAGCTGGAAGACATCACGCGCGAGAGCTATCGGCTGTACAGGCGACTCTTGACCTCAGCGCATGCGGAATCCCCGACGGCGCTGGCGATTGCCGAAAATGTGCATGAGGTGAAAAAAGATTCGCAGCGCATTCTCGCCGGCATCTCCAAACTGATTCATCAGGAAGGACTTGCCTCCCAACTGCCGATCGGCGAACTGTGCGACCTGGTCATGAGAGCCAACCGGAAGTATGCGGACATGCTGGGAAAACAGATTCAGTTTACATGGAGCTGTCAGGCCAGCTTGTCGACGAATCAGATCTACGCGCTCCTGTCTGTGTTGAACAATATCGTCGCCAACGCAGTAGAGGCGATTGACGAATCGGGTACCATTGTACTGAATGTTCAATTGGACGGGCGGTACATCGTCTTTTCCGTGTTGGACAGCGGACCCGGGATTTCGCAGGAGGAACGGGACTGGGTATTTGAAGCAGGCTATACGACCAAGTATGATGAAAAAGGAAATGCGTCCACCGGCATTGGGCTGACACATGCCAGGGGTATCGTGCAGAGTTTGCAGGGACAGTTGCAAATGTTGCATGACAGAGAGGCGTGGACTCATTTTGAAGTGCGGATTCCCACGGATCAACTGCTGAGAGGGGAGGGGGGATAGCCGATGATACGTTTCTTTTTGATTGAAGATGACGCCGTGGTGCGCCGCATGCTGGAACGCATTATTGCCGACAGCGGCCTGGGCGAGATCGTGGGACAGGCCAGCGATGGCAGCAGCGTCTCCATCGACCAACTGTACGGGGTAGATGTCGTGCTGATCGACCTGCTCATGCCGGGATTGGACGGCATCCAGACGATCAAGAAGCTGCAAGCGGAAGGGTTCACGGGCCGATTCATCATGGTTTCCCAGGTGGAGAACAAGGAGATGATCGGGGAGGCTTACTTGCAGGGGATTGATACGTTTATTCAAAAGCCGATCAACCGCCTGGAAGTCATATCTGTGCTCAGGAGGGTGTCCGATTACTTGACGCTGGAGGCCTCGTTGCAATCCATCCGCAGGTCGCTGCAAATTCTCGATGTCAAAGGAAAAGAGCAGCCGACGAGCGGGCTGAAAAGCCAGTCGTCCGACACAGAGAGCCTCGCGCAAAAAGCGAGACAGTTGCTGTTGCAGCTTGGGATTGCCAGCGAGGCGGGAGCGCACGATCTTTTGATCATCATGGGCTGGCTTGCCCAGAACGAGCGGGAAGTGGACAGGCTGCGCGATTTGCAGTTGAAGGAGCTGTACACGCAAATTTTGACCAAGCTGCACGGCAACCTCGATGAACAGGCGCTGACCAAAGAGGTGCGCGCGATGGAGCAGCGCATTCGCCGCATGGTGCTGCAAGCGTTTACGCATCTGTCCTCGCTCGGCCTGACCGATTACGCCAACCCGACCTTCGAGCATTTTGCCCCGCGCCTGTTCGATTTTCAGGAAATTCGCCAACGGATGCAGGAGCTGGAGGCTGGGGAAAAAACGACGAAGTGCCGGATCAGCGTGAAAAAGTTTTTATCTGTTTTTTATATGGAAGCCAAGGCGATTTGAACAGCGCGGGGAAAAGGACGAACGAACATGCGGCAAGGAAACGGCGGTTATCCCCTGCGTGTATTCGCAGCGACAACAAAGAGCTTGGGCGCATTCCCAAGCTCTTGTTGTCGTGGCGTATGTCACGCATGCACACGCGATACCAGCTCGGCAAACGCGCCGTACAATCCGACCGTGCCATACTGCTCCCGATAGCTGTCCATCGTGTCGTCGCGGACGATTTGGCCGTTCATGAGGAAAATCGCCCGATCCGCGACCGCGTCGGCTACCTGGAGCTGATGCGTCGAGAAGATGACGGATTGTCCCGCCAGCCGCAGTTCACGCACCAGGTCGATGAAGGCATCCATCCAGTAAGGATCGAGGCCGTTCGTCGGTTCGTCCAGGACGACGAGCGCGGGCTGCGCCAGAATCGCCTGGGCGAACAGCAGCCGCTGCTGCATCCCTTTGGAAAAGTGCGCCACGCGCTTGTTGCGGACATCGTACAGGCCGACCGCCTTCAGCAGTCTGTCGGCGTCCTCGGCGGTGCGGTTGCGCAGGGCGGCGTAGAATGCCAGCGTCTCCCGCGCAGTCAGGCCAGCGCTGAAGGAGAAGTGGTCAGGCATATACCCGATCTGCTGCAAGTACGCGACGCGATCTTCCTCCCAACGTAAGCCGTTGAGCCGGATCGTGCCGGAGGTAGGGCGGAGGATGCCGACCAGCATGCGCAGGATGGTGCTTTTGCCCGCGCCGTTTCCGCCGCACAGGGCGACGACCTCGCCAGGCTCGATGCGCAGGCTGAAAGGATGGACAATCGTTTTGTCATTGATCGTTTTGCTTACCTGATCGACTGTAAGTCCGAAAGCTTGCATGGTGTTACCTCCTTTCCCACGCCCGGATCGCGATCCACAAGGTTGCGCCAATCCAGAGCAGACAGAGCGCGACGAAGCAAACGTCGCCGAGCGCAGAGTCCATCCAGTACATCCACTTGTAGTATTCGGGGCCGAAGATCGCGCCGCCGCCCAGCCTCGTCACAGAGTAAATCCGCACGAATTCAGCCGGGTTGAAAAAGGTAACGATTTGCAGCAATGGTTTGATCCACGTATACGGCACGAAGCTGAGCAGGGAAATCAACAGCGTCGGCCAGGCCAAAATGGAGAAGAACCAGATGCTGACGCCCATCGTCAAGGCTTGCCAGCGGTTGCGGCACAACGCGCCGATCACCATGGCGATTCCTAAAAACAGCAGGATGAGGCAGATGGAAAAGACGAGCAAAAACAGCAAGGTGGAAAAGGTGAAGCTTTTTCCGAGCAGCAGCCCGGCTACGCCGGAGATGCCGTAGCCGAAGCTGACGATAGCGATGAGCACCAGCGCCTGCCCCACGTATTTGCCCACGAGAAACGACGAGGTTGTCATCGCGTAGGTGGAGAGGAGCTGCCAGTTGCCTTCCTCTTTTTCGGCTGTAAGGGAAAAAGAGGAGAGCAGCATCGTCATCAGCGGCAGCAAGTACAGGATCAGGTTGAGCATGGTGCCTGTGGTGTACGTATAGCCCGTCATGTAGGACTGCGACTGGATGATGAGAAGCCCCAGGCTAAACAGGGAAAACAGCGCCAGAAAGGAGTAGGACCACGGATTGCGGAAGCCTACCTTCACTTCCCGTTTGGCGATCAGTTGGATGTGCAAGGCTCTCCACTTCCTCTATTAGTGGTGTGTTTTTGTCGGCGTGCTGCTGCCGTGCGAAGGGGCGCTCTGTGTGCCGTTCTCGCTGCCGCCCGATTGCTGTTCACCGGAAGAATGTCCTTCCGAAGAGTTTCCGTCCTTTTTCATAGGCTCGCTCATGCTGCGCTCCCACGTATGGTTTTTCAAACCTTCTGCGTCCATGATGACGCCTTTCTTTTGCTCTGCGACGAATTTTTCTGCCTCTGCCTTGTCCTTGAACGAGTAGATGCCGTAGCTCATCGGCGTTTTGAACTCCTTGTCATAGGCGAATGTCGCCTGCTCGGCTTTTGTCCACTCCGCCGTGTAGTAGTCGCGGACGTACTGCATGGCGACTTCATCGGTGCCGTGCTGTTCCGTCCATTCGTGCAGGCAGCCGATGTCGTCGAATTTGAGCGCTTTGCCGTTCTTCAGAATGATTTCGGTTGCGTTATGATCGTTGGGAACGTGCATGTGGCAAACATCGCATTTGTCTACCCCTTCTGCGATCTCGACAGGCTGCGCTTCTTCCTTGCCGCAGCCGACGATGAGCAGGCTGATACTTGCGATTGCTCCCAGTGTAGCTCCCCATTTTTTCAGTTTCATCCTGATTTTTTCCCTCCTACGTACATGAATGTGCAGCTTCCTGCCAGAAGAATAAGGCCAAGAATGCCTGCGCCCCAGCTGCCGGTTGGCAGGTCGTCGGCAGACGTGGCGGCAGAGGTCGGCATCAGCGGCGTTTCGTCCCGGATCGGGCTGCCTGCGCCGCTTGTAAACAGATTTTCCAGAAAGACGAAGCCCGGCGATTGAAAAAACAGCTGATACGCGGGGATCGCTTCTGTCAGGCTGAGATAAAACGGATTCATTTCGTACGGCAAATCACTTTTGCGGTCGCCGTCCACATCCAGGCCGAGCAGGTTGTCCCAGTAGTTGCCGTTCAGGTTGTCCGTCGCGCTGTCCTGCGCCTGGGCGGCGATGACATTGGAGATGAACTGGTTGTTCGTCCACGTATTTCCCGTGGAGGCGATCAGTTGCATGCCGACGAAATTGAGCGCGAGCCGGTTGCCTTTGACCGTAATCCCGCTGGAGCGCTCCAGGTATAACCCGACGCGGTTTCCTTCGATGTGGTTGTCCGCCAGCAACGAGTTTTGCACGTCGTAGAGCAGGATGCCCTGGGAATTCGGGTTTTTTTGCTGCTTCAAAAACTGGTTTCCCACGACGGTGGCATCGGCGGTTTCCATCAGCATGGCGCCTGTCACGTTTTCGCTGCCTGTATTGTTTCTGAGGGAGGTTTGCCTCGTGCCCATCAGGTGGTAGCCGTAGCGCGATTTTTCCACCCGGTTTTGCGTAAGCTCGTTCCTCGTGCTTTTCTCCAGGTAAATCCCGTCAAAGACGTTTATGACCCGATTTTCAATCAGGCGATTGTCGTGCGAGTCGTACAGGTCGATGCCGTTGCCTTTTTGGGCCTGGACGACCGGCTTCGGCTTGCTCTGGCTGTTGGACAGATGCGCGCTGTGGTCGATGCCGGCGTTGCTTGTGCTGCCTCTGTCCTTTACCTTGCCGATGACCGACACGTTGCGTAGCGTGTTGGCGTTCGCGCCCCGCAGTTGAACCCCGGTTCCCATCGTTTCCACGGTGATGTTCTCCAGCAGGTTCCGGCTGCCGGATACGATGATGGCGGCATCCTCGCTGTTGATCCTTCTGTCCAGCACGGTGATGCCTTGCAGGGTCACGCCGTCCGCCGCGATCGTCAGCGCCGCTTCTTCGCTCGGATTGGTCAGCTTGACTTCGCCTTTTGCCAAGAGCTTGAGCGGCTTCGCGATGCGGATGGGGCCTTCGTACGTGCCTTCCGGTATCATAACGGTGTCGCCCGGCGCCGCCTGGTCGATCAGCGCCTGCAGGGACGCTTCCGCCTGCGCCGGATAAGCCGCTGGCAGGATGAGCACAAGCGTCAATGAGGCTGCCAGCAGCAGGCGGAATGCGGTTTGGTTGTTTTTCGTGCGCGTCAGGGTAGATTCCCCCTTTGTAATGAGAGCTCTCGAATGTTCCTCCTTGGGAAGGGGCTGTCAGCTACCTTCAGGATAGCAGTCCCTTTTCCTTTTCGGATGACTCAAACGGGCTATAAAACGTGTCAAAAATCGCAACGATGGGAGAAAAGTGAAGCAGAGGTTGTCGGCAAGGGGAGGAAACAGCGGCCGGGCTTAACGGCTTCCCGCCAGACCGGAATGTACCCGTCACACATAGAAAAACGCTTCCCCGGAAACTTCGCGGGAAGCGTTTTTGCTTTTGGGCACCAAACCGATCCGGAGATTACGGCTGAACGTTCTCTGCCGCCGGGGCGGGATGGGCTTGTAAATATTCAATGGCGTTGTAAATAAATTCAGCGGCTTCCTTGCGGGTCAGGGTCGCTTTCGGATGCAGGCTGCCCTCGGCATCCAGCTTGACGATGCCAAAATGCAAGGCTCGCTGGACCGCCCCTTGATAGCTCGGATTCAGCGCATCTTCGTCCTTGATCGCAACGGGAGCGAGGTTAATCATGGGGAGTTGCCCGTGCTGCTCGATGGCAGTGACGAGATGGTACAGAAACTGTTCGCGCGACCATGCCTGGTTCGGGTCCAGATCTGCTGGCAGTTGCAGTCCGTTGTGGGCGGCAATAATCAGGGCAGGGGCGTACCACGCGTTATCGTTTGCTTTTGCATAGTAGTGCGTAGCTTTTGGCTCCTGGATAAAACGGATGTTGTCGATATCTAAGCCAAGAGCATTGACGATCAACTGGATTCCTTGGGCAGCCGTAACCGTAGCGTCCGGCATGAACTGCTTGTCGTTTACCCCGTGCAAAATTCCTCTCTGCTGCAAAGAGATAATTTTTTCTTTCGCGGCTACGTCGTTCACGTCCGTAAACGAAGAAGTCGCTGCAACAGCCTGGTTCGTCATGGAAAGCGCAAGATAGCCGAGAGTAGACAGAACCATGAAAGTACGTTTGATGTTCATTCCAGTCACCCCACTACATATTTGATCCGTATATCCCTTTGACGAGCGGGAGGGAAGAACGTTTCAAGGCACGAGGAGGGATGCAGATAAAAAAATCGGCCGGAGCCGATGCTCATGCATCTGCTTGCGCGACCGAGGTCTTATTACCGGGGAGACAATCGTTACGAAATCGTTTTTTGTCCCGGCTTCCAATCCATCGGGCACAGGCCGCCGGATTGCAGGGCTTCGATGACACGCAGTGTCTCGTCCACGCTTCTGCCTACTTTGGAGTTGGAAATGACCGAATACTGCAGAATGCCCTCCGGGTCGATGATGAAGCTGGCGCGCAGCGGCGCTTTGGTGGCTTCGTCCAGCACGCCGTAGCTGATGGTAGCTTCTTTGCTGTAGTCCGAAGCCAGCGGGAAGGACAGCGGGCCGATTCCGTCACTCGCTCTCATCCAGGCTTTGTGTGTATGAATACTGTCGCCACTCACTCCGAGCACCTCGACGTTCAGAGCGGCAAACTCCTTGATTCGCCGATTCAGGCTGAGGATTTCGGTGGGGCAGACTTTGGAGAAATCAAATGGATAAAAGAACAACAGCAGCCATTTGCCGCGGTAATCTACCAGGCTTTTCGGAACAGGGAAGCCGTTTTCAAACGTTACCGTGTCCATTGTAAAATCGGGGGCGGGAAGGCCAATGCGTGCGCTCATCGTGTATCTCCTCTTTCCTGTTTTTCGAAAAATAGGTCTGGTACCAAATTATCACGAATGATATTTATAATCAATATCAAATGAAAATTATTTTAACGAAAAGCGCAGCGACAGGCGGGGGAATCAGGAACCGCCCTGCTTTAGCCTGACCCAATGGTTGTAATCGTGAATCGCAAAGCCGGCAAAGCTCGCATAACGCCCGAGATGTTCCTGTGCTACCTGCAACTCGGTTTTCATCGTCTGGAGCGGCAGCGCGTGAAAGCTCGTGTGGGGGCCTTCGTTGCTGGGAGCCGTCTCTACGGCGACGATCACCTGCTTTTTCAGCGTGGCCGCTTCCCGCAAAATCGGATGAGCGTTGGCAATGATCCCGTCCTGGCCCAGTGCGACATTGCGGTAGTCCATGATGACTACCGCATCTGCCTTTTCCAGCATCCAGGCGCTCAAGCTGTAATTCGTGCCCGGAACCTTGACCTGATGGAGCCAAAACGGGATGTCGAGCGTGAGCGTAAGCCCGCTTGCCCGCCTGTCTTTTTCGATCAGGCGAACCGTGTCCATCCAGCTTTGCACGATTTTGTCGCGATTTGACTTCCATTCCGGCAAAATGTACGGCTCAATGTCAAAGTGCAGTCCGGCGAACCGCTCTTGCGCGGCGACCGAGGCGTTGTACGCGCGGACCCAGTTGATAAACGCCTTGAGCTCGCCATGGCTTGCAGGAAAAGACCATTGGGGACGGCCTTCCAGCGCTTCTACGGCGATTTGCTTTTCCTGCGCCTTGCGGATGAACTGCTGGTAGACAGTCGGCGGGATGTCCCGGTCGATTTGCAGGTAGATCGCGCTCAATTGATGCTCGCTGGCAAACTGGATAATCTGCTCTTGCTGGGTGTAGAGCAGGCTGGCATCCCAAAGCCACGTGCTGCGCCGATGTTGCCAGGTGCTGTCGGGAGCAGGCGGCACAGAGGCCGGAGGGATTGCACTCGCATGGCCGGAAGTGGTGATCGCGACCAGGTTGCGCTCGGCCAGCCACTCGATCCGGGCGTCAAACAGCTCGCTGATGAAGCGGAGCGGAACCATCGTGCGGTTGTTGCGGAGGACGGCCGGGGCGTCGAAGCGTACCTTTTTGCCGTTGACCAGCGCGTAGTCCTGGCCGATGGTCAACTGAATGGTGTTCGGTTCTTTCCGGAGCGTCATCTGGCTCGTCTGTGGGTGCCACTGCATGCCAAGGCCGAGCTTTTCCGCGACAAACCGGGCGGGAACCATGGTGCGCTGCGTGCTTGGGTCTACGTAGGGCTGGGTGTCGGGAAAGGTGACGTACTCTCCGTTTACGGCTACCTGGATGTGCGGAGCGGACTGGGCAAAAGAGAAGGGGGCGGCGCTGAGCAGAAAGGTCAGCAGGCCGACCTGCTGCATTTTTTTCATCTGTGTTTTTCCTCGCGGCATTTTATAGGATGTGCGGTACTATTTTACAATAAGGCGGCCTGCCTCCGCCTGATGACAAGGTTGCAGGGGAGCAGGAAACATCCGTGAAGAAACGACTACTTTTCAGCTTCGCTCTTTGCCGGATTGCAGCTTTTGCTTGAATCCCTGGGAGCATTTGCTATTATTAAAACAAGCCATGGTCATGGAAACGAACGACATTTGAATAGCGTAGAAAAACAGGTCCTTGTTTTTTGCGAGCGGCAGCTTGCGAAAGCGAGGTTAAAAGGGAAGTTTGGTGAAAAGCCAACGCGGTCCCGCCACTGTAAAAGAGGAGCTCTTCTTCTGGGCAACGGCGCCATCCACTGCACGCCAGCGTGCGGGAAGGAGGAAGAAGGGCGATGATCCTTGAGCCAGGAGACCTGCCTGTTTTGATGTGTACACTGATTTCCTTCGGGTCAAAGGATGAGGTGAGGATTGTTGCAGTCGGCTATCCGCGCTTTGTTTTCCTTGGAGGTTTGGGGAAACAAGGCGTTTTTTTGTACACGGAACGCGAAACAGGGGGCAAAACGGCTAACTCCTCCTTGTTTCCGTCAGGTCAATCACGAAGCGAGGGAAAACAGTTGAATCGGCAACGGAGCCTACCCTGCATTTTTGGAGCGCTGTGCCTCCGAAAATGATGAGGGATGGGCAACGGGGCCTACCATTTATTTGGGGGGTGACCGTACTTGGGCAACAAGCGGGGCCTGTTTTTGGTCTACACCGGAGACGGCAAAGGAAAGACAACAGCAGCGGTGGGGCTGGCTGTGCGGGCGACTGGACGAGGCAAGAAGGTTATCATGATCCAGTTCATCAAGTCGCCGGAGCGCACGTACGGAGAAAAACTCGTCTTCGACAGGCTGGGCATTGAAATCGTGCAAAAAGGCGTAGGTTTCACCTGGACGAAGACGCCGGAGGAGCATCGGGCGGCGCTGAAGGAGGCGTGGGCATACGCCCGGGAAAAGCTCGCTTCGGGCGAGTACGACGTCGTCATTCTCGACGAGCTGAACAATGCGCTGGCGATCGACCGTTTTCCCATTGCGGACGTGCTGCCGCTCGCGGACGTTTTGGAAGCGATTCAAAACAGGCCGAGCCATGTGCATCTGGTCGTGACGGGGCGGAGCGCCAAGCAGGAAATCATCGACATGGCCGATCTGGTGACAGAGATGAAGCCGATCAAGCATTACTACGAGGAAGGAATACCAGCGGTGCTGGGGGTAGAGTTTTGATGAATGTGCTGGAAGCGTACGGCCACGGTGGAGATTTGTTGACGGCAGCGGACCGCTTTGGGATGGAGCCGGGCCAATTTCTTGATTTTAGTGCCAATATCAACCCGCTGGGCATGCCGGACAGCGTGCGCGAGATGCTGTTGGCCTCGCTGTCTGCCGTGCTGCGTTACCCGGACCCTGGGCATCGCCAGTTTCGCCGGGCGTTGGCAGAGCGGTTGCAGTTGCCAGAGGAATGGCTTTTGCCTGCGAACGGAGCGGCGGAGGCGATGGCGCTCGCGATTCTCGGGCTGCAGCCGCAAACGGTCGGCGTGATTTATCCTTGCTTTTCGGAATATGCAGAGCTTTCCGAGCAGTTTGGCGCAACCGTCATCGGCTGCTACGGAAACGAAGCGAACGGCTACAAGGCCGACAGCGCCGAGCTGTACCGGCTGTTTGAACAGGCCGATCTGGTGTTTGTCGGCTCGCCGAACAATCCGACTGGCATCGTGTATGAGCCGCAGGAGCTGTTGCAGATGGCGGACTGGACGGCCCAGACCGATACGTGGCTGGTCGTGGACGAGGCGTTTCTCGACTTTGTGGAGGAAAGCCGCCAGTTTACGCTGGCAAGTCGTCTGGAGCGCTTTCCCCGCGTCATTTTGTTGCGGTCGATGACGAAAATGTACGCGATCCCCGGTTTGCGTCTCGGCTACGCGATCGCTCATCCGGACGCGATTGCGAAAATGCGCGCGAAGCAGGTGAGCTGGAGCGTGAATGCGCTTGCGCTGTTGGCGGGGGAGCTGTGCTTGCAGGAGCGGGAGTACGAGCGGCGGACACGCAGCCTGATCGCCAGGGAGCGCGCTGGCCTGGTTGAGTTCATTCGCGGGGAGCTGGGCTGGAAGGTCTGGCCGGGGGAGGCGAACTTTTTGCTGCTTCGCTCGCCGGAGGGCTTGCCAGCCGCACAGCTGCAAGAGCGGCTCGGCAAAAAAGGCGTGCTGATCCGCAGTTGCGCCATGTACCCCGGATTGACGGCGCGTGACGTGCGCATTGCCGTTCGCGGGCCAAAAGACAATGCGCGCTTGATCGTGGCCTTGCGCGAGGTACACGAGGTACACAGCGAAGGGAGCGGAGAGCGATGAGTCTGGTGCTGGTGACAGGCGGCGTGCGCTCGGGAAAAAGCCGCTTTGCGGAAGAGTTGGCGCAACAGGCCGGAGAGCGCGTCCTGTACGTGGCGACGGGTCAGGCGTGGGACGAGGAGATGCGGCAACGGATTGCGCGGCACAAGGAGCGGCGGCCGAAGCAGTGGGGCAGCGTGGAGGTCGGCGAGCGGCTGTGCGACTACGAGCCTGCTGGCACACCTTACGACGTCGTGCTGATCGATTGTTTGTCCACGTGGGTGAGCAATCGGCTGATGAGCGTCGAGGAAGCAGAGTGGCGAAGCGAGGCGCACACAGAGGCGCTGCTTGCAGAGGCAGAGGCGTGGCTGGGGCTTGTCCGGCGCTCCCCGCAAAAAGTGATTGCGGTCACGAGCGAGGTCGGGCTGGGCGGTGTCGCCATGAATCGGCTCGGCCGCTGGTTCGCAGACGTGCTGGGCGACGTCAACCAGCGGGCTGCGCGCCAGGCAGAGACGGTCTATGCGGTCATGGCCGGGATTCCGTGGAGGATCAAAGGATGAATGCATTTTGGCACGCGCTCGCGTTTTTCACCCGGATTCCGGTTCCGTGGCTGCGCCCATCCGACGAGGCGTGGAAAAAAAGCGTTAACTGGTATCCGGCAGTCGGGCTGGTCATAGGCGTGGTGCTATGGGGCGTCCACCAGGCGGGGCTTGTGTTCTTTGGCCCGTGGCTGTCCGCCGTGCTGACGCTCGCTGTCTGGGTGTACATCACGGGCGGACTGCATCTGGACGGTTGGATGGATTTGGCGGACGGACTGGGAAGCAGTCGCCCAAAAGAGCAGATGCTCACAATCATGAAAGACAGCCGCGTGGGCGCGATGGGCGTTTTGGCCGCGATCTTGCTGCTTTTGCTCAAGGCAGGGGCCGTCGCGGAGCTGGCGCATCCGGGTTGGGGAGGGCTTCTCGTATTCGTTCCTGCCATAGCGCGGACACATGTGCTTTTGTCGATTCGCCTGTGGCCGTATGTATCCGAGGAAAAAGGGATCGGCACAGGCATCAGCGCAGGGCTGTCGCCTGTCGTCATCGCCGCCGGATACATCGTTCTCGCCACGGCTGGCTGGTTCGCCGGAGGGTTGCAGGTCGTCGCGGCAATGGCCGTCTCGCTGTTGTTCGTGCTGCTGTTTTCCCGCTCGGTCGCCCGCAAGCTCGGCGGCCTGAACGGAGACTGCTACGGCGCCATGATCGAAAGCGGCGAGGCGGTCATGCTGCTCGTACTGGTCGGGAGCTGGTGGGCATGAAGTGGCTCTGGATACGGCACGGCGAGACGGACAGCAATCGGGAGCGCAAATATCTGGGACATAGTGACGTTCCTTTGAACGAAAAGGGGAAGCGGCAGGCGCGCGAGCTGGCGCGGCGATTGTCGCAGCAACGAAAACGGCCTGTCGCGCTGTACGCAAGCGATTTGCTCCGCTGCACGCAAACGGCCCGGCCGCTGGCAGACGAGTGGGGGCTGCCGATCATTTCCGTCCCGGCTTTGCGCGAGTTGTCGTTTGGCGACTGGGAGATGTTGACCTACGAGGAGCTGATGCGCTCGGACGCCGAGCGGGCTGTCCGCTGGTATGACGACCCGTATCGCTACCGTCCGCCGAATGGCGAGAGCTTGCAGGAGCTGGGGCACCGGGTGGACGGTTGGTTGCGCAAGCTTATGGAGCAGCGGCAAGCGGCTGCGGACGAGACGATGGTTTTCGTCGCACACGGGGGAGTCATTCGCTGGTTTCAGGCGACGTGGCTGGAAAACGACCCCACGCGCTATTGGCACGTAGACGGCGTAGGGCACGGAGAGGCCCTGCTGGCGCAATGGGACGGGAGACGCTGGCGAAGACAACGGCTGGAAGGCTAATAAAGAGAGGGACAACATGACGGAAGTGTGGATATTGTGCGCGGCCTACGTGATTGACCGGGTGGTCGGCGACCCGCGCAGCCTGCCGCATCCGGTGGTCATCATCGGCTGGTGGATTACGCGGCTGGAGCGGGTCATTCGCGCGGCAGTCAAGCGGGAATCGCAGTTGAAGCTGGCTGGCGTCCTGTTTCCGCTGTTGATCGTCACAGGCAGCTATGCGGTCGTCTGGCTGCTGCTATGGGGAGCGGCGTTCCTTCATCCGCTGCTCTCGTGGGTGTTGAGCGCGTGGCTCATCTCCACGACGATTGCCACAAAAGGACTGGCGGACGCGGGACTGGAGATCGCCCGCCATCTGCGCGCCGGGGACATGGCAGCGGCCAGACGCTCTCTGTCGATGGTGGTCGGCCGCGATACGGAGCAACTGGACGAACCGGAGATTTGCCGGGGAGCCGTAGAGACGGTGGCGGAAAACATCGTCGATGCGATCGTTTCTCCGCTGATCTATGCCGCGATTGGCGGCGCGCCGCTGGCGATGGCGTACCGGGCGGCCAACACGCTGGACTCGATGGTCGGCTACAAAAACGAAACGTACAAAAATCTCGGCTGGGCGTCCGCCCGTTTTGACGACGTGCTGAACTACATACCCGCCCGGCTGACGGCATTGCTGCTGGTCATCGCAAGCGGACTGCAACGGCTGGACTGGCGGCAGTGCTGGGCGATGATTCGCCGGGACGCGCATCTGCATCCCAGTCCGAACAGCGGGCTGCCGGAAGCGGGAGTGGCCGGGGCGCTGGGCGTGCAGCTTGGCGGCCTTAACTACTACCAGGGAGTGCCGTCCAACCGGGCGCGGCTAGGGGATGCGCATCGGCCCTTGGCGGTGGCAGATATTATGGCGACGATCCGGCTGATGTACCTGACATCCTTCTTGTGCCTGCTCGTTTGTCTGGCGATTGCGGCTGTCATTGCTGGCTAGTTAAAGCGGAGAACGGCAAGCGGATCGAGGCGCAGGGCAGCGGAAGGAATGAGAATGAACCAAAAAACGGCGGCGTGCGACACGCAGGCAAGCGAAAGGGGAGGGACCGTATGAGCGGCAAGTTGTTTGTGATCGGGTTTGGCCCGGGAAGTTTTGAACATATCACCAAGCGGGCGAGAGAGGCGTTGCAAGAGTCGGATGTCATTATCGGCTATTCGACTTACGTGGATTTGATTCGCGGCCTTTTGACCCACCAGGAGATCGTCAGCACCGGAATGACCGAGGAAGTGACGCGAGCGCGCGAAGCCGTGCGTCAGGCGGAAGAGGAAGGCAAAAAAGTAGCGGTCATCTCCAGCGGCGACTCCGGCGTCTACGGGATGGCGGGACTGGTCTACGAGGTGCTGGTGGAAAAAGGCTGGACCGAAGCGACAGGCGTTCCGGTCGAAATCGTGCCGGGCATTTCGGCGATCAACTCCTGTGGCGCGATCCTCGGCGCTCCGATCATGCACGACGCCTGCACGATCAGCCTGAGCGACCACTTGACGCCATGGGAGCTGATTGCCAAACGGATTGACGCAGCCGGGATGGCCGACTTTGTCATTGCCCTGTACAACCCGCGCAGCGGCAGGCGGACGCGGCAGATCGTCGAGGCGCAGCGCATCCTGCTGCAATACCGCTCGCCAGATACCCCTGTCGGTATTGTGAAGAGCGCCTATCGCGAGCGCGAGACGGTTGTGGTGACGACGCTGGCGCAAATGCTCGAACACGACATCGGCATGCTGACGACGGTCATTATCGGGAACTCTTCGACGTTTGTCTACGATGGCAAAATGATTACGCCGCGCGGCTATCAGCGCAAGTACACGCTGTCTGCGGATGAGCAGCCGCTGAAGCCGCACCAGCGCCTGCGCGTGGAAAACGAACCGTGGTCGCTCGAAGCGAGCGGCGAAAGCATCAACGTCTCTGCGGCCAAGTCAGCCGAGCCTGCGAGCGAGCGCCCTGTGGCGGCTGGGGAAGCGGCGAAGGCAACGGCGCCGGAAGCGGCGCATGCCGACACGGCGATCAGGACGGCTGTTCTGGAAGCGCCGCCAGTCGAGCAAAAGCTGGAGACAGCAAAGCCGCAGGCAGAGCGTCCGCCATTCGAATGGGCGATGCAGGCGCTGAATGCGCTCCATGCTGCCAAAGGTATCGAAACGAAGCCTGCCACAGCAAGCAACGTGCGTCCAGCCTCAGCGTTTCAGCCGGAAATGATTTTCGAATTTGCCGTCAGTCCAGGCGTCGCCAACAAAAAAATAACGCCGCAGCAAATGATGGCGATTGCCGAGGTGGCGGGTGAAAAGGGCGAGATCGAATACACGCCGCATCACCAGATGATTTTGCGCGTGCCGACTGCCGACCCGGACAGCCTGACAGGCCGCTTGCGCGAGCTGGGGCTGATCCTCAGTCCGATCGGAGACGTATTGCAGGTAAAAGCGTGCGATTTTTGCGACGGCGAGAAAAAAGACAGCATTCCGTACGCGGAGGAACTGCACCGCAGACTGGGCGGAAAAGAAATGCCGAAAGAGCTGAAAATCGGCTTCAACGGCTGCGGAATGGCCTGTTACGGAGCCGTCCGGGAGGATATCGGCATCGTGTTCCGCAAAGGCAAGTTCGATCTGTTCCTGGGCGCGAAAACGGTCGGGCGCAATGCCCACTCCGGCATTCCGGTCGCGGAAGGCATCGACAAGGAGGAGATCGTGCCGATTGTCGAGCGAATCGTGAACCGCTTCAAAAAAGAGGCATTTCCGAATGAACGCTTCCACAAGTTTTTCCAACGGGTAGGCGAACTGGAAGGCTACGCCTGGTACGAACCGGCCAAGGCGGAAATCGAGAACGCCGCTTGCGGAGATTGATCGGTTGTTTGAACAAAGACGAGGGGGAAACGAAATGGACGCGGTATTATTTGTAGGACACGGGAGCAAGGACCCGGAGGGCAATGAAGAAATCCGGCAGTTTGTCGCTTCGCTTGCGCCAGAGCTGGATGTGCCGATCATCGAGACGTGCTTTCTGGAGTTTGCGCGCCCTGACATGCTGCAAGGCTTGCATACGTGCGTCGCTCGCGGCGCTACGCGGGTGGCGGTCATTCCGATCATCCTGTTCTCGGCGGGACATGCGAAAATCCACATTCCGGCGGCGATTGACGAGGCGAAGGAACTGTATCCGCACGTGCAGTTCATCTACGGCCGTCCGATCGGCATTCACGAGGAAGTCATCCACATCCTGTCTGCGCGCATGGCGGAAGCGGGCTTTGCTTCGGGCGAAGACCACGACGACCTGGCAGTGCTCGTGATCGGGCGCGGCAGCAGCGACGCGGACGCCAACAGCGATCTTTACAAAATGTCCCGCCTGTTCTGGGAGCGCTACAAGGCGCGGTGGGTCGAGACGGCTTTCATGGGCGTGACCTATCCGCTCTACGACGAAGGTGTGGAGCGCTGTCTGAAGCTCGGCGCGAAGCGGATCGTGCTCTTGCCGTATTTCCTGTTTACAGGCGTACTGATGAAGCGGATGAGCGATCAGCTGGAAAAGTTCCGCCAGCAATATCCGGAAGCCCAGTTCGAGCTGGCCGAATATTTCGGCTTTCACCCGCTGCTAAAAGAAGTGATGAAGGACCGGATCGAGGAAGCGCTGCACGGGGAAGTGAAGCTGAACTGCGACACCTGTCAGTACAGGCTGGCAGCGATGGAGCATATCGACCATCACCACCACCATCATGACGACGAGCACGGCCATGGGCACCATCATCATCACCATGGCCATCATCACGATCATGACCACCACCATGCTCACGACCATGACCACAAGCATGAGCACAAACACGACCACGTAACCAAGTAGGAGGAGACACAGCATGATACTGGTACTGGCTGGAACGAGCGACGCCCGCGAATTGGCCCGGTTCATCAAGGAAACCGGCTACGACCTTTTGACGACGGTCGTAACAGACAACGCTGCGAAAAGCATGGAAGAGGCAGGTCTGCCTGTCCGGGTCGGACGCTTGAGCGCGGACGACATCCAGCAGTTGATCCGGGAAAAAGGCGTGCGGTGCGTGGTAGACGCAAGCCACCCGTTTGCCGAGGAAGCCTCGAAAAACGCCATGGCCGGGGCGGAGGGCGCAGGTGTGCCGTACATCCGCTACGAGCGGGAAAGTCTTGCTGCGCCGGGCAGCGAAAAGCTGATCGTCGTCGAGGACTACGTGCAGGCGGCTGAGCTTGCCGCAGACAAGCGCGGGGTCATCATGCTGACGACAGGCAGCAAGACGCTGAAAACGTTCACGGACCGCCTCTTGGGCCTGCCGGACACGACCTTGGTCGCCCGGATGCTGCCGCGCGTGGACAACATGCAAAAATGCGAGGAGCTCGGCTTGGAGCAAAAAAACATCGTCGCGATGCAGGGGCCTTTTTCCAAGGAGCTGAACAAGGCGCTTTACGCCCACTACGGCGTGACGCTGATGATTACGAAGGAAAGCGGCAAGGTCGGCGCATTTGACGAAAAAGTGGAAGCGGCGCTGGAAATGGGCATCGAAACCATTGTCATCGGTCGGCCGAAAATCGACTACGGCACCAAGTTTTCCGATTACGAAAGCGTGCTGAACCAGCTCAAGGCGGTTGTGCCATAACGCGCCAAGCCATTGGTCGAGTCGAGCAGCACCCCAAACCACTGACTGGAGGAAACCAACCATGGATTTCAAGACGGAATTCAAGCCTTTGACTGTCCAACCGCAAGAGATCGAGGACATGAGCTTTCAAATCATTGCCGATGAACTGGGCGAGCATCCTTTTACCGCCGAACAATTTCCCGTCGTGCAGCGCGTCATCCACGCGTCCGCAGACTTTGAGCTGGGACGCAGCCTCGTCTTCCACCCGGATGCTGTCCAATCCGGTATTCAGGCGATCCGCAGAGGCAAAATCGTCGTCGCGGACGTGCAAATGGTTCAGGTCGGCATCAGCAAAAACCGGATCGAGAAGTTCGGCGGCCAAGTGAAGGTGTACATCTCCGACCGCGACGTCATGGAAGAAGCGAAACGCCTCAACACGACGCGCGCGATCATTTCCATGCGCAAAGCGGTGAAGGAAGCAGACGGCGGCATTTTCTGCATCGGCAACGCGCCGACAGCGCTCCTGGAGCTGATTCGCCTGGTGAAGGAAGGCGAAGCGAAGCCAGGTCTTGTGATCGGGATGCCAGTCGGCTTCGTCTCTGCGGCAGAGTCCAAGGAAGAGCTGGCGAAGCTAGACATTCCGTTCATCACGAACATCGGGCGCAAAGGCGGAAGCCCTGTGACAGTAGCAGCATTGAATGCCATTTCCATCATGGCGGAACGGTTGGGATAAAAGAGATGGCAGCCAAAGCAGCGTCGGACGAAAAAGAGGCAAAACCCCTCCGCCACGGCTATACAACGGGAGCATGCGCAACGGCGACGACCAAGGCTGCTTTGATCGCGCTGATTACCCAGGAGCCGCAGTCAGAGGCCACCATCCGCCTGCCGATTGGCGAGGACGTGACGTTTCGGATGGAGAGCTGCGAAGTTTCGCCGGAAAAAGCGACGGCGGGCACGATCAAGGACGGCGGAGACGACCCGGATGCGACCCACGGTGCGCTGATTCTCTCCACCGTGGAATGGTCCGATGAGCCGGGCATTATGCTGGACGGCGGCGTTGGTGTCGGTCGGGTGACCAAGCCGGGGCTGCCTGTTCCGATCGGAGAAGCGGCGATTAACCCCGTCCCGCGCAAAATGATTCGGGACACCGCGCAGGCGGTGCTCGATGAGTACGGGACAAAGCGCGGAATCAAAATCGTGATCTCTGTGCCAGCGGGCGAGGAAATCGCCAAAAAAACATTGAATGGACGACTCGGCATACTCGGAGGCATCTCCATTTTGGGGACGCGCGGAATCGTGGTGCCGTTTTCCACTTCTGCCTACAAAGCGAGCGTGGCGCAAGCGATCAACGTCGCCAAGGAGGCGGGCTGCGACCACATCGTCCTGTCCACGGGCGGCAAGAGCGAATCGTTCGGGATTGCCACCTACCCGGAGCTGTCCGAGGAAGCGTTCGTGGAAATGGGAGACTTTGTCGGTTTTGCGCTCAAGCAATGCAAGAACCGAAACATGCGCAAGGTGACCTTGGTGGGGATGATGGGCAAGTTTTCCAAAGTGGCGCAGGGCGTCATGATGGTCCACTCGAAAAGCGCCCCTGTCGACTTCAGCTTTCTCGCCCGGATGGCAGAAGAGGCGGGCGCGCCGCAGGAGCGGGTCCGCGAGATTCTCACCGCGAACACGGCCTCGCAGGTGGGCGATCTGATGGCAGATACGCCTGCCTTTTTCGAGATTATGTGCGCGAACTGCTGTCGGGCGGCCCTGAAGGAAGTAGGCGGCGGTCTGGAGGTCGAAACCATCATCATCACAATGAAAGGGTCCCTGTTGGGAAGGGTGACGATCAATGACACAAGCGATGAAAGTAATCGGGATCGGGGATGACGGGCAGCAAAGCCTGCTGCCGTTGTACCGGACCTGGATTGAAGAGAGCGAGCTTCTGGTCGGCGGGGAGCGGCATCTGGGCTTTTTTCCGGAGTACAAAGGGGAAAAACGGGTGCTGAAAGGCGGCTTGTCCGCAATGGTGGAGGAGCTGCGCTCCGAGACGCGCAAGACGGTCATCCTCGCTTCGGGCGATCCGCTCTTTTACGGGATCGGCAGTTTGCTGGCGAAAAAGCTGAATGTGGACATTTACCCGCACCTAAGCTCCATCCAGCTCGCATTCGCCAAAATGGGCGAGGCGTGGCAGGATGCGGCGCTCGTCAGCGTGCACGGCCGCAGCATCAAGGGACTGGCGCAGCGCATCGACGGGAAGGAAAAGGTCGCGCTGCTCACCGACCGGGAAAACTCGCCAGCGGCTATCGCCCGTTATTTGCTGTCGTTTCAGATGACGGAATACGAGGCGTTCGTGGCCGAGAACCTGGGCAGCACCGAGGAGCGGACGGGCTGGTACACGCTGGAGGAAATGGTAGATGGCATCTTTTCCGATCTGAATGTCGTGATTTTGAAAAAACGCCGTCCAAGCCCGGTCTGGCCGTTTGGAATTGCGGACGAAGAGTTTTCCCAGCGCAAGCCGGACAAAGGACTGATTACGAAAAAAGAAGTGCGCATATTGAGCATCGCCCAGCTGCAATTGCACGCCAAAAGCATCGTCTGGGACATCGGCACCTGCACAGGCTCTGTCGCCATCGAGGCGGCGCGGATCGCGCGGGAAGGCGAAGTGTACGGCGTGGAGAAAAACGCGGACGATCTGGAAAACTGCCGCCAGAACATGATGAAGTTTCGCACGGATGTGACCGTTGTACATGCGCGCGCGCCGCAAGGACTGGACGAGTTCCCGGACCCGGATGCCGTGTTCATCGGCGGCAGCGGCGGGGAGTTGCGCGAGCTATTGCATCTTTGCTGCACGCGTCTGCGTCCGGAGGGTCGAATCGTGGTCAACGCTGCGACAATCGAGACGCTGTACGAAGCGACGCAAGCTTTTGCAGAGGAAGGCTTTGAAACATCGGTGACATTGGCGCAGTTGTCGCGCAGCAAGCCGATTTTGTCACTGACGCGGTTTGAGGCGTTGAATCCGATCTACATCATCACGGCCTGGGCCAAGCAGACAGAGGAACAAGGGGGAGACGGCAAGTGAGCAAGATCGGAACATTGTACGGGCTGGGCGTAGGTCCCGGCGACCCGGAGCTGATTACGGTCAAGGCATTCCGCCTGTTGCAGCAATCGCCGGTGATCGCGTATCCGAAAAAGCGGATGGGCAGCAAAAGCTACGCGCACCAGATCGCCGAGCTGTACGTGCAGCAGTCAGAAAAAGAAATGCTCGGACTGGTGTTCCCGATGACGCGGGACAAGGAAATTTTGGAGCGCGAGTGGAACAAAACGGTGGAAATCGTCTGGGAGCGTCTGTCTGCGGGAAAAGATGTCGCGTTCGTGACGGAAGGTGACCCGATGTTTTACAGCACGTTTATCCACATGATGCGGGTCATGCACGACGCGCACCCGGAAGTGCCTGTCGTGACCGTGCCGGGTGTCTCCTCGTTTCTCGGAGCGGCTTCGCGCTTCAACCTGCCGCTTGCGGACGGCGATGAGCAGATCGGAATTATTCCGGCGACAGAAGACCGGGAAGCGATGCGCAAAGCGCTTGAGAACCACGATACCGTCGTGTTTTTGAAGGTAGCGAAAGTGTTGCCGATGATAATCGGTTTGCTGCAAGAAATGGGACTCGCAGACAAAGCCGCCGTCGCGACAAAAGTCACCTCCTCCGAAGAGATGGTCTGGACGGACATGCGCGAGCTGGAGCGGGCAGAGCTTGGCTATCTTACGCTGATGGTGGTGAAAAAAGGATGAAACTGTACATAGTGGGAGCGGGTCCCGGCGACCCGGAGTTGATTACGGTCAAAGGCTTGAAGCTGTTGCAAAAGGCAGACGTGATTTTGTACACCGACTCGCTCGTCAACGAAGAGCTGGTGGCGCTCGGCAACCCTGACGCAGAGGTGCTGCACAGCTCCGGCATGGCCTTGGAAGAAATGGTCGAGCTGATGGTGGACCGGATTCGCAAAGGCAAAACGGTCGTGCGCCTGCATACGGGCGATCCGTCTGTGTACGGGGCGATCATGGAGCAGATCGCGCTGTTGAAGGCAGAAGGCATCGAGGTGGAAATCGTGCCGGGCGTAAGCTCTGTGTTTGCGGCGGCAGCGGCGGTCGGCGCGGAGCTGACGATTCCCGAGCTGACCCAGACGCTGATCCTCACCCGTGCAGAAGGACGCACGCCTGTGCCCGACAGGGAAAAGCTGCGCGCGCTCGCGGAGCATCATTGCACGCTGGCGCTGTACCTCAGCGCGACTTTGACGAAAAAAGTGGTGCGCGAGCTGATCGAGGCGGGCTGGAGCGAGGATACGCCCGTCGCTGTCGTGCAGCGGGCGAGCTGGCCGGATCAGTTGATCGTGCGCACGACCTTGAAAAATCTGGACGAAGACATGGGCAAAAACGGCATTCGCAAGCACGCGATGATTTTGGCCGGCTGGGCTTTGGACCCGGACATTCACGAAAAAAGCGAGCAATACCGTTCCAGGCTGTACGATAAAACCTTCACGCACGGGTACAGAAAAGGTGTGAAAGAATGATTCTCGAACTGGTCGAAGGAGAAATTCCTGTCATCCGTCAGCAGGGCGATTACGCGATTGTCGCCATCACGAAGCACGGGGTCGAGATGGCCCGCGATCTGGCGCAAAAATTTCCCGGGACAGACCTGTACTACATGAGCAAGTTCGCGCGCGGGGACGAGGAAGCGCGCGGCATCCAGCTTTTTTCCAACAGCGTGCGGATGCTGTTTCCCGCCCTGTGGCCAGCGTACAAAGGGCTGATTGTCATCATTTCGCTCGGGGCGGTCGTGCGCATGATCGCGCCGCTGCTCGAAGACAAAAAGAAAGACCCGGGCGTCGTTGTCGTCGACGACCGGGGAGAGAACGTCATCAGCGTGCTGTCCGGCCATCTGGGCGGGGCCAATGAGCTGGCCCGCGAAGTGGCGGCAGTCATGGGCGCCCGTCCGATCATCACGACCGCGTCCGACGTGCAGAAGACGATTCCGGTCGATTTGTTCGGTCGCCGTTTTGGCTGGGAGTGGGATTCTGCCGACAAGCTGACGCCTGTGAGCGCCTCGGTCGTCAACGAGGAACACGTAGCGGTCGTCAACGAATCCGGCGAACGCGACTGGTGGATGCACGACACGCCGATGCCGCCGTCGATCAAGGAGTATGCGAGCATCGCCGAAGCACTGGCCGCCAAGCCGGATGCGGCCCTCGTCGTGACGCACCGCCTGCTTGCGCCGGAGGAACAGCCGATTTTGGACAACGGCGTCCTGTATCGCCCCAAGGTGATCGTGCTGGGGATGGGCTGCAACCGGGGAACGTCTGCGGAGGAGATCGAGGCGGTCATTTGCGAGACGCTGGACGAGCTGCAATTTTCGCTCAAGAGCGTCAAGGCGCTGGCTACCATCGAGCTGAAAAAAGACGAGGCCGGGTTGATCGCCGTATGCGAGAAATACGGCTGGCCGTTCGTCTGGTACTCGCCACAGGAGCTGAACCAGGTGGAAATCAGCGAGCCGTCCGAGACGGTGTTCAAGTTTACGGGAGCGTACGGGGTGAGCGAGCCTGCGGCCAAGCTGTACGCAGGCGTCGACGAGCTGGTGCTGACCAAGAAAAAGTCGGGCAACGTCACCATTTCGGTCGCCCTGATGCCCTATCAAAAGGAGGAACGCGCATGACGGACAGCCGCCGGATTGTCATTGCCGGAACAGGCAGCGGAGCGGGGAAAACGACGGTAACCATCGGGCTGATGGCTGCCCTGATCCGCAAAGGCTACAGGGTGCAAGGCTTCAAGTGCGGTCCTGACTACATCGACCCGACCTACCATACCGCGGTGACGGGCAGAGCGTCGCGCAATCTGGACAGCTTCATGCTGGAGCACGACGTCGTGAAGGAGATGTTTGTCCGGGGAAGCGAAGGCGCGGATATTTCGATCATCGAAGGCGTCATGGGCATGTACGACGGCAAGGAAGCGACCAGCGACAAGGGCAGCACGGCCGAAATCAGCATGTTGACCGGATCGCCTGTGTTGCTCGTCGTCAACTGCCAGAGCATGGCGCGCAGTGCGGCTGCGATTGTAAAAGGCTTCCAGTTGCTCAATCCCCAGGCGAAAATCGTCGGCGTGATCGCGAACAAGGTCGGCAGCGAAGGCCACCACAAAATCGTCAAGGCCGCGATTGAGCAGGAGTGCGGGATTCCGGTCGTCGGCTACCTGAAGCGGGAAAACGAGCTGGAAATTCCCGAGCGCCATCTGGGACTTGTGCCGTCTGTGGAGCGCGGCGAGCTGGCGCCGCTGTTTGCCAAGCTGGCTGACCTGATCGGGGAGACGGTAGACCTGGACCTGGTCTGGGAGCTGGCCAAAGCCGAGCCGCTGCAAGTGGAGCCGAAGCTGTTCGCACCGCGCGAGGCGGCTTTCGACGTCACGATTGCCGTAGCGAAAGACCCGGCGTTCCATTTTTACTATCCGGAAAATCTGGAGCTGCTGCAAGCGTACGGCGCGAAGCTGATCTTTTTCTCGCCGCTTGCGGGGGAGGGTGTACCGGAAGCAGCGGACGGCTTGTACATCGGGGGAGGCTTCCCGGAGGAGTTTGCCGCCGAGCTGTCGCAAAACGAGGCGGTGAAGGAATCGTTCCGCCAGGCGGTCGAAAAAGGCTTGCCGACCTTGGCCGAGTGCGGCGGATTCATGTTTTTGACCGAGGCGATTGTGACGACAGACGGGGAGAGCTACCCGATGGTCGGACTCATCCCCGGCAAGGTGACGATGCAAAAAAAATGGGCGGCGCTCGGCTATCGCGAGGTGCGCGGCAAGGAGGGCAACTTCCTGCTCGGCCCAGAGGAACAGGCAAAAGGCCACGAGTTCCACTATTCGACCTATGCCACAGACGAGCAGCTCCCTGCGGCCTACGAGACAAAAGGGCTGCGCGGCACCAAGCCGGAGGGCTTTGCCAGGGGCAATCTCGTCGCGGGGTACACGCATTTGCATTTCGGCTCCAACCCGGCGCTGGTGAAGCGCTGGCTCGGTTTGTGCGCGGAGGTGGCCTCCCGTGCCTAAAGCGCTCCCGCTGATGATTCAGGGAACCAGCTCCGATGCCGGAAAAAGCGCGATTGCGACAGCGCTCTGCCGCATTTTTGCCCAGGACGGCTACAAAACGGCGCCGTTCAAGTCGCAAAACATGGCGCTGAATTCCTATGTGACGCTGGACGGAAAAGAAATCGGGCGGGCACAGGGCGTTCAGGCGGAGGCGGCAGGCATTCTCGCCACGACCGACATGAATCCGATCCTCATCAAGCCGACGCGGGATGCGGAGTCGCAGATCGTGGTGAACGGCGAGCCGTACGCCAACATGAAGGCGATGGCGTATCGGACGGATTTTTACGAAGAAGGACTGCGGATTATCCGGGAGGCGTACCAACGGCTTGCTGCCGCTTACGAGCGCATCGTCATCGAAGGAGCGGGCAGTCCGGCGGAGATCAATCTGAACGACCGCGAGCTGGTCAACATGCGGGTTGCCCGCCTGACGAACGCTCCGGTCATTTTGGTGGCGGACATTGAGCGCGGTGGCGTGTTTGCCAGCCTCGTCGGCACGCTGCAACTGCTTGAACCCAAGGACCGCGACCGGGTGATCGGCGTCATCATCAATCGTTTTCGCGGCGATCTGGCGCTGTTGCAGCCGGGGCTGGACTGGTTCGAGCAGTACACGGGCAAGCCTGTGCTTGGCGTGGTGCCGTTTATTCCTGACTTGTGGATCGACGCGGAGGATTCGCTCATTTTGCACCGTTACCAGGGGCAGCGGGAGACGCCGCGCGAGCTGGATGTCGCCGTCTTGCGCTACCCGCGCATCTCGAATTTTACGGATGTCGACCCGTTTTTTGTGGAGCCGGATTGCCGCCTGCGCTTTGTGACCCGGCTGGAAGAGCTGGGCGAGCCGGACCTGATCGTGCTGCCTGGCAGCAAAAATACGTTGGAAGACTTGCAATTTTTGTACGAGACGGGACTGGCCGAGGCGGTGAAACAGCTGCATGGACAGGGCAAGTCGTACGTGATCGGCCTGTGCGGCGGCTATCAGATGCTTGGCGAGTCGATTCTGGACCCGGCTGGTGTGGAGTCACCGCTACAGCAGCTGGACGGGCTGGGCCTGATCCCGATGGTGACGACGATGGAACAGAAGAAAACGACGGTGCTGTCCCGCGGAGAAGCCACATTCGCCGGAGAACGGCTTACACTCGAAGGCTACGAGATTCACATGGGCCAATCTGTTTATGCCAAGAGCGAATGTCCGTTTATTCAGATGGGAGAGCGGGCAGAAGGTTACTGTTGCGAGGAACGTCGGCTGATCGGGACGTATTTTCATGGACTGTTCCACAACGACCGCTTCCGCACGCTCTTGCTGAATGCGATTCGCGCGAAAAAAGGGCTTGCGCCGATCACGGAGCGTCCGTCGTTCGTGGCGCTCCGCGAGCAGGGCTACGATCTTTTGGCGGATACGGTACGCCGTCATGTGCGGCTGGATGCGATTGAAGAACAGATGAAGGCTTATCAGGAAAAAGAGGTGCGTAGATGATGGCAGGCTTGGAAAAGCGATTTCCGGCGATTGCGCCGCGAAACCAGGAAGCGAGTGAGCAAACGAGACAGCATGTGGATCAACTGACAAAGCCGCTTGGCAGTCTGGGACGTCTGGAGGAGCTGGCCGTCGAGCTGGCCGCGATGACAGGCGAGACATTTCCGGTCGTCACGCCGCCGGGCGTACTCGTTTTTGCCGCCGATCACGGGGTGGCCGCAGAAGGAGTGTCGGCCTACCCGCAAGAGGTGACGGCGCAAATGCTCTTGAATCTGGTGAACGGCGGCGCGGGCATCAACGTTTTCGCCCGGCAAATCGGCGCGATGCAAAAGTTCATCGATGTCGGCGTGGCAGTAGAGGTTAAGGCGCCAGGCGTCATCAACAAAAGAATCAGGGCTTGCTCGGGCAACATGCTGCGGGAAGCCGCCATGTCCGCTGACGAGGCGCAGCGCACGCTTGCGGTCGGCTTCGAGCTGGCCGAGAGAATCATCGACGAAGGGGCCAAGCTGCTGATCGTCGGAGAGGTAGGCATCGGCAATACGACGGCGAGCAGCGCGATCCTGTCTGCTTTGACCGGGGCGGACCCGGACGAGATCGTCGGTCGCGGCACAGGACTGGACGACGCGGGCTGGCAACGCAAAAAAGCGGTCGTTCGCGAAGCGCTCGCCCTGCATCGTCCGAATGCCAACGAACCGCTGGACGTCCTGGCAAAAGTGGGCGGGCTGGAGATCGGCGCGATGGCAGGCGCGATGATCGGCGCGGCTTCGCGGCGCGTTCCGGTGCTCTTGGACGGCTTTATCGCGACCGTGGCGGCGCTACTGGCCGTGCGGCTTGCGCCTCAGGTCGCAGACTACCTGATCGCCGGGCATCGCTCCCAGGAGCCGGGGCACGCTTTTGTGCTGAACGTACTCGGCAAACAGCCGTTGCTCGACCTCAACCTGCGACTGGGCGAAGGCAGCGGGGCGGCTATCGCGTTTTCGATCGTCGAGGCCGCGTCGTGGATGGTACGGGAGATGGCGACATTCGCATCGGCGGGGGTCAGCGACCGATGAGCGGCGCAGGCAAAGTGTACCTTGTCGGCGCAGGCCCCGGCGACCCGAAGCTGATTACCGTAAAAGGTCTGGAATGTCTGCAAAAGGCAGACGTAGTCGTCTACGACCGCCTCGCGAATCCGGCTTTGCTCGCCCATGCGCCCGAGACGGCGGAGCGCATCTATTGCGGCAAGCTGCCCGATCATCACACGATGCGGCAGGAGTCGATCAATGAGGTGCTGGCGGAAAAAGCGCTGGCAGGCAAAACCGTCGTACGGCTGAAAGGCGGCGATCCGTGCGTCTTTGGCCGCGCGGGCGAAGAAGCGGAGTATCTGGCTACGCGCGGCGTCGCGTTTGAAATCGTGCCGGGCGTGACGGCAGGAATCGCCGCTTCGGCGTACGCGGGCATCCCGGTGACGCATCGCGATCACGGCTCGTCGTTTGCCGTGGTGACGGGGCATTTGCGCGAGGACAAACCGGAGCTGGCCGTGGAAAAATGGCGGGCGCTGGCAGGCGGAATCGACACGGTGGCCTTTTACATGGGCGTCGCCAACCTGCCGCTCATCCGCACGCAGTTGATGAAGCACGGCCGCGATCCGAAGACGCCCGTCGCCGTCATCTCCTGGGGGACGCTGCCCCAGCAGGCAGTTGTCACAGGCACGTTGGCGGATATCGAGGAGCGTTTGGCAGAAAATAACCATATCACCAATCCGGCGATCATTCTCGTCGGAGATGTCGTGAACATGCGGGAAAAAATCAACTGGTTCGAGACTTCGCTCGGTCTGAACGAGGGGGTTCCCGGGTAAGCAAGGGCAGGGAAGCGGGCAACCGGATGAAGTGATCGGAGGAGCCATCCGGTTGGTTGCCCGAAACATGTTGGGAGGAGGGATGAAGGATGCGGCCGTATGCCATGATGGTCAACCTGGAACAGAAACACTGCGTGGTCGTCGGCGGCGGGCAAGTCGCGGAACGAAAAATCGCCAGCCTGCTGGCCGCTGGGGCAGCCGTCAGCGTCGTGAGTCCCTCCTGCACGGAGGCGATGCGCGAATGGGAGCAAGCGGGCAAGCTGACGCTCCGGCTGCGCCCGTTCGTCCCCGATGACGTCGCGGACGCCGTGCTCGTCATCGCGGCGACCAGCGATCCGGCGGTCAACCTGGCTGTTTACGAGGCGTGTCGGCAAGCCGGGTGCCAGTGGATCAACGTAGTGGATCGTCCCGACCTGTGCTCGTTTACGGTGCCGTCCGTAGTCGAGCGCGGCGACGTGACCGTTGCCATCTCGACAGGGGGCAACAATCCGGGATTGGCGAAGAAACTGCGCCGCCAGCTGGAAGCGTGGATCGGGCCGGAGTACGAGGACTACACGCTCTTTTTGGGCAAAATGCGCCGCCGCGTACTCGCGCTGGATGAGCTTCGCCCGGCAGACAAGCGTGCTATCTTGGCAGAGCTGTTGGACGACCGCTTTTTGCACTGGACCCGAAGCGGAGAGAGCGAGCGAAGGGACCGGGAGGCAGCGGCGCTTGTGGCCGGATGGCTGGAGAGACAAGAAAAGGCATAAAACGGAACGAACCTGAGCCTGTTCAGCATGCGGGCTTGGGTTGTTTTTTTTGTATCCCCCATTCGTTCCGTCCGTCAGTTGCCCGGACTGTTTTCCGGCCGTTTGCTTTTGCTGATTCGTTCGAGAGGCAAAACGGCGTTCAGTAACTGGTAGATGCGTTTGGACTCCTTCGTCAAAAGAGGGCCTAAGATCGCCAGGATCAGCACGTACAGCGCGGCGAACGGCTGCAGGATATCCATGAGTGCGCCTGCTTTTCCCAGATTAGCCATGATGATGGAAAACTCACCGCGGGAAACGATGGTCAGTCCGATGTTCGTGGAGGCCTTGGGCGGCAGCCCGGCGCTGCGGCCAGCAAGCAGCCCGGCAGCGACGTTGCCGACGAGCGTGATGATGACCGCCGCGATGGACAGCCAGACGGCGCCCAGAAGCGACAAGGGATCAATCGTTAACCCGAAGCTGAAGAAAAACATGGCGCCGAAAAAGTCGCGAAAGGGCAGGATCAGATGTTCGATGCGTTTCATATGCTGTGTTTCTGCCAATATGAGCCCCACGAGCAGTGCGCCGATGGCCTCAGCTACATGGATCGTCTCGGAAAAACCCGCAATCAGAAACAGGGCGGCAAACACGGTAATCATGAACACTTCGTTCGATTTGATGTTGAGCGCGCGGTTCAAAAAGGGGACGAGCTTGCGCCCGACGATGATGAGCAAGAGCATGTAGCCCAGCGCGATCAGGGCGGAGGAAATCACGCCGCCAACGGAAGTGGCTCCGGAGAGAACCAGCCCGGAAACGATGGAGATGTACACGGCCAAAAAAATGTCCTCGAACATGATGATGCCGAGAATCATTTCGGTTTCGCGATTGGCGGTGCGCTTGAGATCGACCAGCACTTTGGCCACGATCGCGCTGGAGGAAATCGTGGTGATTCCCGCGACAATCAGCATTTCCTTGAGCGGAAAGCCGGCAGCCCAGCCAAACAGCAGTCCGAGCGTAAAGTTGATGGCGATGTAGATTGTGCCGCCAATCGCAATCGAGCGGCCGGCTTTGATGAGTCGCCCCACTGAAAATTCAAGTCCGAGGTAAAACAACAGAAAAAGCACGCCGACTCTGCCCATGAATTCGATGAGCGGAGCGCTGTCGATAAAGCGAAGGTCGAACAGGCCGAAGTCGGGAGCGTGCGGACCGACGACCATCCCGACCAAAATGTAAAAGGGAACGATGGAGAACTTCAACTTGATGGAGAGAAAGCCGGCGATGGCAATCAGAGCGAGCGCAAGGCCGACTTCAAACACGATGTGCTCCAAGGTCAATCACCCCCGTTGCTGAGAATAGTCTTGAGCGCCTTCACCTGCTTTCGTTCCCCCGCGACAACCAGGGTAGAGCCTGCACAGAGCACATAGTCGGGACCTGGGTTGATCGTTTGCTTATGATCTTTTTCAATGACGGCAATAATGGTGGCTCCCGTCTCCTGACGCACATCCAGCTCGCCAATCGTCTTGCCGATGGCGCGTGCGCCAGACTCGATCTTGTACCACTCGATCACGAGTTTGTCCAATGCGACCTCAACGGTTTCCAAAGCGGATGGCTTGTACGTCAAGCCGCCGACGATGGCTGCGATTTGCCGTGCCTCGTCATCATCGAGGGTCACCATCGAGATGTTGTCATCGGGATCTTCCCGATCGAAATGGTACATTTCCCGGCGTCCGTCATCGTGAATGACGATGACCAGCTTGTCGCCGCTTTTCGTTTCCACCTGGTATTTTCTGCCGATGCCCGGCAAATCTGTTTCTCGAATCGAGAACATGCAACAGCCTCCTTCAATTCCACGTCTGTATTTGGATAGGTCGTCACTCTTTTTCAGGGAAAGAGCGCTTTGCATGCCGCCAATAATTATTTGGAATTATAACCATTCCGGTGCTATTTTAGTAATAACCCCGGTGCATGTGAGGTGGCATGGTCGACATACGTACCTATTATTCCATTATTATACACGATGCGCCCAGCCGCTTTCCGGGGACGAACAGGAATTCACATAGATGCAACAAATTCCAACAGATTTAACACATTGTTTAAGGGTGATGAAGCGTGGCCAACAAGCAATATCGTTTAACCGAAGCAGAATGGCATTTTATTCAGGATATGCGCTCCATGGAGATGGATGAGCTCTTGGATATCGTGATTGCCCTGCGCAATGAGGTGCGGGAGCTGGAGAAAAAAGCAGAGATCATCCGCGAGCGGGAGAAGGAGCACTGGCTGGAGGAATACCAGGCTGCGCAGAAGCGAATCAAACATTTGCGCCAGTTCGAGCAGGACCTGCGCAAGACATGGCCACATGATTGAGCAAGGAGTACATTTTTTCCACCAACACGCATGAAGGTTGGCGTCTGAAAAAAGCAAAGCCTGTCACGCAACAAGGGAACCTGCCGGAGCGGGTTCCCTTGTGTTATAGCCAAAAGCAGCGGCACAGATGTTACGCCCAGATCGCTTTGCCCTCGGATTCCTGTTCCGAGCCCGGCTCTGTTGCGTCGCTCGCTTGCTGGACGCGCCCCGGATGGAATTCGTCCTCTTGCTTGGCGATGACAACCGCTGCTACGCCGTTTCCGATCAGGTTCGTAATCGCGCGCGCCTCGGACATGAAGCGGTCCACCCCGAGCAGCAGGGCAATGCCTTCGACCGGAATCATCGGGAACGCTGCCAGTGTAGCCGCAAGCGTAATGAAGCCGGAGCCTGTCACGCCTGCTGCGCCCTTGGACGTAATCATCAAAATGCCGAGCAAGGTCAACTGCTGCCAGATGCTGAGATCGACGCCGTACGCCTGGGCGATAAACATCGCTGCCATCGACAGGTAGATCGAGGTTCCGTCCAGGTTGAACGAATAGCCTGTAGGAACGACAAGGCCGACAACTGATTTGGAACAGCCGTACTTCTCCAGACGGTCCATCATTCGCGGAAGAGCCGATTCCGAGGAAGAGGTGCCAAGCACCAGCAAAATTTCTTCGCGAATGTATTTGATAAACGAAAAGATGCTGAATTGGTAGTAGCGGGCGATACCGCCCAACACCAGGACGATGAACAAAAACATGGTGATGTACACCGCTGTCATCAGCAGGCCCAGACGGGTGAGAGAGCCGATGCCGAACTTGCCGATCGTGTAGGCCATCGCTCCGAATGCCGCCAGCGGGGACACCTTCATAATCATGTTGACGACGCCGAAAAATCCGTGTGTCAGCTTGTCAAACAGCTTGATGACAGGCTGGGAGGCAGGACCCATGGCCGCGAGCGACAGCCCGAACAGGACAGCGAAGAACAGGATGGGAAGCAGTTCGCCTTTTGCCATGGCACCGACGACGTTTTCCGGGATGATGCTGGCGATAAAATCGACGAAGCCGTGATTCGATTGCGCAGCCGCTTCTGTGTACTTGCTGACGTCTCCGCTCGTCAAGCCCGTTTTGTCGAAGCCTTGGCCCGGTTTGATGAGGTTGACGACGACAAGTCCGATGGCCAGCGCAATCGTGGTAACGATTTCAAAATAAATCAGTGCCTTGCCGCCGATCTTGCCGACCTTTTTCATGTCGCCCATGCTCGCGATTCCGTTTACGACCGTGAAGAACACAATCGGCGGAATGACCATTTTAATCAGCTTGACAAACATATCCGCCAACACCTTCAGCTCTGCGCCGAATGTGGGGGCAAAATGCCCGACGAGTATGCCGAGAATGATGGCAATGACAACCTGAACGGTCAGGTTTCTAAAGTTGATCCGCATCGAACCGACCCCTTTTCTCCTCAAATTGCATGTGGTGCTGTGTCTGGAAGTTTGCTGTTGTAAGCGCTTCCCTTATCTATTTCGCATTGTACAGAATGGAGCGAAAATGGAGAATGATACGGTCATATTGGTTGTTTTGGTCGTTTTGGTCACGGATTCGCCTGAAGCCGGGACAGAAAAAATGCAAGGTTGACATACTCTCGACACGATCAATAGGTAAAGTAGGTGGTGTACATAGCGACATGACTTAAAAAAGACAACCGGGAGAAGGAGGATTTTCGATGTTTAAAAAGCAGTATCTGGCAGTTTTCTCAGCGGTGGTTCTTGCGACAAGCTTGCTGCCGAACGGCTCTCAGGCAGCGACCGGAACAAAAAACTTGCAGGCGAAGTACAACAATATCAAGGTTTTGTATAATGGCGCTGCCGTTCCTACGACGATCGAACCTTTCATCGTGAACGGAACCACCTACATTCCGCTGCGCATGATGGCAGGCGTGTTCAACAAGGAAGTCGTCTGGGATGGCAATACGTACACCATCACCGTAAGAGACCAGGCTGACGCCCAGCATGCGGCCGAGCTGGCGGCGCGCGATGCCCAAATCCGCAGTCTGCAAACGAAGATCGACACGCTGAACCAGCAAATCGCTGACCTGGAGGACGATCTGGAAGAGGCGAGAAACGACGATGACGACGACGATTTCGACGATCTTCTGAGCGATCTGGAAGACGATCTGAATGACGATTACGAAGACTTCCGCGGCGCTGAGTGGGATATTACCCTGAGCGGCGACGAAGATGAGATCGAGGTAGAAATCGCTCTCGACTTCGATGAGTATGAGGACGAATTGGACGATTCCGACTATGAAGACCTCGTGGTGAACGTCATTGAGGACATCTGGTATGAATTCGACGATGCAGACGTAGTAGGCGAGATCGTCGATACCAGCAACAACGACAAGAAAAAATACGACTTTGAAGGAGATGTGAGCAAGGAAGACATCTACTTCGAAGATGAGATCATCAACTAAGATTCAACCCAAAAAGCTTTGCTTCCTGAAAAAGGGAGCAAGGCTTTTTTCCTATTTTCCAAAATCCCAACTCCCAATCTAAAAAGAACGAGGTAAACTGATAGTATAGAAGTACGTAATAGAGGGAAAGGACCATGCGAGCGATCGCGAATGGGAGAATAGGAAGCCTATGAAAAGCATTTTGTTGGTAGAAGACGAACTGGTGATTTCGCGCGTACTGAAGGCGTACCTGCAAAAAGCGGGCTATCGGGTCTGGCAGGCGGAAGACGGAAGCGAAGCCATCCGCTTGTTTGACGAAAAAAAGCCGGACCTCGTTCTGTTGGATCTCATGCTTCCCGAGCGAAGCGGCTGGGAGATTTTGCAGGAGATTCGGGAAAAAAGCGCCTGTCCGGTCATTATCATGACGGCGCTCGGGCAAACCGATCAAAAGCTGAAGGGGCTCAACCAGGGAGCCGACGACTATATAACCAAGCCGTTTGTCGCCGAAGAAGTGGTGGCGAGAGTCAATGCTGTGCTGCGGCGCTCGGTGATTTTGATGAAGGATCAGGAGACGCGTTTTTTCGGCAGTCTGAAAATCAATTTCCAGTCTCATCGCGTGACGCTGCACGGACTGGAGCTGGTGTTTCATCCGCGCGACTTGTCCTTGTTGCTCTTCCTGGCGCAAAATCCGAACCAGACCTTTACCCGCGAGCAGTTGATCGAGCAGGTATGGGGAATGGACTACGGAGGCAGTGATCGCGCCGTGGATCTCGCCATCAAGCGCGTGCGCAAAACATTGGAGAATTGGCCCGCCCAGGAAGGCGAGATCAAGACGCTGCGAGGGGTGGGGTATCAGTTCTGTGTTTATTAAAAAACAGGAACCCGTCTCGCTTTTGCGCTACTGGACGACCCGCTACCTGCTGACATTGGTCGTCGGCCTGTTCATCGTCGGAGCCGTGTCAGCCTATTGGATCAAATACGCGGCGGTGGAAAAGCAAATCGAGGTGACCCGGCTGTTTGCCGAGGAAGTGGCGGATCGGGTCGTAGACGACGATGGAAACATTTTGGTGGGAGCCCAGCTGCACCAGGTGCTGGACAATCGGCGCAAGTTCATGGGGGTGGATCGCAACCTGCTGTTGTTTATTCAAAACAACCAGGGGGAGGTCCTCTACAGCCGTCCGGACATGCTGCCGCCCGCACTGGAAAAGGCGCTACCCGGCTTGCTAGAGCAGGCGAATACGGCGGACAGGATCAGGCAGGCGTCGGGTGATACGCTTTACGTCATCCGGAAAGATTTGCAATTTAACGACAATAGGATCGGGAAAGTCATCCTGCTGTTTCCCGAAACCGATATCAAGATCGGCCGGGAGCAGCTGCAATATTTGGTCATCATGCTCGGCAGTCTCGGCGTGCTTGGCTGGGCCGTCATTTACTTTCACTCCCGGAGGCTGTCGGAGCCGATTCAGCAAGTCGTGCTGTCGGCGCGAAAAATCGTGGAGGGCAACTACGACGTCACGATCACGAAGCCGATCCAGGAGCGGGAAATTCACGAACTGGTCTACACGTTCAAGGAGATGGCTGACCGCCTGCGCCAACTGGAAAGCATGCGGACAGAGCTGTTGGCCGGCGTGACCCACGAGTTGAAAACGCCTGTGACCTCGATCAGCGGACTGGTTCAGGCGATTAACGATGAAGTCGTTTCCGGGGCAGAACAGAAAGAATTTTTGGAGATATGCCTGCACGAAACCAGGCGTCTGCAAAAAATGGTGGAGGACTTGCTGGATTTCAACTCGTTTGCGGTCGGGGCGATCACCGTCCACAAGGAGGAGCAGGACATCAACAAGCTGGTCAGGGAAATCGCCTCGCAATGGCGGATTGTCCAAGACCTGGGGGCTATCTCGTTCGAGGTTGTCATCCCAGAGAAGCCTGTGACGGTTGTCGTTGATCCGGGCCGCGTTCAACAAATTTTGACCAATCTGTTGAACAACGCGAGACAGGCGATCGGAAAGGCGGAAGCCCAGGGAAGCATTCAACTGGTGCTGTACGAAACCGAAACGGACGTGCGCATGGACGTAAAGGACAACGGTCAAGGGATTCCCGCAGAGGAGCAGCCGCTTGTCTTCGAGCGGTTCTTCCGCGGAAGCAACAAAAAGGACAAGGTGAGGGGGCTTGGGCTTGGGCTGTCGTACTCGCGCATGATGGCCAAAGCGCTGGACGGCGATCTCGTGCTTAGGGAAAGCAGTGAGCGAGGCTCGGTCTTTACGCTGATCCTGCCAAAGCGGACGGATAGACAGCCGAGAACGGGTGAGAGCTTCACCGTCTCTGGTGAAGCTCTCTGATTTTTTCCATCAGGTCCGCCCCGATGCTTTCCGCGAACTTGTCGTAGACCGGTTGCACAGCTTGCATCCAGGCTGCCCGCTCTTCCGCTGTTTGCATGTGAATCTGGATGCTGTTCTGTTCCTGGAGCAGGCGCAATTGGCTCGCGTTCATGGAAACAGCCAGTTGATTGTTGTACGCGGTCGCTTCTTGCATGGCCTCCGTGATGGCCTGCTGAATATCCGGAGGGAGTTTGTTCCAGAACGTTTGATTAATGACGACTGCGTAGCCGAGAAAGCCGTGATTGCTGATGGTCATATACTTTTGCACCTGATACAGCCGCTTCGTGTACACATTGGAGATGGTGTTTTCCTCGCCATCCACTTTTCCGTTCGCCAAAAGGCTGTACAGGTCGCCGAAGTACGAGCCGATCGGAATTGCCTGAAAAGAGCGAAACTGGGCTTCGAGCACGGCGCTCGGAATCATGCGAAAACGCTGGCCGACGAAATCGTCTGGCGTAATCAGCGGGCGATTGGCCGTCATCTGCTTGAAGCCGCTGGACCAGAAGGCCAGACCCTTCATATCATAGTCGGCGAGCGTGGAAAACAGCATCTGCCCGATTTCGCCGTTGAGTGCCTGTTCTACGTCCTCCTGCGTTCGAAACACGTAGGGCAATTCGAGCACAGCCCAGGCGGGAATGATGCTGGACAGATGGGAAAACGCAGGGGCGATCATCTGTACTTCGCCCTTTTTCAGCGCCGCCATCTCCGTCTTTTCCGAATGCAGCACGCTGTTGGGGAAGACTTGCACCTCCACGCGTCCCTTGGTCTTGTCCTTGACCAGCTGGGCAAATCGTTCCACGGTCAAGCCTTTGGGCGTGTTTTCCGCGACTACGTGGCTGAATTTGATGATGATGCGCTCGGACAGTCCTTCCTGCACTTCGTCATAGCCGAGCTTCGCCGACGACAGGTCTGTCCCGAAGCCGATCATGACAGCACTCACAAGCCCGATCAACACAAACAGCGCGATGCCAAGAAACGATCTCATCTTGTTTACACCTGCCCACAATCAGTTGCGTTGCTGGATGTACTGTACCAAAATATAGAGAAGCAAGCAATCCCTGCCGGAAAGGAAGGACTGGTCTGTTCAAACGGTTAACGATCAAATGGAAGATCATGCTGCTTTCCGTCGGAATCGTGCTGTTCTCCCTGGTTATCGGCATGCTGATTATCGTGGGAGGCATGATTCGCGTGACGGAAAATCAGCTGGGCCAACGACTGATGACGATTGCCCGCACTGTCGCCCAAATCCCGCTGGTGCAAGAAAGCATCCAGGAGCCGGAGGGCTGGCGGCAGATCAATCCGACAGCGCACAAGCTGAGGGTCGTCAATGACGTGACGTACATCGTCGTTTTGAATAAGGAGCGCGTGCGCTATTCGGACCCGCTGGACGAGCGGATCGGCACGGTGTTTGAAGACGCGGCTGTCGAAGAGGCGTACGCCGAGCACTCCTATTTGCAAAAGGTCAAGGGAGACATGGGCACCGCGCTCCGCGCTTACGTGCCGATCATGGACGAGCAGCACCAACAGGTAGGGGTGGTGCTGGTGGGCCGGGTGATCCCCGGTCCATGGGAAATGGTGAAAAGCGAGCGCGGCAACATCGCCTGGACGCTGCTTCTCTCGCTTTTGGTGGGCGTCTGGGGCAGCTACCTGCTGGCTCGCCACATCAAGAAGCAGATGCTCGATCTGGAGCCGGAGCAGATCGCGCGCATCCTGGTCGAGCGGACGGCTACCTTTCACGCCATGCACGAAGGGGTGATCGCCATCGACAACCAGGAGCGAATCACGATTTTCAACGATCGGGCCAAACAGATCTTCGGCATCGAGGGGGACGTGCTGGGAAAATCCATTCGCGAGGTCCTGCCCGACACCCGCTTGCCCGAGGTGCTGGAGCTGCGGCAAAACTTTACGAACACCGAGTTGCACGTCGGCAATGCCTTGCTCTGGTCCAATCGCTTTTTGATTAAAGTCGAGGACAAGATCGTCGGCGCCCTCGCCATCTTCCAGGACAGGACGGAGGTTGCGCGAATGGCGGAGGAATTGACAGGGGTCAAGGAGTTTGTCGGCGCCCTCCGCGTACAAAACCACGAGCACATGAACAAGCTGCACACGATCGCGGGCTTGCTGCAGCTCCACCAATACGACAAGGCGCTCGCCTACTTGTTCGAGATCAACGAGGAGCAGGAGGAGCTGACTTCTTTTCTGACGACGCGGATTATGGACGAAAACCTGTCCGGGCTTCTGATCGGCAAGGTCAGCCGCGGCAAGGAACTGGGCATTCGCGTGAGTATCGACCGGATGAGCCACCTGGAAAAATTTCCGCCCTACATGGACCACCACAACTTTGTGCTCATCCTGGGCAATTTGATTGAAAATGCGTTCGACTCGCTGGAACAGTGCGAGCGACCGGACAAGGAAATTACGATCAGCATCGAGCAGGATGAAGAAGTGTGCTCGATTCTCGTGGAGGACAACGGGATCGGCATGGACGAAGAGACGCGGGAGAAGATGCTGGAAAGAGGCTTTTCCACCAAAAGCCGGGCGAATCGCGGACTCGGTCTGCACCTGGTGCATCAACTGGTGCGAAAAGGCAGGGGCGAACTGGTCTGCCACTCCCGTCCGGGGGCAGGAGCGAGTTTCCTCATTACATTCCCGATGAAGGAGGTGGACGAATAATGGCGGCGGACAGCATTCGCGTGCTGGTAGTGGAAGACGATCCGATGGTGCAGGAGATCAACAAACAGTTCATTGAGCGCGTGCCGGGCTTCGTCGTCGTCGGGATGGCGGCGAACGGGGCCGATGGCGTGCGAATGGTGCAGGAGCTAAAACCGGACTTGGTCATCATGGACATTTTCATGCCGATTCAGGACGGCGTCAAATCGCTCGTGGAGCTGCGCGCTGCCGGACAGGACGTGGATGTCATCGTGGTGACGGCGGCCAAAGACAAGGCGACGATTCAGGCGATGCTGCGCGGCGGTGCCATGGACTACCTCATCAAGCCGTTTGCGTTTGCGCGCATGAAAAAGTCGCTGGAAACCTACCGGGAGTTCCGTCAGAGGATCGAACAGGCAGAGACGGCGTCGCAGGCTGAGGTAGACCAGCTTCTGTTTCGCGGCGCGTCAGAGCGCGACGACGAAGAGGAGTGGTCAGCACGGGCAGGCGGCAAGCTCGATTCCTTGCCAAAAGGGCTGCATGCCGTGACGCTTGGGCAAATCATTCGCCAACTGGACAACGAAGGACAGGCGCTGTCCGCAGAAGATGTCGCGGAACGGGTGGGCATCGCGAGGGTGACGGCCAGACGCTATCTGGATTACCTGGAAAAGATGGGGCTGGTGAGAATCGACGTCAGCTATGGCGGGGTAGGCAGGCCGACGAATCGCTACGTTCGTGTCGGCGCGCAGGAAACGAAATGACAAGGGAAAACAAAAGGCATGAACGAACCGGAGACGGCATACGTGTGTGCAGAGTCGCTTCGCAGGACCGCAGTCGAAGGACAAAACAGAAAGGGAGACGGGGCCGATGAAGAAAGGAAAAGCATTGCGGGCCGGGGATACAATCGGGCTGGTCGCCACTTCCAGCCCTGCAACGGAAGAAGGGCTGGGCAAGGCAGTGGCCGCGATCATGGAGATGGGTTTCAAGGTAAAAGTCGGGCAGACGTGCTACGAGACGTACGGCGGCTATTTGGCGGGCACGCCGGAGCAGCGGGCAAGCGAGCTGAACGCGATGTTTGCCGATGACGAGGTGGACGGCATCCTGTGCATGCGCGGCGGCTACGGATCCCCGCAAATGCTGCCGCTGCTCGATTACGATCTCATCGCGCAAAATCCGAAGCTGTTTATCGGGTACAGCGACATAACGGCGCTGCACACCGCATTCGGGCAGGTGTCACGTCTGGCGACCTTGCACGGGCCGATGGCGACCTCGTATATGGCGCCCGGACTGGATGACTGGTCCAAGGCGTATTTGCTGCGGGCGATGACCCGGCCTGAGCCGCTCGGGCCGATCCTCAATCCGCCGGGAGAGGACATTCTCTGTCTCGTGGAGGGGCAGGCTTGCGGCCCCATCGTCGGCGGAAACCTCGCGCTGGTCGCGGCGCTGATGGGCACGCCGTACCAGCTGGATACCCGTGGCAAGCTCCTGTTTCTGGAGGATGTGGATGAGGAGCCGTACCGGGTGGATCGCATGCTGACGCAGCTTGCGCTCGGTGGCCTGTTCGACGATTGCGCAGGAGTCGTCATCGGCACGTGGACCAACTGCGAGCCGAAAAAGCGCGAAGGCTTTTCGGTGTGGGACGTGTTCCACAACATCGTCGTGCCCTACGGAAAGCCGACGATCTGGAACGTGCAGAGCGGGCACGGCACCTACAATATGGCGCTGCCCTTTGGTGTGGAGGCTACGCTTGACGCGACTTCACGGCTTCTTGTCCTGGAGGAAAGCCTGACCGTGTAAGGTTCGGCCGAAGCGAATGCTCACGGGCAGGAGCTATCGGGAGCACAACGGCTCGGGCAGAAACGGGCTGGCTGTTGCCAGCTCGGGAGGGGCGCACGCGGCGATTTTCAAAGCCGATCCGGTATAGGATCGGGGAAGCGGCGGAACACTACAGACGCTGTAGCTTTTTCATCATAGAAAGGAGCGTCCTTTTCATGAGCATGACGATAAGTCGGCCCGTTACCGAGGTCTTAAATAAACAGGTTGCCAACTGGTCCGTGTTGTATGTGAAGCTTCACCATTTTCACTGGTATGTAAAAGGTCCGCACTTCTTCACGCTCCACGCCAAGTTCGAGGAGCTGTACAACGAGGCGGCCACGTATGTGGATGAACTGGCGGAGCGGCTGCTGGCTGTCGGCGGCAAGCCTGTCTCGACGATGAAGGCCTGTATCGAGCAGGCTTCTGTCAAGGAAGCAGCCGGAGGCGAGTCGGCCGAGCAGATGGTGCAGGCAGTCGTGAGCGACTTTACGACCTTGATCGGCGAGCTGAAGGAAGGGATTGTCGCCGCAGAGGCCGCCGATGACGAGGCGACGGGCGACATGTTTTTGGAAATGAGCGAGAGCCTGCAAAAGCATGTGTGGATGCTACAGGCGCATTTGGGAAAATAAGCGCAAGCAGGAGAGCAAGCTGATGCCGTCGGTGTCAGCTTGTTTTTTATCCAGACAAGAATTTGTGGCTTCGCCAAAAAACGTGTAAGAAAATGCGGGCTGCGGTATCTAAATGCTGAAAGGGAGGGGAGGACGCTGAGAGATAAAGAACTGCTGCCGTCGCTCTCGATTCTTCGCACGACAGTCGACGTCTCGCTGGAAGCGATCATGGACGCTCATCTGTACCGGATTTACCGTCTCTGCTGCTGGCTTGTCCAGGACAGGCAGGTCGCAGAAGATATTGCCCAGGAGGTGTTTTTGCGCGCGTACCAGCATCTTCCACGCTTTCGCGGGGAGAGCAAAATCGAGACGTGGCTGTATCGGATTGCGGTAAATGAGTGCAAACGCTACATGCGCTCGTGGTCGTTTCGGCATTTGCTGTATCAGGCGGAACCGGCTGTGCCTGGCTTTTCCGGGTTGGAAGAGGAAGTGCTGCAAAAAGAAGAGTGGCGCCAACTGACAGGCTGCATGGCGAAGCTTTCGTATCGTCATCGCCAAATGCTGGTTCTCCACTACTACGAAGAACTAAGCGCGGAAGAGATTGCGGCGATTCTCGGCATATCGCCCGGCGCTGTCTACACCCGTTTGCATCGCGCGCGTGAAAAGCTGAAAAAGCTTTTGCTGAAGGAGGGAGAACGGTGGACGTAGAAAAAGGATTGCGCCAATTGGCAACAGTCGAACGGCAAGCATGGAAGCTCGAAGACGAGCGGAAGGCACGCATGGAGCAAAACATCCTCACACAGGCGAAAAGACGGAAAAGCGCGCTCCCGCGCATCGGAGGGGCGGTTGCTGCCGGAATCGTGCTGGCGGTCACGGTCGGCGTCGGCTTTCAGGTTGGTGTGAGCAATCAAGGGGGCAACCATCCGGTGGAAGCGCCCTATGGCGAAGCGGCACTCAGTCAGCGAGCGGCTCAGCTGATCGAGGTTATGGCCCTGTACGGCGGGGTACACGAAGCGAAAATTTCCGCTTCTCCGTTGGCGGGAGTTTTTGCCGAGGCGCAGGAAGCCGTCCTGGTGGAAGAACGATACAGAAAGGTACACATCATCTTTTTTCCCGAAGGGTACCGGGCCGATCAAATCAAAATCGTGGAGGACTTCACTCGCCCGAAGGAGGTCACGTATACGTTTCAAGGGGCGAAGTTGCGGGAGGATCGCTTGCCGCTTTCAGCCAGCGGCCCGACGTATTTGTATGCGGCCAAAAACGTCCTGTTCCTGACCAACAGCTTGTCGCTGCATGAGGACGTGAAATTTGCGCTGGATCGCGAACAGCGGCATGAACAATTTTTGCAAAGCTTCGGGCTGTCACTGTCGGCGTATGCGTACCTCCACGATTACAAGCAAAACGCCATCTATACCGACATGGGGTGGAAGCTAGACGCGCTGAAACAGATCAGGCTGCTTTCCCGCCAGCCGATGGTGGAGCGCGGAACGGCCTACAAGGGCAGTATTCCTGCCGTCTTTTTAAAAAAAGACGAGCCAGTGGCTGTCGTCCTATACAATGACGGGCTGGGAAGCAACCACCTTGCCAGGTATCGCTGGGACGAACAGGCGCAAAAATGGGAGCTGGAGGAAAAAAAGCGCGTGCCCGCAACAGGTCCGGCAGCGACGGCGACGTAACAGCGAGGCGGGATTTTTTCGTGGGTGCGCCTCTCTTTTCCATAAGCAAAGAAGGTGCTGTGGCTCTATTTGGGACATCCCTCTTGTTCCCAAGAGAGGCATGCTAGTGTAAACTTACTTTTATGTGATGAAAAAAAGAAAGCACTTTCATGATGGAAAGGATGTACATTCCCATGGCATCACCCTATGTTACCTTCAATCGCGAGCAGTGGAGAGCGCTGCGGGCCTCCACGCCGCTTACCATATCAGACGAAGAACTGGCCTGTTTGCAGGGGGTGAACGAAAATGTATCCATGACTGAAGTGGCCGATATTTACTTGCCGCTGTCTCGTCTGCTGAATTTGTACGTTGGCGGCATGCAGGAGCTGTATCAGGCCACGCATACGTTTTTGGGCAATCAGGACAGCAAGGTGCCGTTTATCATCGGGATCGCCGGAAGCGTGGCGGTCGGGAAAAGCACGACAGCCCGTATTTTGCAGACGCTGTTGTCTCGGTGGCCGAACCATCCCAAGGTCGATCTGGTGACAACAGACGGCTTTCTGTATCCGAACCGGGTGCTGGAGGAGCGGGGGATCATGAAGCGCAAAGGGTTCCCGGAAAGCTACGACCTGCGCCGCTTTATCAACTTTTTGTCCGATGTGAAATCCGGTCTGCCTGAGGTCAAGGCTCCGGTCTACTCTCACCTCGTCTACGACATCGTGCCAGGGGAATGGCAGACCGTTCGCCAGCCCGACATCCTGATCGTGGAAGGCTTGAACGTGCTTCAGCCGCCAAAAGGCGACGATCCGCGCCTTTCCGAGGTGATCGTCTCCGACTTTTTCGATTTTTCGATTTACGTGCACGCCGAGGAAAAAGATATTTTGCAATGGTATGTGGAGCGCTTCAAGCTGCTGCGTCAGACCGCTTTTTCCCATCCGAACTCGTACTTCCGGCGCTACGCGAACCTGTCTGACGAGGAAGCCACAGAGGTGGCGACAACCATCTGGACGGAAATCAACGGAGCGAACCTGGTGCAAAATATTTTGCCGACGCGCGTCCGGGCCCAACTGATTTTGAACAAGGGGCAGGATCACATGGTGCAAAGCGTCAAGCTACGCAAGCTGTAAGCATAGCGGCGGGAGGGATAGCCAGTGAAAATGATTAGCGCCTGTCTGATCGGCTGCGAATGCCGCTACGACCAAACATCGTGTCTGGACAAGGAGCTGGAGCAGTTGCTGCGCGACGGCCAAGTCATTCCTGTCTGTCCGGAGCAGCTGGGCGGCTTGCCGACCCCGCGTCCGCCAGCGGAGATTGTCGGGGGAGACGGGAACGACGTGCTGGACGGGCGGGCGAAAGTGATCGACCAGACCGGCCGCGATGTGACGGCTGAATTTGTGGCGGGCGCTTATCAGGCGCTGCGACTGGCGAAGACGGTCGGCGCAACCGCCGCGATCCTGAAAGAGAACAGCCCGTCCTGCGGCAGCTCGTTTGTGTACGACGGCCACTTTTCCGGGAACAAGGTGCCGGGAGCAGGCGTGACGGCGGCGCTGTTTCGCCGACATGGCATCGAGGTGAAGTCGGAGCGAAACTAGCTTTCGCGCAGCAGAAAACTTGGCTGCTCCAAGTTATTGATAGCACCGTTTTTCGCAAGCGAAGCAGCGAATAGCAGGGGCGGAAACAGTATGGTACGCTACGACATTTCCTGCCTGATCCCGTTCGTATTCGATTTTGTACATGACATCGGAAAAGAGCGACTTCGTGTAAACAAGCTCATCGGTGGCAAAGTGGTGGCGCTCCTTTGCGTTTTTTTACAAATGATACCATGAAACCCGTGCGCGTAGCAGATGGCTGTGCGCACGGGTTTTTGTTTCGGTTTCTACCCGTTTACGAAAACGTTTCGATAAACCGCTTGGCGGCCTTGGACAAGTGCCGGCCCGACTGCCAGACGACAGCAGCGGATGAGTAAATGGACGTTCCGGCAAGCCTGATTCCGCGAATTTGTTCGCTCTGATGCGTCTTCCAGGCGGAAATCGGGACGATGGACGAGCCGACGGAGGCGGCGACCATGCTGACGATCAGCGAGATGTCCGGGCACTCGCAGATGACGTGCGGCGAAATGCCCAGGCGCGAAAACTCTTTGATGAGCAAATCGTAAATGCCAAGGCCGGGCAGGCTGGGCATGATGAGCGGAAGCCGGGCGATTTCCTCCATGTGGATTTCCGTGCGGTCCGCATACGGCGAGTCAGCCGGGACGATCAGGACGAACGCTTCTTCCTCCAGCGGAATCATCGTGCAGTTGTGGAGCGAGTGGGGCAAGCGCACAATCGCGACCTCGATGGTGCGCCGCTCCAGCCACTGGTTGAGCAGCTGGGTGTCGCCCTTCCAGACTTTATAGGTGATGAGCGGGTATTTTTGCTGAAACAGTCGAATCTGCTCCGGCAGACGGTAGGCGGACAAGGCGCTCACCCCGATGGACAGCGTCCCGCGAATGCCTTCGCCTGTTTCTTTTACCTCGGCGAGCGCTTCCTCCATCTGATGAACGATGTTCAGCGCCTGGCGGTACAGGGTAAGCCCGGCTTCGGTCAACTCCATCCGCTTCCCGGAGCGCTCCACGAGCGCGACGCCCAACTCGTCTTCCATTTGCTTGAGCTGCTGGCTCAAAGGGGGCTGGGCCATGTTCAGCCGTTTTGCCGCTCCTGTAATTTGGCCTTCCTCCGCGATGGCGATAAAGTAGCGCAATTGCCGTATATCCACGTGTCATCCTTCTTTCGTTGGCTTTTCTGCTATATGATTTCGATATGAAAATCAGATTTACTCGATATTTTTCATATTGTTGTTGCTATGATAGCATATGTTTCAGCAAAACATCGAGAGACGACGAAAGAAGGAAGGGAAATAGACGTGCGTACGTGGCTGGATAAGCTGTTTCACTTGCGCGCTTGCGACACGACGTTTCAACGGGAGCTGATCGCCGGTTTTATCGGCTTTGTCACCATTGTCTACATTGTTGCCGTAAACGCTTCGATTTTGCAGGACGCCGGAATTCCCATGGAGGCAGGGATTTTGGCGACTGTATGGACCGCTTTTATCGGATCCTTGTTCATGGCTTTCTGGGCGAATGCTCCGATCATCCTCGTCCCCGGCATGGGGATTAATGCGCTGTTCACCTATACGCTTTGCCAGTCGATGGGCCTCTCCTGGCAGGAAGCGCTGGCGGCTGTATTCGTTTCCGGCCTGATCTTTACCGTCATCGCCTTTACCCGCGCGGCGGCGATTTTGTCCAATGCGATTCCCGCTTCGCTGAAGGAAGCGATTACGGTAGGCATCGGCTTGTTTTTGACCTTTATCGGGCTGCAAAAAGGCGGCCTGATCGTCACCAATCCGTCCACCTTCGTCGCGCTGGGCGATTTGTCCAGCCCGCATGTGATCGTGACGTTGGTGACGCTCCTCCTCACGCTGATCCTGTTTGTGCGCAATGTCCCCGGCAACTTCCTGATCGGGATTGCGGCTGGTACGGGACTTGGCTTTTTGTTCGGGATCGTCGCGCCGGGGACAGGGGAGACGTTTTCGTTTGCGCAGTACGGACAAGTACTGGGCGGTCTGTCGTTTTCCGCCATCTGGACCTTGCCGTTCTGGATCGCGACCTTTTCGCTCGCAATGGTGGTCGTGTTTGAAAACATCGGCTTGCTGCACGGGCATACGGCGATGATCGGTCAGCCGCAAAAGTTCCGCCGCTCGTTGCAGGCTAACGCCTTGTCGGCGGCTATCTCCGGCATCCTGGGAACGAGTCCGACCGTATCCACGGTAGAGACGGCAGCCGGAATTGCGGCAGGGGGGCGGACCGGACTGACCACGCTTGTCACCGGGACGCTTCTGTTGTTCTCGCTCGGCCTGATTCCGGTGGTGAAAATGATCCCGGACGGCGCGGTGGCGCCTGTGCTCATCATCATCGGGGCACTGATGCTGCAAAATGTGCAGAACATCAATCTGAAAGACTTCTCGGAGGGCTTCCCCGCCTTTTTGATTATCGCGATCATTCCGCTGTCCTACAGCATTGTGGACGGCATCGCCTTCGGCTTCGTGGCCTATCCGCTGATGAAGCTCGCGCTGGGCAAGCGCCGGGAAGTGCCTGCTCTGCTCTATGTGATCGCCGGGCTGTTTTTGCTCAATCTGATGCTGCCTGTATTCACGTAAGGAACGATACCCCGCCTTTCGGTTGGGGTATTTTTTTGTCCCGACCTGTTCGGCCACACGGAGCGGGGACTGGTCGCCTTTTTTCGGCAGCCCGACCTTCGCTATCTGAAGGAAGGCACAGCAGGAAGAAATCGAGCATCGCCAAGCTGTTGAGGAGATCATCTCGTTTCTGGAGATTGAGTCCATCCGGCACAAGCCAGTGGGCACTTTGTCGTACGGTCTGCAAAAGCGTGTCGAGGGGCGTGGAGTCGTTGCAGTCCAACGAGGATGTTCGCGAGTTTTACCTGGGGGTGAGCGACGGGAAGCGCAAAAGCTTTCGTCAGGTGAAGCACTACAAACGGCGAAAGCGCTGGTTGTGACGGTTGAAAGCAGGAAAAGCAGCCATTCTCTTGCGGGATGGCTGTTTTCTTATTGATCTTTTCCTTCAGCCAGTGGTAAATTTAGGGATGCTGCCGAGAGCGCGCCATGACGTGTTTGTTGTCATTTGTCCATTCGCGGGCTTTTGCGCCAGGCAGGCCGCTTTGCGAGTCAAGGGTACGGCCCGATAAAGGAGGGAAAACATGCTCCCGCTAAAAAAGGTCGATGAGCTGACGGACGACGTTGCGTCCGTGATTGCGCCATGCCTGTACAACCCGACACGAGAAAAGCTGAACGTGCTGATGAGATTATACAAATCCGATCCGAACCGGATTTTATACGCCTGCGTCGACGACGATGGCGTCTTTGCCATTATCGGGCTGAAAATCAATCCGGCAGAGAAGACAGCGGTCATTCTGCATATCGCGGTCACAAAAGAGCGGCGCGGGCAAGGCATCGGCCACCAATTGATCGACGAGGTGTTGGCTCTGCACGGGTTTACTGCCATTCAAGCCGAAACCGATCAGGAGGCGGTCGCCTTTTATCAGTCGTGCGGGTTTACGGTGGAGAGTCTCGGGGAGGTCTACCCCGGCGTTGAGCGTTTTTTATGTGTGAAAAAGAAAGAGGCGGGACTTGCGGGGAAGAGGGATAGAGCCAGGTAAACCGGCCTTCGTCCCCAAAAAGGCCACCTTTCGCTCCGTCAAGAGCAAAAGGTGGCCTTGCTTGCTAGGCAGGGTGAAGCCTCGGTAGCCAGGTTTAGCGTTTCACCAGCACAAACGCCTTTTTCATTTCATCCTGTTTTCTCCGCTTTTAGTCGGCTCGAAATGGGCGCTCATCAGCTCCCATTTGTTTTGGCTCCACTTCCATTTGGAGCGGAGGTAGCCGCGCACGTCTGCGTTGTAGTCTCCGGTCAGACGCTCTGTGCCTTCCAGCACGTAGAGGCCGTTTTTGTTCTCGTCGATTGGCTTCAACTCGACAAAGCCGCCTCCAACGATGCCTTGTTTGTCTTTATCAAGGCCGGGCAGGCTGAGCTTTTCGGCTTTGCCGTTTTTGACGGTGTAGATGTGCTGGGTGGTGTAGCCGCCGCTGCCGCCCGTATTGGCGCTGACCATGATCTCGCCTTTTTTGTCGTAGGTGAAGTCTTGCACGGACAGCTTGGGCTCATAGCCGCCGTCTTTGACGTCAATCGTAAACGATTTCTTGGTCCGGCCATCTGTTACGTTGACAGTGAGGGCGGATACGTACGGGCTGTTTTTCTCCTTTTTCCCATAGAGCGTAATCGTGTCGGCCTTGTTGTCGCCTGTCACGTCCGCCGTTTTTTCTGCGAGCACCTGCAAGTCTTTTGTGGCAGAGCCTGTGCTTGCAGCGTCGGCGGTCAGGGCTTGTCCGGTGAAAAGCACCGAGGTGAGCAATGTCCCTGTGACGATTTTGTTCCAGTTGTTCATGCTGAATCTCCTCCCTTGTCTTCGCATTTGTTCAGAGTGTGGCAAGTTTTCATGAGTGTGTGGTGAGTGGTTCATGTGTCTTGCTACACGTTCATTATGAGCGAAAGAGCAGAAGGGATCGTTACAGACAGGTGACAGCCCGTCTACAAAACAGGAACAGGGGAAAAGCGGGCAACAAAGCGAAGTTCACTTGCAGGACGAAACAAGCTGGGGCTGAATAACCCCGGCCTGTTTCCGATGAGGGAGGGACAATAAATGAATGAAAAGAACAAAACGATACCTACAGATACATCCGGTTCAGAGCGCACTCCTATCAATGAAATGTTGGAGGATGCGCAGCGAATAGAAGGAAGCGGGCCACCTACAAAAATAAATATGAAAACAATGCCAAGATGGTTGAGAATCGTTGGTTATTCATTTCTGTCTCTGTTTTTTGTCTTTGTATTCTTGCTCCTGATTTCGAGTTTGGTGAGATAAAGGCATCGTTCGTCCTCCCAGTGAAGGATGCACGTACCCCTGTCAAGTAGACAGCTATGCACAAGTCCAAGCAGCCAGTGTGTTTCCGTACGCAGCGGGAGCACACTGGTTTCGTCGTTTTTGGAAGCGCTTATGGTGTTCCACCTGCCTTGGCGTTTTTTATTTTACAAAAATGGAAGGAATATGAAATCTTCACATCTAATTTACATCAAATTTGGATGATTTGTTTACGATGTTCATGGTTATGGTTTCGCCTATTTGAGAGGAGGAAGAAAAAGAGAATGCAAAGCCAAAAGAGAAGCTGGCGCTGTCTCGCGAAGCTGGCGTTGAGTGCGGCGGTTGTCGCGAGCGCGGTTCTGCCGAGCGGATGGGAGCCGCAGGCAAAAGCGCAGCAAGCCGGACATGTCGTCATCAGCGAGGTGTACGGCGGCGGAGGAAACAACGGGGCCCATTACAAAAACGATTTTATGGAACTGTACAATCCGACGGGCACGCCCGTCTCGCTTGCAGGCTGGTCTGTGCAGTACGCCTCTGCAAACGGGACGGCATGGAGCAAGACAGACTTGACGGGCAGCATCGCTCCATACGGATATTACCTGATTCAGCAGGCGGCTGGGTCAGGAGGAACGACTGGTCTTCCCCCCGCAGATGCCGAGGGCGCGATTCCAATGGGAAACGCGGCTGGAAAAGTGGCCCTCGTCAGCAGCGGAACCATCTTGACGGGAGCCGATGTATCGGCCCGGCCCGATGTAGTCGATCTGGTCGGCTTCGGAGCGGCCAATGGCTATGAGGGGGCTGGTCCTGCTCCCACTACGTCGGCAGCTACCAGCGCTTCCCGCAAAAGCCGCGCGGATGGTATTGTGCCAAACGGCGGAAACGGCTGGGACACGGACAACAACAGCGCCGACTTCGTAGTGGGAGAGCCTACTCCGAAAAATACGCAGAGTCCGGCAGAGCCGCCGCCGACAGACAGCGATGTCAGCGAGAAGCCGAGCGGCCGAGAGCTGCTGTTTGACCATACGAATCCGGCGGAAGCCGTCATTCGCGGCCAAGTTCGTCCGCATGTCACCATCAAAGTGTACGCAAATCCGCCAGCTGGCAGCGAAACGCCGCTGGCTGAGCAGGTGTCGAACGATTCCGGTCAAGTCGAATTGACGTTTGCCCATCCGACTGCGGCAGCGGTCTATCTCACAGCGACGGAGAGTGGCAAACAGGAGAGCGAGAGCATCGAGCTGCTGCCAGCCGAGGCAAGCCCTGTTGTGACGGCTGAAAAAATCAGCCTACAGCAGGCCGGAAGCGCCGCGGAGCTAAAAGGCCAAGCGGGGGCAGCCGCGGGCAAGGCGATTTTGCGCGCCTATGATGCGCCAGCTGGCAACAGCCTGTTGCTCAACGGCAATCTGACAGGCAGCGCAGGGGAGAACGGCGCGTTTTCCTATACGTTGCAAGGAATCGAGCAGGTGGAAGCCGTCTACGTGACGCAGCAGCTCGCAAGCGAGCACGGCAAGATGTTCGAGAGCGAGCCTGTGCCGATTGCCAAGTCTGTGTCCTCGGCCATGCCCATTGCCGAGGCAAGAGCACTGGCACCGGGAACAACCGCGAGTGTCGCGGGGATCGTGACCGCTATCTTTGAGGCGGGAGGCCAAAACAACGTCTACCTACAGGACGAAACGGCCGGGCTGGTCCTGCGCGGTCCGGGGCTTGCTGCCAACATTGCGGTCGGAGACAACATCCGGGCGACAGGAAAAAGGAATGACTACTACGGGCTGGAACAGCTCGAAGTCGCAGCCGACGACGTGACAGTCGTAGAGAAGCAGGCTGGGGTGCCGACGCCGCGGCTGGTCACATCGGAACATTTTGCGGCTCATGCGGGAGAAGCGATCGAAGGCCAACTGGTGACGGTCCGCAATGTGACGGTCCAGTCTGTACAGAACGGGAATTACACATTGCAAGACGAGCAGGGCCGCTTCCTTTCCCGCCCGCCCGTCACTCTCCCTCTGGAACCGGGCACGACTTACGCCCGCATCACCGGAGTGGTCAACTACGATTTTAACGAATACAAGCTGGTGCCGCGGACGCTGGCCGATTTGGTCGAGGATGAGACGCGGGTGCCGACGGTGACGGCGTATCCCCCAGGCCCTCTGGTCGCGGCAGGCACCAAAGTGACGTTGTCCACGTCCATGGCAGACGCAAACATTTACTACACGACAGACGGCTCGGAGCCGACCAGAGACAGTACCGTCTATATAGAACCGATCCAGCTCGACGCGGATACGACGATTCAGGCGTTTGCTGTCAAGGAAGGCTTCACGGACAGCAAAGTCGCCAGCTTCCGCTACACGATCCAAAAAGAGAGCGTGCGCATCCACGATATCCAAGGCGCCTCCCACCAGTCCCCGCTGGAAAACGGCACGGTAAAAGCCGTCAAGGGAATCGTCACGGCCGTCGTGAAAAACAGCGGAACGGTACAAGGCTTCTACATGCAAGACCCGCTTCCGGACGACGATCCGAACACGTCCGAGGGCATCTACGTGTACGAGCCGAAAGCGGCGGTACAACCGGGCGATGAAGTGAGCGTAGACGGCACGGTGAAGGAGTACGTGCCGCAAAACCGGGCGTCTACCGATCTCACCCAGACGCAAATTGACGCGGCGACAATCACCGTTGAGAAAAAGGCGCTGCCGCTCCCGGACCCGGTTGTTTTGGGAAAAGGAAGCTACCGCTATCCGAAGGGAATCATTGACAACGACGGCCTGGGCACATTCGATCCGGAGGAGGACGCCATTGACTTCTGGGAGAGCCTCGAAGGGATGCTGGTGCAGGTCGACAATCCGGTCGTGGTTGGGGAAGCAAACGTTTTCACGAACCCGGCCAGCGTAGAATTCGTCGTCATGGACGACCAGGCGCATCGCGGGCAGCCCCGCACCCCGGCAGGCGGCGTGGTGCTTGCAGCCGATGATTTTCACCCCGAGCGCATCACGGTAGCAGACAAACTCGTGCCGATTTTGGCTCATCCCAAGGTTGGCGACAAAATCACCGAGCCGCTGGCAGGGATTATTGATTACAGCTTTGCCAATTACAAGCTGTATCCCATTGAAACGGTATCCGTCCAGTCCGGCAGCAGCAAACCGACTGTGACGACACTCGCTCCGCAAGACGATGAACTGACGATTGCTTCCTACAACATCGAGAATTTTTCCGCCAAAACCGATTCCAAAAAAATCGCGCGGATCGCGGAAACGATCGTCGAGAACATGAAAGCACCGGATATTATCGGCGTTGTGGAAATGCAGGACAACAGCGGACCGACGGACGACGGCGAAACCAATGCCGCGAAATCCGCAGATGCCTTGCGTAAGGCTATCCAGCAAAAGAACGGCCCTGCCTATCGCTACATCGACATCGCGCCAGAGAACAACCAGGACGGGGGCCAGCTAGGCGGCAACATCCGCGTCGGGTTTTTCTACAACCCGGCTCGCGTGCAGCTGGCAGAGGGCGTAGCGGGAACGGCAACAGAGGCGGTACAGGTCGAGACGCGCGACGGAGCGGCGTACCTCTCGCACAATCCAGGCCGGGTCGCCCCGAACAACGAGGCGTTCGCGTCCAGCCGCAAGCCGTTGGCGGCGCAGTTCATTTTCCAGGGCAAGCCTGTGTTTGTCATCGCCAACCATTTCAACTCCAAGGGCGGGGATGGGGCGCTGTTCGGCAAACAGCAGCCGCCGGAGCTGGTAAGCGAGAAGCAGCGAATGAAAATCGCCCGCGTGCTGAACGGTTTTGTCAAGCAAATCCATGCAGCAGATCCCAAGGCCAATGTGGTCGTTTTGGGCGACCTGAACGACTTCCCGTTTTCCCATCCAGTGCGAGCGCTGGCAGACGGCGTGTTGACCAATATGGTCGAGAAGCTGCCGCCGGGCAGTCAGTACACCTACGTGTACCAGGGCAATTCGCAGGTACTCGATCAAATTTTGGTGAGCAATCATCTGGAAAACCGCACAAAGGTGGACATCGTGCATATCAATGCCGGATTCACCGAGGACGAGGGCCGGGTGAGCGACCACGATCCGGTGCTGGTGCAAATCCACTTGCAGGAGCGGGCCGAGCACGAGACGACGGCGCAGGAAGTGGCGGACGGCATTACGAGTCTCGCCCAGCCGACAGTCGGGGCGACAAGGCTGCGGTTGCCTGAAGTGCCCGCAGGATTTACGGTCGCCATCAAGCAATCGAGCGACACAGGCGTCATCGCGCTGGATGGCACGATCACGCCGCCGAGTCGCCGGACGGACGTCGAGCTGATTTTGCAGGTAACCCGGGAGTCGGATCAGACGAGCGCCACTACCGAAAAGCTGGTCGTCCAGGTGCCAGCCAAACCGACAACCCCGCCGCCTCCTGTGACTCCACCTGATGCGACACCGACGCCAGACAGGCAAAAAGAAGCAGACAAGCAGGCAGAACAGGCCATTTTGTCGGCAAAAGATGAACGGAGTATCGAGGAACAGGTGCAGCGGGTGCTTGCCAGTCTGGAAAAGCTGCTCGCTGCCAAACAGGTCAACCAGGCCGAGAAGTGGGACGCGGTTTCCCATTCAGTTTCAACCGTGCTGGCCGCTGCGGTAAAGCAGGCAGAGCGTGAAGTCGTTCGGAAAACGTCGCTGCATGATTGGAGCGAACGCTATTTGGACGAAGCATTTGCTCCCCTGGCAAACGGCCAGGAAGCGGACGAGGAGTTGGCCCGACGGGGGCTTGCGGTCTTGACGACGTTTGCGAAAACGGCGCTGAAGCCGCTTGATCCAGAGGATATTTCCCGGGACGTAGCCAAGCGTGTTCGTCTGCTGGCGGAAACGCTGCTGATCCAGGCGGGCACATTGGCCGTCGAGCCTGGAGCCGAGTTGAAAGCCACAGACGGGCACGTGGGCGACGTGCTGGACACGCTGGACGATTTTCTGGAAGCCATCGAGGACGTGCGGGAGAAAATCGACTTTTCCCCGGTGCTGTTCATTCGCATCGAAGGCGAGGAAGCAGAGGAAGACGGTGCGGATGCCGATACAGCGGGTCGCCTCCGCAGCCAAAAATCAGGGCAGGCAGATCAGCGGATTACCGTGGAGCAGAAGCTGGTCCAGCTGCTGAAGAAAAAAGAGATCGGCGTCAGGCTGACCGTTCCGTCAGGAGCATGGGTAGAAGTACCGGGAGCGTACTTTGCCAAGGAACGCGCCCAAAAATTTGCCCTCTCCCTGACAGCAGCGAAAGCAACTGGCGATAAGGGCGTTTCCCATCCGGGAGAAGCCTACTTGCTTGAAGCGTGGAGCAACGGAAAAGCGCTGAGCAGCCTTGGCCAAGCAGGTTTTACGCTCGCGCTGCCACTGTCGTCCGATGCGGGTGAAAAGCTGCAAGTTTACACGTACCGCAACAAGCAGTGGCGGGTGGTAACAGGGGCGAAAGGCAAGCCGCTCCAGGTGGCGCAGGAAGCTGACCTGGCTGTCTTCACCGTCCATTCGGCGGCGACCTACGTCGTGGGCGACGCTGATGTAAAGGCGCTCGAAGCCAGACCGAAGTCGCTGAAGCTCGCTCCCGGAGAGGAAGCGCAGCTTGAGGTGCGGGCGATATTCGCCGATGGCGCTTCGCAAGACGTGACAAAGGCGGAAGGCATCGAGTTTGCGTCCAGCCTCCCCGAGCAGATCGAGGTGGACGAAGCAGGCCGGGTGTCAGTCCTGGCCGATGTGGAAACGGGTGTGCGCGCGACGATCTCGATTCGCTACGCCGGGAAAACGGCGAAGGTACACCTTTTTGTCAAAAGCGCAGCAAAGTAAGGAAGGGCCGCGGGCGAGAGCTTCCGCGCAGCGCAGGAACGGGCCAAACGGCGTTGTCGCGTGCGCTCGCCGCGCGTTTGCTTTGCCCATGCAAAAACGGGTCGGGAGAAGCTTCCCGGCCCGTTTTTCATCCAGCTTTTTCTAGCGTGTCATTCCCATCGCTTTCTCCACTTTGTGCAGCATTTCGTTTGCCACGGCATTTGCTTTTGCAGCTCCTGCCGAGAGGATGTCGTCCAGCTCGGAGGAGTGGAACAACTGCTCGTAGCGCTCCTGAATCGGACGCAGCGTCTCTACCACGATTTCCGCCAGATCGGCTTTGAAAGCGCCGTAGCCTTTGCCATCGTACATCGCTTCGATTTCTTCCAGCGACTTGCCGGAGCAGAGCGAGTAGATGGTCATGAGATTGGAGACAGCAGGCTTTTCTGTCTTGTCATAGCGCACGCAGCTGTCGGAGTCGGTCTGCGCGCGCTTGATTTTTTTCGTGATCGTCGCCGGGTCATCCAGCATGGAGATGAAGGCGCCCTGGTTCGGATCGGATTTGCTCATCTTTTTGGTTCCGTCGACAAGCGACATGATGCGTGCGCCCGTTTCCGGCAGGCGTACTTCCGGAATGGTGAAGATGTCGCCGTAACGGTTGTTGAAGCGCTGCGCCAGGTCGCGAGTCAGCTCCAGGTGCTGCTTCTGATCTTCGCCCACTGGAACATAGTGCGTACCGTACAGCAAAATATCTGCCGCCATCAGCGGAGGATACGCCAGCAAGCCGGCCGGAATCGATTCGCCGCGCCCGTCGGCTTTGTCCTTGAACTGGGTCATGCGCTCCAGCTCGCCGAGGTACGAGGTGCACAGCATGATCCAGCCGAGCTTGGCATGGGCCGGTACTTCCGATTGGATGAACAAGGTCATTTTGTTCGGATCGAGGCCAACTGCCAGATAGAGCGCTGCCAGACGGCGAATGTTCTCGCGCAAAACGGCAGGCTCCTGCGGGACCGTGATCGCGTGCTGGTCGACGATGCAGTAAAAGCAGTTGAACTGGTCCTGCAGCGGAACGAAATGCTTCATCGCGCCCAGGTAGTTGCCAAGGGTCAAAATACCGCTCGGCTGAATACCGGAAAAAATGGTTTTCATGAGAGTGTTGCTCCTTTCCATTGAGGAAAAATTGTTGGGGAGAAAAACAAAAAGGTTCATCCGCCCTGGACAGGGACGAATGAACCGCGGTGCCACCCTTGTTATTTTGCACACGGGAAGAGCCATGCGCAAAATCGCTTTGTTCCGTACCGTTTGGATACGGTGTCCTTTGTAACGTGCGGACGTCACGCCAAAGCCTACTGCCGCCGCTTGAAAACGGGTTCGGTTTGGAGCTCGGGAGCCCATTCACCATTTCCTTGACACTGATTCGCACCCACCATCAGCTCTCTGCCGTCTCGAAAAATGACTACTCTTCTCCCTCATTGCCATTGAAAAATACCCTTTGAGCAATCATTTTACGCAGGACAAACCAAAAAAGCAAGAGGGGGATAGCCTGGCGAAGCAGCGGGAAGCGGCGTATTTCTTTTCAAAATAGACAGACTATTATACAATGAGGGACATATCCGTACATCAACCGTCACGAGGCGGTCGTGCGAAGGAGGAGTCGTGCGTCATGATTCAAATTGACCGATTGTGGGATCGACTGAGACAGGTGGCCCGAATCGGCGCCCAGGAAGCTGGAGGGGTCACAAGGCTGTCCTTTACTCCGGAAGAGCGGGCAGCAAAGGACCTCGTCGCAAGCTTCATGAAGGAAGCGGGACTGGCTGTTCGCGAGGATGCGGTCGGAAATCTGATCGGGCGAAAAGAGGGGAAAAACCCTTCGGCACCTGTTGTGCTCGTAGGCTCGCACCTCGACTCCGTGCCGAATGGCGGAGATTTTGACGGACCGCTTGGCGTTTTGGCAGGCGTAGAAATCGTGCAGACGATGCAGGAACGAGGAATAGAGACAGAGCATCCGATTGAAGTGGTCGCCTTCACGGATGAGGAGGGCGCGCGCTTTGGCTACGGCATGATCGGCAGCCGCGGGATGGCCGGACGGATAAAGCCAAGCGAGCTGGAGCAGGCGGACAAGGACGGGATCACGATTGCCGAAGCCATGCGCCAGGTCGGGCTTGACCCGGACCGGACAGGTCAGGCAGCGCGCACGCCCGGCAGCGTCAAGGCGTATGTGGAACTGCACATCGAGCAGGGCAAGGTGCTGGAGAGCCGCGATTTGTCCGTCGGGATCGTGACAGGTGTGGCGGGACCGCTCTGGTTGAAATTCGTGCTGGAGGGCGAGGCGGGCCATGCCGGAGCCACGCCGATGAACCTGCGCCGCGATCCGCTGGCAGCGGCGGCACAAGTGATGCTCGCCATCGAGCAGGAGGCGGCGCGGACGAAAACCAGTGTGGCGACAGTCGGACAGGTACAGGCATTCCCTGGCGGAGTCAATGTCATTCCCGGGCGGGTCGAGTTTTCGCTCGACTTGCGCGATGTGGACAAAGCGGTTCGCGATCAGGTAGAGCAGCGCATTTACGAGCGGGCCAAAGCGATTTGTGCCGAGCGGAATGTGACAGGGAAGGTGGAGCCATTGCAGCGGATCGCGCCCGCCGTCTGCTCCGCGAGCATCCAGCAGGCGGCAGCAGAGGCGTGTGCCCAGGAAGGCTTGGAGGCGTTCCGGCTTCCGAGCGGCGCAGGCCACGACTGCATGCAGCTCGCTGACTTGTGTCCGATCGGCATGATTTTCATTCGCTCCAAAGACGGCATCAGCCACAATCCGGCCGAGTACTCAACGAAAGCAGATTGCGCGGACGGAGCCAACGTGCTGTATCGCACCGTGCTGACTTTGGCCAGACAGGTATAAGGTATAGAGAGAGCGGACGGACATCGAAAAGCGAAAGACTCCCCAACGAGAGAAAAGAGACGAGGGTTCGACAGCTTGGCGGCGACGGGCAAAAAACGGACAGAATGAGGAGGAGAACCGGATGACAGCGACAGCTCTACCATTGAATCAGGCGGCCGAGGAAGCCAAAGCGCAGGTAATCGCGTGGCGACGCTATTTGCATGAGTATCCCGAGCTGTCTTTTCACGAAGAGAAGACGGCGCAGTTTGTGTACGAGACGCTTTCGTCCTTTGGCAATCTGGAAGTGAGTCGACCGACGAAAAACAGCGTGATGGCCCGGCTGATCGGTCCGCAGCCGGGAAACGTGCTGGCGATGCGCGCCGACATGGACGCCTTGCCGATCACAGAGGAAAACACCTTTGCGTTCGCCTCGAAAAATCCGGGCGTGATGCACGCGTGCGGACATGACGGCCATACCGCGATGCTGCTCGGAGCCGCGAAGATTTTGTCCGGGATGAAGGATCGGATCAAAGGCGAGGTGCGCTTTTTGTTCCAGCACGCGGAAGAAGTGTATCCGGGCGGCGCGGAGGAGATGGTGCAGGCGGGAGTCATGGATGGCGTGGACATGGTCATCGGCACGCATCTGTGGGCGACGATGGAGTACGGCACTGTGGGCATTTGCCCTGGGCCGATGATGGCAGCGCCTGATACGTTCTGGATTACGGTGCTGGGAAAAGGCGGTCACGCGGCGCTTCCGCACGAGACGATCGACAGCATCGCGATTGCGGCGCAAGTGGTGACCAACTTGCAGCACATCGTGTCGCGCAATGCCGACCCGCTCGACAACCTCGTCTTGTCCGTGACGCAATTCGTGGGCGGCACGACACACAACGTCATTCCGGGCACAGTGGACATTTGCGGGACGGTGCGCAGCTTTGACAAGACGCTGCGCGAATCCGTTCCCGGCCTGATGGAGCGCGTCATCAAAGGGATTACGGAAGCGCACGGGGCCAGCTACAAGTTCAAGTACGAGTTCGGCTACCGACCGGTCATCAACGATGAGGAAGTGACCCGCCTGATGGAAGAGGTGGTCGTGGAATCGCTCGGACCCGAATGGGTGACGCGGATGCGTCCGACCATGGGCGGCGAGGACTTCTCCGCGTTCCAGCAAAAAGCGCCAGGGTGCTTCTTTTACATAGCAGCCGGAAACAAAGAGAAAGGCATTACGTATCCGCACCACCACCCGCGTTTTACCATCGACGAGGATGCGCTGGAGGTCGGCGTGAAAATGTTCCTCAACGCCGCAAGAAAGATCGTCATGTAGAACCCCATAGAAAAAAGCGCCTCCCGTCCCAAAAATGAAGGAAGCGCTTTTGGCGAAAAAGAGCGGCGCTTTAGTGCGCGCGCTCTTTTTCTCTTGTATGAAACGCTTTTTGAATTTGCGAGATTTGTCCGGCGTGGATACCGGTATGGTACATCAGCCGTCCCAGCGCTTCGAGCGGAGTCGAGCTGCCGAGCGGCGTATGGACAGGGGTATGCCACGCTTCCTCCGACAAGCTTTTCATTCCTTCGAGCAGGTGCTGGTTGGAAGCCGTCATGAAATCGGCCAGCTCCTGCAAATTGGTGAAATGCTTCCCGGCGACAGGGCCGTTTTTCGTCAGCAGTTCGACGTCTGCCGGGATGCTGCGGCCGAAAAACCACTCGGCAAACATGTATTCCACCTCGGCGTTATGGCGGAGCATATACCCGATCGTGGCTGGGCCCATTCCGAGAAGCAGGTCTTGTTCCGGCATGCTTTTGGCAGTCTTGTGGAACCGCTCCTGGATGGTGAGCCACAATGTCAAGGCAGTGGAGTAGGTTGGATTGGTCATGAAAGGGTCCTCCTGTCGGCATAAATCGTTAGTTGGCGGTTGGTGTGTGTCCGTCGCGATTGACGTGTTCGAACTGGTCGGCGGCCAGATTGATGTCATACGCCTGACCGAATCCGGCGATGTAGCGACCAGTGGATGGCGCAAGCTCAAACAGGGAGAAGTCGAGGCCGCGCAGCATATCCATCATGCTTTTGCCAAACCGTTCCTCGAACAGCGCGAAAATCTCATCGTGGCCCGCGTTGCCGATGTTGCTTGCTGTGCAAACGAAACGGGCGCGCTGACGGGCAAACAGATTGGCCGTCTTCGCTTCATCCTCGATGAGCATGGCATCGACCGTCCGCGTTTCTTCCAGATAGCGATAGTGATTGGCGATTTTGCTGATGTAGATGTAAAACTTTCCGTTCGTTTGGACGAAAGGGGCATAGGAGACAAACGGTTTTCCATGCTCGTCGACGGTGCTGAGCACGAGTGTCTTCATACCGGCTGCAAACGTTTGGTACTGGACTTTCATCGCTTCCTGAGCCGCTGCTTTCATACGAGCATCCCTCGCTTTGCAGAATGGTTTATTGCGCTTTTTTCAGGACGTGGATGCGCGGGCTGGTGCTGTCCGGCGCATACTGAATGTCTGTGTCGACGCCGTAGACGCTGAGAATCAGCTCGGTCGTAAACACGTCTTGCGGCTTGCCGAAAACACGAAGCTCCCCGTCCTTGATAACGCAAATTTTATCGCTGTAGGCGCTGGCGTGATTCAAGTCATGCAGCACCATGACAACCGTGAGCTTCCATTCCCGATTCAGCTTCGCGACCAGCTCCAGCACATCCAGCTGGTGGGCGATATCCAAATACGTCGTCGGCTCATCGAGCAGCAAAAGCTTCGGTTGCTGGGCCAGCGCCATGGCAATCCAGGCACGCTGGGCTTCTCCGCCCGACAGGGAAGCCAGATAGCGGCTCCGGTAGCTTTCCATGCCTGTTTGCTGCAAGGCCCAGTCGACGATTGCCTCATCGGCCGCATCCAGTCGTTCGTACCATTTTTTGTGGGGGACGCGTCCGTAGCCGACCAATTCCTCGACAGTGACATCCGAAGGACAGGAGTTGGACTGGGACAGCATGCACAGAACGCGAGAAAGCTGCTTGATGCTCATGCTGTCGACTGCTTGCCCGGCGATGCGCACACTGCCGCTCTGGCAAGGGATCAGCCGGGAGATGGCTTTGAGAATCGTCGATTTGCCGGAACCGTTTGGCCCGATGATCGAGACAATCTCTCCTTCATGTATATCCAAAGAAAAGTCTTTTACGATTCGTTTTTTGCCGTAATGGATGTTCAACGCATGCACGCTCAGCACATCACGTTCCTCCTGTACGCATCAGATAAAGGAAGTAGGGACCGCCGACGATGGCCATGACAATCCCTGCCGGAATTTCCAGCGGGGCAAACAGCGTCCGGCCCAGCGTGTCTGCCGAAAGCAGGACGAGCGAGCCGAGGACGAGTCCAAAGGGAAGGTTCATCCGGTAATCGGTGCCCATCAGCAGGCGCGACATGTGCGGGACGATCAGCCCGATAAAACCGACCAGCCCTACGGTCGAAACGGAGATGGCGGCGAGGTAGACCGCGATCAGGGACAGGGTGAAGCGGAGGCGGTTCAGATTTTGTCCGAGATTGTGCGCGACCTGTTCGCCGAGACGCAAAATGTTGGCCGACCGGATGCACATGAGCGCAGCGATCCACCCGGCGGCGGAGTAGGGGAAAAGCATCTGCACATCGCTCATGCTTTTTCCGGACAGGCTGCCGTTCATCCATTGCAGAGCCGCTGGCAGCTTGTCGCTGTAGAGAATGGACAATAGGCCGATGACGCCGCCCAATACCGCATTGACGGCGACACCAGACAAAATGATGCGGATCGGGGTGAACCCCTCTTGCTTTTTCCAGGCCCAGAGGTAGACCATCACGGCTGCAATCCCGCCCCCGACAATGGCGAAGAGCGGGATCAGCGCAAAATAATCGGGGACGACCAGCATGATGAACAACACCGTCACAGCCGCCCCGCTGGATACCCCGGTCAGTCCGGGATCAGCCAGCGGGTTTTGCATGACGGCTTGCAGCAGCGCCCCGGAAAGAGCGAGGTTGGCTCCGATCAAAAGCGCGAGAAACACGCGGGGAATCCGAATGTCCCAGAGAATCGTATGGCTGGCCGCATTTCCTTGCCCAAGGATGGTGGTCACGGTCTCTTGCAGCGAGAGCGGCACGCTCCCGAGTCCGACAGACAGGAGCGTTGCCGCCGCGAGCAGCAGGCAGGCGATTCCCAACAGCACGGGTTTTTTCTGGCTCACGGCAAAAACTCCTTGTCACTTGTACAGAATATCCGCGAGCTGCTTGTAGGCGGCAGGGGCATTGACGATCGAGGCCGTACCGAATGTGTTGAAATCAAGCGACTGCATGTTGCCGTTTTGGAAGGCGCTCATTTTTTCCCAGGCCCCGTTCTTTTTCACGTCTTCTTCGAATGTTTTCGCTACGGCTTGCGGATCGCCGTGCGCCACGAGCAAAATGACGTCCGGGTTGGCCGCGACGATGCTCTCCATGTTCAGCGGCGCGTACGTTTGCGTTTGCTTCAACGTGTCGGTAGCGACGTTGACGGCTCCCAGGTTGCGCGCAATGCTGCCTGCGAAAGTCTGGTCGCTCATGGTCATGAGCGCTTCCGCCGAGCCGAACAGGAACAGCACCTTTGGCGCCGGTTTGCCTTTCGTCGCTTCGATGATGCTTGCTTCCTGCTCGGCGATTTTGCGTATCAGTTGCTCTGCTTTGGCTTCCTGGCGGAACAGCCGCCCGAGGACGACAGTGGACAATTTCAGCTCATCCATGGAATCAGCAGGCAAATAAGCGGTAGGCGTGCCCGCGGGCTTCAACTTTTTGTCGATGCTGTCCTTGATCGAGGCAGGGCCGAGCACGAATTCGGGTTGCAGCTTCGCGATCTGCTCCAGGTCTGGCTGGTGCGACGTCCCAATGCGGGGGACGTTGTCCAAAGCCGCTGGCAGCTTGCTATTTGTCGTCGGTACGCCTACGGGGGTGACCCCCAGTTCATGCAAAATTTCCGTGAGAGGGACTGAGAGGGTCACGACTTTGGTGGGAGTTTGGTTTTGAAACTGGGCGAGCAGTTCTCCCGCTTTTTTCTCATCAATGCTGACAGAGGGAGCAGCCTGCTCGCTCGATGCCGTCTGTGTGGAGGTGTTTTGGCTCGATGGTTCGCTGGTTTGGTTCTGCTGTGGCGTTGCCTGTTCGGGAGACTGCGTGTTGCTGCATCCGACCGCGCTTGTCAGTAAGAGGGCAATCATCCCCATTTTCCATCCTGCGTGCTTCACTATGTATAGCCTCCTGATACTTGATAATGAGAATCAATACCGTTTGGGTTGATTATATAGACAATGATAACTATTATCAATAAGAATTTTGGAGGGAAAATGGCTTCCGATGCGGGGAATCGCTGGAAGCAGGCGATTGGTTGAAGGGGGAAGGGAATGGGTGGCGGCGAAACCATTGCGTCAACGGGTGAGCGTCCTTTTTGCAGCGGGGAAAACCTGGGCAGACCGTAGCAGTCAGGCTTTCCCTTGCGGCTGATTACTGTTCATACACAATCTTTCCGTTCTGATCCAGCGCGACGAAGTTTGCTTTGACCTCCTCGCGAGGAGACGCATAAAGAAACTGTTTTTGCTTATCGCCTATCTTGATTCTATACATACGATCATCTGTGGTAGTGATTCTGATTTCTGCAACCTGCTTCTCATTAATATAGCCTGAGTAAATTCTGTACGGCTGTTTGAGCGTTTCCGTTTCTTCTATCAGTTCTTTCCCCACACTCATTTGCAGTACGACAGGTAACTCGCGAATTTCAGGGGCTTCATTGATAGATAAAATGACCCAGCCTTTATCTTTCGGATAAGCCTGAACAAGCCCGTAATGCCGCTGATTATCTACGTGGAAGGCAATCGTACAAAAAATGGTCTTGCTGATTTTTGCATAGTTCGTAACCTCAAATTCACTGATGGCATGGCGATTGTAGTACGTAACCAATCTTTGATAGATAGGCTCTTCTATGCTTTTTTCATTCCCAGCCTCACCAACCACAGGCGGATGATCGGCTGGATAGGTGGCGTTGTTTATCGATGGAGTCGGTTGTTCTTGTGCTTGGTTCACCACCCCCGAGTTGCTGCAGCCACTAATAAGGATGAGCGTGAGTCCAAAAATCAGTCTTCGCATTATGTATCACTCCACGCCGATATTCAGTAGGATTCCAGAATGATTTCAATAGATTCCCTTTTATTTCCTGCCTAACCAAAACAAAAACACTCTCCCGCCGAGGGCACGCACCGAGGCGAGTCAGAGTGTTTTTTCATGGGCCTCCCGAACGAACAAACGAAACCGCCCAAACCGCCTCCGCCAGTTTGCCAAACCGCTTCCTCCCGGCACCCTTAGCTCAGCCGAAACAGCTTGTGCCAAATCGACGTCTTGCGTTCGGCATCCTTGAGCTTTGCCAGCTGGAGCTTGGCGTCCATGATGTCGTTCATCGCTTTGGTCAGGCGGCGGTCGCGTTCCTTCAGGCTGCTGCGGATATACGCCTCTTGCTTTTCCAGGCGTGCGAGCAGCGCTTGTTGGTTCTCATCCTGCCGCTTCACGTGCAGGGCCAGGGCATGCAGCTTTTCGTCGATGGCGTCCCATGCTTCGAGAGCGTCTTCGGTTACGACGGGATGAGCGACAAGAGCGAGAGCAGCAGCCGTCTCTTTGTGAGCCGCTCCCGCTGTCGTGTCGTTTTGGCTGACGATCATTTGCGCGGCTTCTTCCTGGGGAATGAGCTGATCCTTGGTCAGCTCGTAAAAGCGGCGCAGGCAGGACACATCCATCTGACGGTATTCGCGCCGATTCTGGCTGTCCCGCAGGAACCAATAGCCGTGCTGCTCCAATAGCATGCTCCACTTGCGCAGCGTGCTCGCCCCGATCCCCAGCATCTCGGCGACCTCTCTGCCGCTGTAGGTCCGTTCTCTGGCGACAAGCTCAATGACGTCTCCCATGCGTATCCCTCCTGCCGTACATGCTTTTCATCCATTTTTTTACCCATTCTGTACGGCAGAAGAATTTCCTTTCGCAATCGTGCGACAATTTCCTGCACCGTTCGAATTTTGCGCTGGCAATCGTCCTCGCTTTGCCATCTGCCGACAAAACTCGCCCTGTTGGCGCTGCACGATACAAACTGGGCGAATGACGGGCGGGTACAAGTACATTTTCGGTTTCTCTGTGCATGCGCTTAGTAGGGCTATGCCAAACGTACATAGGATGCTTACAGAAGGAGGGATTGACCATGGCATTCAGAGACCAGGTGAGACGCTTTGAAGGGAAAAATGTAAAGGTTGAGACTGTAAATGGCAACTTTTTCGGCAAGCTGATTGAAGTGAAATCCAGCACCATCATCCTGCGCGAACATGATAACGATCGTCGCACCATTATTCGTGATTCCAAGATTATTGCCGTTACCGAACACGACCACGACTGCTAAGCTGCCAAAAACGTCTTGCGAACAGAAATGAATTGTTCCTCAGGCTGTCGAGCGATCGGCGGCCTTTTTTCTTTTTTGCCGGGAGTGGCACAGCTTGTTTTATTCCCGCCCCCGCCCATGGTAACATGATAGAGGAACAAACCTACGATGAGAGAGGGCAGGGGATACGATGTTGGAAATCCGGTTTCATGGACATTCGTCCGTGCAGTTGACCAGTGAAGGGCATTCGATCATGATTGACCCGTTTATTTCGGGAAATCCGCTGGCAAAAACAACGCTGGCGGACATCCGCGTTCAGTACATCCTGCTGACGCACGGACACCAGGACCATATTCTCGACGCAGTGGAATTGGCCAAGGCCAACGACGCGACCATCGTCGCGACGCATGAGCTGGCTACCTATCTTGGCTGGCAAGGTGTAAAAACCATTTCGATGAACCTTGGCGGCTCCGTGACACTGCCGTTTGGAAAAGTGAAAATGACGCAGGCGTTTCACAGTTCCGGCGTCGTGCTGGATGACCAGCACCAGATCGTCTATATGGGAATGCCCGGCGGCTTCGTAATCGAGCTGGGCGGCAAAACGATCTATCACGCAGGAGATACGGGATTGTTTGGCGACATGAAGCTGATCGGGGATCGCCATGATATCGATTTGGCGTTTTTGCCGATCGGGGATGTATTCACGATGGGGCCGGACGATGCGATCATCGCTGCCGAGTGGATCGACGCCGATTATGTCGTGCCGATTCATTACGATACGTTCCCGCCGATCAAGCAGGATGGAGAGGCATTTGTCGCGGCTTTGGCAGAGAAAGACATCAGAGGCAAGGCATTGAAGCCGGGAGAGATTCTGCGCCTGCCGTAGTTGCAAAAACGCGGGGTTGCAAGACTTCGAGACTGCAAGACTGCGCAATCGCCAGTCTGCCAGCCCGCAACCCGAAACGAACCGCCCTTTTGTCAGTAAACCGCTTGTCCGAAAAAATGGACAGGCGGTTTTTCCTTTTCTTCGCTTCTATAATCCTACGAAGAAAAAAGAGACAGGCCACTCTCTGAAAAAACGGCATGAAAATAGTCGTGTCTCATAGATATAGAAACGTAGGAAAGAGAGTCTGGCAAGAAGGAGAGGAATGTCGCGATGCGCCTTTTCCACCATACGCTGCTGTTCTTCTCGGTGATTGTCCTCTATTCATTGGCGAGTCTCGCCTTTCCGGGAGGTGGGGCCTGGTACGATTCGCTGACCAAGCCCGAAGGCACGCCGCCCGAGCATGTGCTGGCGCTTGTCTGGCTTCTTTTGCATGCGCTCATTGCCGCCTCTGTCGTCCTTTCTGTTCGCCGCAAGCAAATGAACCGAGAGCTTTTGTTGCTATATGGAATCAACTGGTTTTTCCATCAGTTGTTTACGCTTTTGTTTTACAGGCTGCAGCTTCCTTTTTTGGCTGCCGTCGATACGCTTCTCATCCTGTACTCCACCTGGGTGCTGATCCGGGTGATTCGACCTCTGGACAAGATTGCCTCGTCGCTGTTGATTCCGTATTTGCAATGGAGCGTATTTGCTGTCTATCTGGCGGTTTCGTTTTGCGTGCTGAACCTGTGAGCCTGTCAACCTACAGTCCTGCGACCAGCCGTTTTGCCCGCGCTGTGGCCTGGCGATAGACGTCCTCCCAGGAGATCGTTCGCAGCTCGCGGTTGTGCATCAAAATGTTTCCGTTGACGATGGTGGTAACGACATCCGCTCCTGTCGCGCTATAGGCGATCAGCGAATGCAGATCATGAAGCGGGGCGAGGTGCGGCTTTTTCAGGTCGAGCAGGATGAGATCGGCTCGTTTGCCCGCTTCCAGCGTACCTACTTCGTGTTCAAGCCCGAGCAGCTTGGCGCTCTCGATCGTCGCCATGCGCAGAACCTGCTCGGCAGGCAGCACGGTCGGATCGCCGTGATGCAGCTTTTGCAACCAGGACGCCGCCTTGATTTCCGCAAACATGTCGAGCGTGGTGGCGCTGCCTGCTCCGTCGGTGCCCAGGCCGACGGTGACACCTTGGGAGAGCAGCTCCGCGACAGGAGCGATTCCGCAGCCGAGCTTCAGATTGCTCACAGGGTTGTGCGCGACGCCGCCTTTCATGCCGCGTAAACGGCCGATGTCCTCCCGGCTCAAGTGGACAGCGTGGGCGAGCAGGACGTGATTTTCGTGAAACGTTCCCAGCTCCTGCAAATACTCGGTCGGCGTCCGGTCGTATTTCTCGCGGGTTTTTTCCACTTCTTCGCGGGTTTCCGCCAGGTGGATGTGCAGCGGAATCCGGCTTCTGGCCAGATCGACGACTTCCTTCAACGGCTGGGGCGGGCAAGTGTAGGGCGCGTGCGGCCCGAGCATGGTGGTGATTCTGCCGTCTGCCGCACCGGACCATCTGTCGATCAGATCGAGCGCTTCGTTCATGCGCCGTCCGCCGTCCTCCTGCAAAAAAATCAGGCCGCGCGTCAGGGAAGCTCTGATTCCGCTGTCTCGCACCGCTTCGGCTACGGCGTCCATGTGCACGTACATGTCGGCAAAAGACGTCGTGCCCGAGGCGATCATTTCCGCAATTCCGAGCATTGTTCTCCAGTAAACGTCCTCTGGCGTCATCCGCGCTTCCGCTGGCAGCATCTTTTTGTCCAGCCAGTCCATCAGCTTCAGGTCGTCGGAAAAAGCCCGCAACAGCGTCATGCTCGCATGGTTGTGGGCGTTGACAAGGCCAGGCATGGCGACCATGTCCTTGGCGGGAAGCACCAGACTGGCAGACGCTTCGATCTTGGGTGCGATACGGGCAATCCGCCCATCCGCAATCAAAATGTCCCCCACCCACGGCTTGTCGTTTTCCACCATCGTCAATATATGGCACCCTTGGATCAACAATGTGTGCATGCAACCATCTCCCTTGGATTTCTGTTCGGTTGCAAGCGTAAAGCTTGACGCCACGGCAGAGTCAAGAGGGAAGGGGGGCGGAAAAAAAGCAGCAAGCAAAAAAACGAGGCGGATGGGGGGAAGGAGCGGAGGCGCTGCGGTTATCCTGCAAGACTGGTCAGTCTGGAAGGTAGATTTCTATGCATTTCATCCCCCAGGGGATGGAAACGACAAAAAGAATAGGGTAAAATTGGGTATGGATAGCATTGAGAACGGTTAAGGCTATTTCCGCCGTGCGGAGTAGCCGTTTTCTCGTCCCAGGAGGGGAGGGGCACAATGAAAGACTTGTTGGATAATGAGTGCAGGAGCAGTCTTTTCTATCGCTCCTTCTTCGAGCAGATGGTACAAGCGGCCTTTTTGCTCGATCGATCAGGAAGTGTTTGCAGAGGGAATCCCGCGTGCGAAGCGCTGACGGGCTATTCAGCAGAAGAGTGGGAGGGCTACCCGTTTTGGAAGCTCGCCATTGCGGAGGAGCAGGAGAAGGTGCGCCGTCAGACCCAGTGCGCAGTAAACGGAGAGCCCATGCCATTTTGCACGCTGTTTACTCACAAGGCCGGACCGCCGGTACCTGTCCATATTACGTATGGCGCGTTTTTGTCCGAAGGCTCCACCATCGGCTACTACGCGATGGTGCAGAAGCTGTCGCAATCCATGGCTGGCCGCGGCGAGGCCAAAACGTGCAAGCTGCTGGACCTCTCGCTGGAGGCGGCCTTCGTCTATGAAGAAGGGGAGCTGAAGTACGTCAACCAATCCGGGATCACGCTTATGGGAGCGCGGGGGTACGAGGAGCTTTTGCCCTATCCGTTCTCTTCCTTTTTCCACCCGCGCGACATGCCCGCGATTCACGAGCTGCAAAAGCGGCTGGAGCGGGGAGAGACAACCTCTCCGATTGAGGTGGAGCTGATTCGGCTAGACGGAACATCGATGGATGTGGAGGTTTGCGGCACAGCTGTGACGATGCAGGACAAGCTTTGCCAGTACATATTGATACGCGATATGACCGAGCGCAAAAGAGCGCAAGAATTTTTGCAAAACTCCGAAAAGCTGGCGCTGGTGGGTCAGCTCGCCGCGGGGATTGCCCATGAGATACGAAATCCGCTGACTTCCTTGAAAGGCTTTGTCCAGCTGATGCAAAAAGACGGCATGCGAAAGCCGGAGTATTTTTCCATCATGAGTTCGGAGCTGGCGCGAATCGAAATGATCGTCAGCGAGCTGCTGGTGCTGGCGAAGCCGCACGCAACGGCGTTTGATGTCCACGACTTGACCAATCTGATTACCCATGTGGTAACGTTATTGGAAACAGAGGCGATTTTGCAAAAGGTGACCATTCAGGTCTCATTTGAATCGGCTTTGCCCATGGTTCATTGTGACGAAAATCAGTTGAAGCAAGCATTTATCAACTTTTTGAAAAACGGGATCGAGGCCACGTCAGGCAGCGGGCAAATCGTCATCCGGCTATGGTGCGAAGGAGACAAGGTCGTAATCCGTTTTGAGGACAACGGGGTAGGTATTCCGGCGGAGCAGCTGGGTCGACTGGGAGAGGCTTTCTTCACCACGAAGGAGACGGGAACCGGGCTGGGACTGATGGTCAGCCGCCGAATCATCGAAAACCACCGGGGAACATTACGGCTGATGAGCACGCCTGGCAGAGGAACGACCGTGGAGGTATGTTTGCCCGTGATCCGTTAGAGAGGGCGAAGGGGAGGACGAGCAGATGGCTGACTGGAAAAACAGGAACACGGTGCTGACAGCGGGATTTGCCCAAATCCCCAAAGGGACGACGTTGTATGAGGTGTCGACGATGGTGGGCTGCGTGCTGATTATTGATGCCGATGACGGTGTCATATGCGATGCCAGTTTTACCTTTGTGATGGACAAGACGAGCGAGTTTTTGGTCAGTCTGCTCGTGGGCAAGTCAGTGGCAGGGGGGATGCAGGAGATTGCGCAGACGATCCAGGAGCGTTTTCTCGCCCCCGGCCAGGGCGCTGTTTTGCAGGCCATTCGGGCGGCTGTCGACCGATATCAGGAGAAAAGAGCGTAAGCCTACCCAATAGCCGGAGGGGTGTACATGCATGAAAACAACGCCGTAACAGAAGTGTACGCAAGACAGCTGCTGGCGCGCTACAGCGGCTGGCTCAGTCGAGTCGATGCCGTGGACCAGGAGGAGATCGAAGCGGTGGCCCGCGAGATTGACGAGGTGTTGTCAGCTGACGAGGGGGCGCTGCACAAGGAGCTGCTGAATAAAATCAGCGAGCTGCGGGACAAGGTGTCCGAGATGATGTGGCTGTCGGAGCACATGAAAATTTTGCACGACCTGAGCCATATTTTTGCGAAGACGTTCGAAGAGGACAAGATTTTGTGGAAGGCGTTTGAACTGGTTTCCCGCGTGATGCACGCTGACGCGTTTTTTATCGCGTTTTATGACGAGGGTGACAGCGAGATCAGAATTCCCATCAGCATCGACAATGGCATCAACTACGGCCCGATCACGGTTCCCTACGGCCAGGCGATGATCTCCAAGGTGATTGAGACGCGGCAAACGATCCACATTCGGACGATGAAGGACGAGCCGAGCGAGCCGGAAATGATTCGCTGGGGCAGTCCGGAGATCGACACGAACACCTGTATTTTCGTGCCGCTCATGCTGGGGAATCAGATCAAGGGCGTCATTTCGGCGCAGTCCTATCGCGAGTTTGCCTACAAAAAGGAGCACGAGGAGCTGTTGAAGATCATCGGCTTCCAGGTGGCGAGCGCGATCGAGACGGCGCGTTTGTACGAGCGCATGTACCAGATGTCTTTTCAGGATGAGCTGACGGGACTGGCCAACTACCGGGCGTTTCACCGCGATCTGGAAAAGCTGCTGAGAGAAAAAAGCTCTCCGGTTGCGCTGATTATGCTGGATTCAGACAGTTTGAAAGCGGTGAACGATCATTACGGGCATCACGCGGGAGATGAGCTGATTCGAAGAATTGCCGAGGCGATGAAAGTCGTGGCCGGACGAGAGAATACGGCCTACCGCTATGCGGGAGACGAGTTCATGCTGCTCTGTCCGAAGGCGACGATGAAGGAAGCGGAGGAAAAGGTGAGGGCGATCCGCGACTTTTTGCGGATGCACCCCTTGTTGCAGGACAATTGCTGCATCCCGATTGCGGTCAGTGTGGGCATCGCGTGTTTTCCCGACGACAGCGACACGGCAGATGGCTTGAAGCGGGCAGCAGACGAGGCGCTGTACCGCTCCAAGCGCAGAGGAAAAAATTGCACGACCGTGTATGCGACAGGCTAAGCTTTGGTTGTTGGCTGCCGCAGGGCAAACAGGAAGGTCAGCAGCGGCGAAATCCACAGGTAGATGACATAGGGCAAGTAATCGATCGTTGCCACGTGCAGGGTAGAGGTGAAAAAGGCCCCGCTGACGCCCCAGGGAATGAGCGGATTGACGAGCGTCCCGCAGTCTTCCAATGTCCGGGACAACCGTCTGCCTTCGATTCCCTGCTTGGCAAAGGCATCGCGGAACATTTGTCCCGGAAGCAGGATCGACAAGTATTGCTCGCCTGTCAACAGATTGACGAGAATGGAGGACGAACCGGCCAGTCCGACCATGCCTGCCGCTTTTTTGATGCGTTGGATCAAGCCGGCGAACAGGGCTTCAAACACACCGCTGTACTGGAGGATTCCCCCAAGCGACAGCGCAATCAGAATCAGGGCGAGGGACCAGGTCATGGACAACAGCCCGCCTCGATTCACAATAGAAGCAACGGCTTCGTTGGCGATTTCGCTGGCGAAGCCGTTTTGCATGACGTTCATCCATTCGACAGGGGAGTGAACGCCTTGCACGAGAGCAGCCGTGGCGATCCCGCTCAATATCCCGAAGACGAGGGTCGGCAAAATCGGCATGCGCAGGGCCGAGCAGACGAGGACGACGGCAGCTGGTAACAGCGTCATGATTCCCAGCGAAAAATGCTGCTCCAGCACCAGCTTGATTTCCTGGATGGCCTCCAGGCTTACGTTGGCAGACTGCCCCTGAATGGCGAAGAAAATCGCCGTAATCGCCAGCCCGGGCAGTGCGGTGTGCGACATGAATTTGATGTGATTTTGCAACGACACGTTGGCGATGGCAGCGGCAAAGTTGGTCGTGTCGGACAGCGGGGACATTTTATCCCCGAAGCAGGCGCCGCAAATAATCGCTCCCGCTGTCATTAGCGGATCAAGTCCCAGAGCGGTCGAGACGCCCATCATCGCGACGCCGATCGTGCTGATCGTCGTAAACGTGCTGCCTGTGACGCTTGAAACGACCACAGTCAAAAAGAGGGCGCTGATCGTAAAATACTCCGGCGAGATCAGGGAAATCCCGAGGTGCAGGATCATCGGCACCGTTCCGCTCATCATCCATACCCCGATCAATATTCCGATCAGACAGAGAATCAGCATGGGCGCGATGGCAGTCTGGATCCCTTTGACCAGCCCTTCCTCCATCTGTTTCCATGGCACTCCGAACAGGCGCAGGAGCGTGGCTGCCGCAATCGTGGCGGCAAAAAGCGGCATGTGAGGCTCGACTTTTCCCCAAAATAAGGCGGGAAACAGGATGCCGAAGATGGCCAAAAGCACCCAGATGCTTTGCGAGAAGGAAATCGATTTGTTCATGATGGCAACTCCTTGCAAAATCAGGCTAACGCGAGCGAACAGCAAACGACAGGTACGTGCGCTTTTATGCTTTTGTGCTTTTTCGCTTTTGTGCGTTCCAGTGATAGGCGTACTTTATCCTGAATGGTCGGATTCGTCAATGTGTTCAACCGAATTCGCAATCGCAAAATAATACAGAGTAGTAGGGCATTTTTGTTCAGGCTACGCGTCTGCCAGTTCATCCGGTGGACTGCACCTTATTTAAAATGATTATAAAAAGATATTGACTTTTAATTGATAACTAGTAAAATGATAATTGTTCCTAGTTGATAATTATTTTAAATTAGATGTGAGAGAGAGGGAGAACCATTCATGTACGATGTCATCATCATCGGCGGCGGTCCGGCCGGCACGTCCGCTGCGATTTATACAGCCCGAGGGAATCTGAAAACGCTGGTGATCGACAAGGCACCTGGGACAGGGGCGCTTGCCCTGACCCATAAAATCGCCAACTACCCTGGCGTGGAAGGGGAGCTGACGGGAAAAGAACTGCTGGACAGCATGCGCAGACAGGCGGAGAGCTTCGGTGCCGAATTCATCCAGACGACGATTTCGGCCGTCGATGTCGAGGAGGAAGTCAAAAGCATTTTTACCGCGCACGGCACGTTTGAAGCGAAAGCCGTCATCGTGGCGACTGGCTCCAAAGGGCGCAACCGCATGCTGCCCGGAGAGGAGGCCCTGCTCGGACGCGGCGTCAGCACATGTGCGACGTGCGACGGAGCTTTTTATGCAGGCAAGCACGTAGCCGTCATCGGCGATACCGCGGAAGCGTTGGAGGAAGCGCAGGCGCTGACCAAGTTTGCAGACAAGATTACATTTTTGGTACCGCGTGCTGATCTGCAAGGAGTGGATGAGGTGCCGGAGCTGCCGAACACCGTCATCCTTTACCGCACCCGCCCCTTGGAGATTATCGGCACCGATACAGTAGAGGGATTGCGCATCCGCCATGCGGCAGGCGAAGAGGAAGTGCTTGCTGTAGACGGCGTGTTCGTCTTCCTGTCCGGCAGCAAGCCGGGGACGGATTTCCTAGACGGTCAGGTACCGCTCGATGACGAGGGCTACATGATCCTCGACGAATACATGCAGTCTCCTGTTCCAGGCGTGTTCGGAGCCGGAGAGGTGCGCAAAACCCCGGTCAAGCAAGCGGTCGTGGCTGCGGCTGACGGTGCCATTGCGGCGATGGCCGTGGACAAGTACATTCACAAGCGTTCCAAAGTGGTTCCTCAATATAAATAATCACCTCAATAGGAAAAGGAGAGAGATCTATATGGTACAAGCAATCGTCTATTCCAGCACAAACTGCGGCTTCTGCAAGCAACTGAAAACGTATTTGACGGAACAAAACATCTCTTTCGAAGAGCGCAACATCGACGAAAATGAAGAGTTTGCGCAAGAGTTGAGCCGTCTCGGCGTGATGTCGGTACCGCTGACAGTCATCGGAGAGAAGAAAATTTTGGGCTTCAACCCGAACCGCATCAAAAAAGCGTTGGCTGCCCTGGAAGAAACGGCACAGTAACCCGAGCCGCGGTTGCCTATTCTTGTGAATGACCCATTCGAGACCCCACACCCATGAAGAGGAGAGAAGAAGAATGACAACGAACCAACCTGTACAACTTCAAGTAGGAAAACCCGCACCGGACTTTCACATGCTCACGACCAAAAACTTGGAGACACTGGAAGAGCGCGTGACGCTCGCGGACTACAAAGGCAAATGGCTGATCCTGTTCTTCTGGCCGTTCGACTTCACCTTTGTCTGCCCGACGGAGGTCACTTCCTTCAGCGACAACATGGAGGAATTCCGCGATCTCGATTGCGAAGTGCTGGGCGTGTCGACCGACAGCATTCACACGCACCGCGCCTGGATCAGAACCCCGCGCGACCAAAACGGTATCGGCGAAGTCAACTTCCCGCTGGCAAGTGACTTCAAGAAAGAAACCGCCCGCGCTTACGGCGTACTGGATGAAGAAACCGGCGCCGCTCACCGCGGTCTGTTCATCATCGACCCGGACGGCATCCTGCGCTACCAGGTCGTAACAGACATGAACGTCGGACGCAGCGTTGACGAAACCATCCGCGTTCTGCAAGCCCTGCAAGCAGGCGGCCTGTGCCCTGCAAACTGGAAGCCGGGAATGAAAACCTTGTAATGGAATGGATGCCCTCCGTTTCATAAGCGTGACTTTTGAAAAAGGACAATCTCGCCGTCTCACAGACGAGGGATTGTCCTTTTTGTGCTGATTGGGGAAGAAAACCTTCGCAAAACCGGACATGCGTGATAGCGCTACGGTCCCGCTTCCTACCGCTCCCGGGCCATTCTTTGTCCCGAAACCGCTCGTTTTCCCCGCTTCTTGTATTTTTTGTGTAAAGAAAAAGCGAAAGAAACAACGTACCGTAATTTCCAAATAGTAGCAACCTACCATTTTCCAGGGATTCGCCAAAGAAACGATGCAAGCACATCTACCTAATTGTCAGAAAAATATGGGACGGATGGACGGGCGGGTTGCAGGACTTCCCACCAAAAAAAGTAGGACGATGGGGGCGAATCCGCCCTTCCATTACAGTTTGATGACAAAACCGCCAAACCGACATTAGTGAATTTCGTCTATGGGAACGATTTGCCCCCTATGTTTACAATGACAGTGACGTTTGGGTGGGAGCCGGTAACCGCCTGCTGGCGCATCGACCGCGTGTTGCGGGGTGGATGCAAAAACAGCGCGGCGCTTTTCATAAAGGGAGAGGTGACCGCCTGCGGCCAACCAAACGGTCACGATCGTTCGGTTTGGAAGGTTTTGCGGCAACATATCGGAGGTTGACGGAAATTGGAACCAAACAAGAATAGACGCTGGCGCTGGGCAAGTCTCACGGCCTTGATGCTGGCAGGTGCAAGCGCCATTTGGTGGTTGTGGGACGCAGACCAGGTCGAGAGTATGGAGACGTCGGCTGGCGTCCAGATGAAATTCCGGACGTCAGGCGAGCAGATCGAAGTGTTTCGGAATGGGAACTGGCAGCCCTTCTTTGCCAAAGGCGTCAATCTGGGCGCATCGCTGCCGGGTCATTTTCCTGGCGAACTGCCGATTACCAAAGACGACTACTTGCGCTGGTTCGCCATGATCGACGAACTGGGAGCGAACGTCATCCGCGTGTATACCATTCATCCGCCTGTCTTTTACGAGGCGCTGGTGGAATACAACCGCCAGAAGGAGGGAGACCCGCTCTACTTGATGCAGGGCATCTGGAGCCCCGAAGAGCTTTTGATCGAAAAGAAAGACGCGTACGTGCCCGAGATTCGTGAACAGTTTCGGGCAGAGATCAAAGACGCGGTCGGCGCTGTGTACGGGGAAGTCACCCTGCCGGAAAAATCAGGAAAAGCAAGCGGTACATACCGCGCCAACGCGGGCCAGTACCTGATCGGCTGGCACACGGGCACCGAGTGGGACCCTGTGATGGTGAAAAACACCAACCGCCTGCACCAAAAGCTGCCGCCGTATCAGGGAAAGCATTTTCAGGCGACGGCAGAGGCGACCGCCTTTGAGACGTGGCTGGCGGAAATGGTCGACACCGTTGCAACCGAAGAGAGCAAGTACGGCTGGCAGCACCCGATGACGTTTACCAACTGGGTGACGACGGATCCGTTGTCCCATCCGGGCGAGCCGCTGTACCACGAGGATCTGGTCAGTGTCGATCCGACCCATATTCAGCCGAAAAACTGGGAGGCCGGCTACTTCGCTTCCTATCACGTGTATCCGTACTATCCGGATTTGTTCCGCTACGATCCGGCCTTGCAGCAGGTGAAAAACGAGGCAGGCCAGGTGGATTCGTACAAAGCGTACCTGCGGCTTTTGAAGGACCACCACAAAAACATGCCGATCATGGTGACGGAGTTTGGCGTTCCGGCATCGATCGGAGTCGCCCACTTCGGCAATCTCGGACGCAATCAGGGCGGGCATTCCGAGCGGCAGCAGGGAGAGATCGACGCTGCCCTGTTGCGCGAGATTCACCAGGAGGGCTACGCAGGGGGCATCCTGTTCGTCTGGCAGGACGAGTGGTTCAAAAAAACGTGGAACACGATGCGCTTCGAGCTTCCCGAAGACCGCCGCGCCTTTTGGATCAACATGCTGACGAACGAGTCGCTGTTTGGCGTACTGGGGATGTATCCGAACAAAGAAGGCGTGCTCACGATTGATGGCGACCGCGCCGACTGGGATCAGCTCAAGCCGGAGGAAAAGCGGCGCCTCGACATCCGCGTCCCTGGCGTCGACGAAATCTGGATGACCCACGACGAAGGCTACGTGTACGTGCTCGCCAAGCTTGCGCATGCGTTTGACCCGGAAAAAGAAAAGCTCTACCTGGGCGTAGACACGACCCCAGGCGGCAACAAGCATGCGGCACAGCTCCCCGGCCTTACGCTCGACGAAGGGCTGGAGACGCTGATCGAGCTGGGTAAACCGGAGGAAAGCCAGATCCAGATTGCTTCCAACTACGATTTTCACACACGCCTCTACGGCAAACGGTACGGCATGCTGGAGGTGAAAGCGGAGGAGCAGCAGGACGACTCCGGCATGTTCAAACCGTGGAAGCTGGCGGTCGGACTGGAAATGGAGCCGCCGGACAGCAAAAAATACTACCCGCTGGAGGAAGTCGTGGTCGGCAAGCTGCTGCGAGGAACGACGGATGTCGCCGACCCGCAGTACGACTCGCGGACAGCCTGGCAGGCAAAAGGCGAAGTGATCGAGCTGAGAGTCCCGTGGATGCTGCTTGGCTTTACCGATCCAAGTTCGCTTACGGTCATGAGCTACCAGGATGAAGGAAAAAGCTTCACGACGACCACGACAAAAGGGATTCGCCTGCTGCCGGTTCTTCTGGACCGCACGACGAAGAGCATGGTCGGCAAAACCGAATGGCCTTCTCCTTATCCGGTGACACAGCTGCCCCTCTACTCGTGGTCAGCCTGGGAGCAGGTCGGCTACCACGAGCGAAAAAAACAGAGCTATGCCATCGTCCAGCAAGCATTCAAAGAGATAGATGCCCCTGTGGCAGACAAAGACAAATCGCAACCGTAAGTCGGTTGGATAGGAGAGTGGCAAACGTGCAAACACCATTGGCGACGGCCATTGTCTTCGTGTACGCGCTGTGCGGATTAACCGTGCTGGGATTGCTTGCGCTGTTCGCCCTGAAGCTGCGAAATATATCGGCAGAAAAACAGGCGCGGCGCTGCCAGGAAAAATACCACGACTACTTCGTCTACCTCCAGGCCTATAGCGAAGAGGAAGAACGCCTGAAGGTTCCCTATGGCGAACCGACGCAAAAAGAAAAGCAACTGATCCAGAAAAAGCTGCTGGAGCTGTTGGAGCGCTTTACGGGTCTCCACCGGGAAAAGCTGATCCGGCTGTGCGAGGATATGGGGCTGGTTGCCCTCGATCTCGAACGGCTGAAAAGCGGTTGGAAATGGACGCGAGTTGACGCCGCCTACAACCTGGGAGTCATGCGCTCCCGGCAGGCTGTACCGGATTTGCTCGCCCTGCTGCAAACGAGCAAGGCCAATGACCCGAGCCTGTTCATCGTTGCCCGGGCAATCGCCAAATGCGCCCGAGATACAAGCGATTTGCGGCAGATGGCAGCGTTTGTGGTCCGGGCGAAGAAAAACGTCCACCAGCTCATCGTCGACATCCTGAGCGACTCCCAGCTGGATACGGATTCGCTGTATACCGAATTCATCCGCGACAAAGACCCTGAACTCGTCAAAATCGGGCTGATCGGCTACGCTGTGCACGCCCAGACGGACCTGGAGCCGGCTTTGCCCAAGCTCGTCATGTCGCCGGACAAGGAAGTACGCATCAAGGCCGTGAAGCTCATGTGCCGCGATGTCAGATATATCAACGACCAGACCGTCAAAGATTTTCTGAACCACAAAGACTGGGAAATACGCGCACTGATCGCCAAAGCGATCGGGACCTTGCAGCTGACTGCCTACATTCCCGCCCTGAAAAAAGCGGTGGGAGACACGAACTGGTGGGTACGCCACCACAGTGCGCGCAGCCTGGCCCAGATGCAGACAGAAGGCTTCGCGGCGTTGTGCGAGATTTTGCGGGAAGAGCGTCTTGGCCACAAAGTCGACATGGCGCACCAAATCATTTTGGAGGAGCTGGAAAGAGAAAAGCTTCGTCTGGAGCAGGAGGGCAGCACGGAACGGCAGTTGGCGTACAACGAAAAGCTGCATCTGTACCGCAAGTCTTACAAACCAACCATCTCCGCGGTTCAGGCAATGGAAGGCTAGAAGAAAGGAGGCCCGCATGAGAGAGTTTCTGCTCTATTATGGAATGTTTGCGATGTACTACGTGATCGCGATCAATTCCTTGTATTTCATCATCATGCTGTTCTCGTTCAAGAGCATCATGGGGATTCTGAAGAACTCCATTTACTCGCGGTTCCAGGCATTGTCCGGCTCGGAGCATGTACCGCCGATCTCGATTCTGGTCCCGGCGTACAACGAAGAACTGACGATCATCGAAAACGTTCGCTCGCTGCTCGCGTTAAACTACCCGCGCTACGAAGTGATCGTCGTCAATGACGGATCGAAGGACAATACATTGCAGGTGCTCATCGAGGAGTTTTCGCTGAAAATCTCCCAGCACATGCCTGTCCAGCCGCTTTTGCAAACCTCGCGCGTGCGGGGAATCTATCACAATTCAGCGTTCCCCAATCTGTATTTGATCGACAAAGAAAATGGGGGAAAAGCCGATTCGCTGAACGCGGGCATCAACCTGTCGCATTACCCGTTGATCGCCTCCATTGACGCGGACTCCTTATTGGAAAAAGACGCACTCATTCGCATCGCCAAGGTGTACATGGAAAATCCCGAGGAAACCGTGGCCATCGGCGGCGACATTCGCATCGCCAATGGCTGCAAGATCGAAAATGGCGTCGTCAAAGAAATTCGTTTGCCCGACAAGTTTTTGCCGATGATGCAATCGGTCGAATACTTGAAGGCCTTTCTCGGAGGGCGGATCGGCTGGAGCGCGATCAACGGCTTGATTATCGTGTCGGGTGCTTTCGGCGTGTTTCGCAAAGACTACGTGGTCAAGGTTGGCGGCTATCGCGAGGGGTACCCCGGCGAGGATATGAACATCATTATCAAGCTGCACAAGTACATGCTCGATCACAAATTGCCGTACCGGGTCGCGTTTTGCCCGGATGCCGTCTGCTGGACGCAAGCGCCTGACACGCTGAAGATTCTCGGCAGCCAGCGCCGCAGATGGGGACGCGGCAACCTGAAAAACATGATCGAATACGGCAAGCACATGGTCTTTCGTCCGAAATACAAGCAGTTCGGGATGCTGACGTTGCCCTTCAACATTTTGTTTGAGACGCTGAATCCGTATTTCCGCATCACCGGCCTCTTGGCGCTCATCGGTTATACGATGCTGGACATGACGAACAGCCACGTTCTGTTGATCTACGGTCTGCTCAACGTGCTGTACGGCGTGCTGTTAGGAATTGGCTCGATCTTGCTGGAGGAAATCGCGTTTCGGCGATACCCCCGCTTCCGGGACATCGTCAAAATGCTTTTCTATACCATCCTGATGTTTTTTGGCTATCGGCAAATCGGCGTCATCTGGAGATTCCTCGGCCATATTGAATATTTGCGCAAGAACAACTCGTGGGGAACGATGACCCGGACGAGCTGGCAGTCCAAAAACAACAAAAATATATCCGGTTTGGAGGCTTGATGATGAGTAATCTCGTACCTGCTTTCTATGAGTGGTTAAGCAAGATGGAAGAGAACCGCATGGCGTGCGGGGTAATCCTGGCCTCTTGCAAAAACGTGTCCGCAGAGTCGCTGGAAATCATCAAAAGGGACATGGAAGCCAAGCTGGCCGATCCTGTGACGATGCATGTTGCGCATGACAAAGCCAAGAATATGCTCGGCCTTTTGCTGGAACAAAAGAAGCTGGCCGATACCCATTTTTACGCCTTGCAAGTCAAAGACTATTTGCTCGGCCGCAAGCTGTTGACAGGAGGGATCGTCATTGCCAGCTTTCCGGAAAGCTCAAGCTCGTCGGGGCAAATGCTGATGCGAATGATTCAGGAGATGAAGGACGCAAGCGAGCTTGGGAGCATCAAGGTTTACGAGCAGCACGCGGCGAGCCGGGAGCAGGAGCCGGCAAGCATTTTGCTCGTCAATCAGGATGAGACGGTCAACGAGTTTTTGCGCATCTATCTACAGCGCAAGGGCTATCAGGTAACCGTCGCCCATGACGGCATGGACGGCATGGAGAAGCTCCGCGAAGCCGACTATGATCTGGTAATTACGGACTTGAATCTGCCTGTCGTCAGCGGCTATCAGCTGATGGAGAAAATCAGACATCTTCGTCAGGAAGTCATGAGCAAAATTATGGTCCTGACAGACAAACGTCTGGAGGAAGATGTGCAAAAATCGTTTGCCTTGGGCGCTTCCGATTACATCACGAAGCCATTTTCACCGATTGAGCTGGAGGCCAGAGTCAAACGCTTGATTTCCTAACGAAAACAGAAATGTAGAAAGAGAAAGGGAGAGAAACGAGGATGACAAGATACGAGGAACTTCAGCAGCACATTGGGCAAAAAACAGCGAAAATCGGGGTGATTGGGCTTGGGTATGTCGGACTGCCGCTGGCGATAGAGACCGTGAAGAGCGGGTATACGGTTGTCGGGATCGACCTGCATGCCGGAAAAATTGAGAGTTTGAAAAAAGGCGAGTCCTACGTGCAGGACGTCTCCAATGAAACCTTGCAGGCGTGCTTGGCGACCGGACGCTTTACCCCGACGACGGATTATCGCGTCATCGAGGAGCTGGATGCGATCAGCATTTGCGTTCCGACTCCGCTCAGCCCGAACCAGGACCCGGACACGTCCTACATTACGAGTGTGGTGGAGCAAATCAAGAAGTACATGCGCAAAGGACTGCTGATTACACTGGAGAGCACGACCTATCCGGGAACGACCGAGGAGCTGATCGGGCGCGAGCTGGAAAAGCTCGGCTATACCACAGGTGTCGACTTTTTCCTCTGCTACTCGCCTGAGCGGGTCGATCCGGGCAACCGCAAGTTCAACACGTACAATACGCCGAAAATCATCGGCGGCACGACGGAACGTTGCATCGAGCTGGGAACCCTTCTCTACGGCAACCTGGTCAAAACCGTCGTTCCGGTCTCCTCGCCAAAAGTGGCGGAAATGTCCAAGCTTTTGGAAAATACGTTCCGCAGCGTCAACATCGCGTTCATGAACGAAATGGCAATGATGTGCGATCGAATGGGCATCAACGTTTGGGAAGTAATCAAGGCCGCATCGACCAAACCGTTCGGGTTCATGCCGTTTTATCCAGGGCCCGGGATCGGTGGGCATTGCATACCGCTCGATCCGATGTATCTGTCGTGGAAAGCGAAAGGCTATCGTTTCCACAGCCAGTTCATCGAAATTGCCCAGTCGATCAATGACAACATGCCAGACTACGTACTGAACAAGACGGCACAGGTACTCAATATTTACGCCAAGGCGATCAACAGCTCGCGCATTCTCATTTTGGGCATGGCCTACAAGCCGGATGTGGATGATTTGCGCGAATCGCCCGGACTGGAAATCTACGAGCTGTTCAAAAAGAGCGGAGCGCAGGTCGACTACTACGACCCGTATGCGCAAAGCTTCGTGAACAAAAAAGGGCAGGTCGTGTCCTCGATTGAAAACGACTACGAGCTGTTCAAGACGTACGATTGCATGGTGCTCATCACCAACCACAAGTGCTTCCGCTACCAGGAGCTGGCTGACTTGGGCGTCGCAATTATTGATACGCGCAACGCGTTTGACGGAATCACCAACCCGAATGTCTATCGCATCGGCACATCTGTGGCTATCCAGGAGGAAAAGGAAGTCGTAAGCTTGCTCGCCTAACGGCGGGCGAGCGCCACACACAAACCAGCACGACCGAAGGAGGAAGGACAAACATGTGCGGAATTATGGGATACATTGGGTACAGACAAGCGCAGCCGATTTTGATTAACGGCCTGCGAAAGCTGGAATACAGAGGGTATGACTCGGCGGGGATCGCGATTTGCGATGGCAAGTCGATTGCCGTCCGCAAGGCAAAAGGCAGAATCGACGTCCTCGTGGAGAAGACCGAGAAGGCCGGGCTTTCCGGCACGGTCGGCATCGGCCACACGCGTTGGGCGACGCACGGGCGGCCGTCGGATGAGAATTCTCACCCTCACGTAGACGAGACGCAAAAGTTCTCCATCGTACACAACGGCATTATCGAAAACTACCTGGAGATCAAACAGGAGCTGATCGAGCAAGGCGTGGTGTTCCGTTCGGAAACGGATACCGAGGTGATCGTCCACCTTTTGTCGCGCGAATACAACGGCGACCTGCTCGCTGCCGTGCGCAAGGTGGCGGGCCAAATTCGCGGGGCGTTCGCCCTTGGCGTCATGTCGGAGCATGAGCCGGACAAGCTGATCGCCGTGCGTATGGCCAGTCCGTTGATTATCGGGGTAGGCCAGAACGAGAATTTCATCGGCTCTGATATTCCCGCCATCCTGGAGCATACGCGCGATGTGTACGTATTGGAGGACGGCGACCTGGCCGTCTTGACGAAAGATTCTGTACAGGTCATGAGCCTGGAGACAGAGGAACCGATTGAGCGCAAGCTTGTCCGGGTTGACTGGGACAAGGAGCAGGCGGAAAAAGACGGCTACGCGCATTATATGGAAAAGGAAATTCACGAGCAGCCACGCGCTCTGCGCAACACGATGACAGGCCGGATCGACGAATCCGGCAAACGGATTGTGTTTCCTGATCTCCGGTTGTCAGCCGAAACGATTCGAAGCATCGAAAAAATCTACATCGTCGCATGCGGCACGGCGTACCATGCGGGGCTGGTCGGCAAGTATGTGATTGAGAGTCTGGCGCACATCCCGGTCGAGGTCGATGTGGCTTCCGAGTTCCGTTACCGTCGCCCATTGTTTGGGCCAAACACGCTGACGATCGCCGTCAGCCAGTCTGGCGAGACAGCGGATACGCTGGCGGCGATGCGGGAAGCGAAGCGCAACGGCTCTGTGGTGCTTGCCATTACCAACGTAGTCGGCAGCTCGATTGCCCGCGAGGCAGATGAGGTCATCACGACCAATGCCGGACCGGAGATCGCCGTCGCTTCTACGAAAGCGTACACGTCCCAGCTCATTGCCTTCTATTTGTGGGGAATGTATCTGGCGCAGGAAAAAGGGGCGCTGGCGCCAGCCGAGATCGCGTCGCTGATTCAAAGCTTGCAGCGCTTGCCTGGACAGGTCGAGGAGATTCTCGCGCACGCCCAGCAGCTTCGCCAGTTTGCCGAAGCGATCAAGGACGAAGACCACCTGTTTTTCATCGGCCGAGGAATGGACTATGCCGTATCCATGGAAGGCTCGCTCAAGCTCAAGGAAATCTCCTACATTCATTCGGAGGCGTATGCCGCAGGGGAGCTGAAGCACGGCACGCTGGCGTTGATCGAGGAAGGTACGCGGGTCGTAGCCCTGTCCACACAAGACGCTTTGCACGAGAAAATGATCAGCAATATTACCGAAGTGAAGGCGCGCGGTGCCAACGTACTCGGCATCACGCACGAGGATCATGTCGATCTGCATCGCTCGGTGGATGACGTCTGCCTGATTCCGAAGACAGATGCGCTGTTTACCCCGGTGCTCGCTGTCATTCCACTACAGCTCATCGCCTACTACACTTCTGTCGTGCTGGGCAACGACGTAGACCGTCCACGCAATTTGGCAAAAAGTGTAACAGTTGAGTAAGCGAATCCGTCTATCGTTATGAACCACTATCTGGACTTGCGAGGAGGAACGGGCAAATGAGCACCTCGAAGCGGGAGTTGAACCAGGAGATTTTGCTGGAAATCATGCTCCAGGCGTATCGACTAGGCGTGCAGAGGAAAGACGTAGATGTGAACATGATGATCGACACGTTGACGGATGAACTGAAGCCGTACTTTGAACAGCAAGGCCAACTGGCCAGAGTGGAGGCGACAGGATGAACATACACGCAGTAGTGCTCGCAGCAGGAAAAGGAACCAGGATGAACTCTGCCTTGTACAAAGTCATGCATCCGCTGTGCGGCAAGCCGATGATCGAGCATGTCGTCGGGGCACTGGAGCCTTTGTCACTACATACCTTGGTTGTCGTTGTCGGTCACGGGGCCGAAGCCGTGAAAAAGCAGCTCGGAAGCCGCGTGCAATACGCGCAGCAGAAGGAGCAGCTCGGCACCGCGCACGCCGTATGGATGAGTAAAGACATCCTCGCCGAGCAAGACGGCGTAACGCTCGTGCTCAATGGCGATACGCCGCTCGTGCAAAGCGAGACGCTGCAGCGTCTGCTCGACTACCATCTGTCGAAGCAGGCGGCAGCGACGGTATTGACCGCCATTGTGGACGACCCGACCGGCTACGGGCGGATCATTCGCGACGAGAACGGCGATGTCCGCCGAATCGTCGAGGAAAAGGACGCGACCCTCGGGCAAAAAAAGGTGAACGAAATCAGCACAGGCATCTTTTGCTTTGATAATCAAAAGCTGTTTGCGACTCTCCCGAATGTTTCGAACCAGAACGCGCAAGGCGAGTATTACTTGCCGGACGTCCTGGCGCTTTTGCAGGAGCAAGGCGAGCTGGTGGCTGCGCACCTGGCAGACGATGCCGAGGAAGGCTCCGGCGTAAACGACCGCGTGCAGCTCGCCCACCTGGAACGGCTGATGCGCAAGCGAATCAACGAGCGTCACATGAATAACGGCGTGACCATGATCGATCCAGCCGCTACGTATATCGACTCGACTGTGACGATCGGGCGCGATACGGTGCTGTATCCCGGGACGTTTTTGCTTGGCGCGACGCAGATCGGGGAAGGCTGCCAGGTTGGGCCGCACGCCCACGTCAAGGATATGGTCGTGGAGGATTACACGCGGGTTCCGCCGTTTTCCTCATTTGACGGGAGCGCGTACACAGACAGGGCGGCAGTTGAGGTGGCAGCGACGACAAACGGGCAGGATCACGGCCTGAATTGATGCGGGCGCTGCGAAAATACGGGCCGCTATGGGCCGGGATGGCGATTCTTGCGGCCGCTTCCATCCTCATGCTCGTGCTCTCCACTCACTCTCGCGCTGCCCTGACGACAGCCACCTGGATTTGGGACGCCAAACAAATCGAGACGCAGACAGACGAAATGATCGCGTTTGCCGAGGAAAACGGCATCAACCTGATCTATCTCCATGTGGAACCGACTACCGTTCCCCCCGAGGCCTATCGGACGTTTATCCGCAAAGCGGGACAGGCCGACATCCAGGTGGAGGCGCTGGGCGGCGATCCCAACTGGGCGTTGACCAAGAACCGCCAAAGCATCGACGAACTGATCTCCTGGGTGAAGGCGTACAACAGGAGCGCCAGGGCGGACGAGCGCTTTTGTGGCATCCACGTCGATATCGAGCCGTACTTGCTGCCCGCCTGGAAGGAGTCGCAGCAGGAAGTCGTGCGCCAATGGCTAAAAAATGTCGCATACCTCGTGGCCGAGACGAAAAAGGACACCGATCTGGCGGTAGGCGCAGACTTGCCGTTCTGGATCGATTCCGTCCCTGTCCCGGGCAGCTCGGAAAAAGTCAGCAGCTGGATGGTGCAGCGCCTCGACAGCATCACGCTGATGGCGTACCGCAACCGCGCCCAGGGAGACAACGGCATTGTCGAGATTGTCAAAAAGATCGTCGCCGATGCCAACTCCCGGAAAAAAGGCTCGGTGATCGTCGGGGTCAACATCATGGAATCGACGGAAGGTTCGCATGTGAGCTTCTACGAGGACGGTCCGGCGGAGATGAGAAACCAGCTGGTGATTTTGACGGAAGAGCTGTCCGGCAACCCGGCGTTCGCAGGCAGCGCCATTCACGACTACGAAAGCTGGAAACGAAGCATAGAAGCCAATGAGAGGAGTAGCTAGCACAAATGAAAGCCGCGCCCATCTACCTTAGTGTTCTCTGCCTGACGCTCGGCTTTCTGTTCGGCTTTTCCCCGGCGGAAAAAAAGAGTAAGGCCACGTGGATTTGGCAATCCGAAATCATCGGAGACGAAAAACGGGAAATCCTGGAATTCTGCAAAAGCAACGAGATCAATCTGATTTACTTGCGAATCGAAATGAACAAGCCGTTTGATTACTACCGCGCCTTTATCCGCGAAGCGAATGCGATAGGCGTGGAGGTTCACGCGGTGGCGGGACATCCTGCCTGGGCGCTTGCCAGCTACGAAAAGCGGATGATGAACATCGTCGAGTGGGTGGAACGCTACAATCGGGAAGCGGCGGAAGACGAGCGCATTCGCGGCATTCAGCTCGACATCGAGCCGTACCTGCTGCCGTTCTGGGAGACTGATCGCGAGCGCATCATTTCTGAGTGGCTCGCCAATGTGCAGACGTTCACGAGCGAAGTGAAGAAGCAGGGGCTTGTGTCAAGCGTGGCGCTCGCCTTTTGGCTCGACGATATTCCCGTTCCGGGCGAGCAGGCTGTATCCGTGTCGCAATGGATGATCGAGCAGTTTGACACGGTGTGCATCATGGCCTATCGCGATACGCTGTCCGGGAAAAACGGCATTCTGGCACTGGTGGAGGATGAACTGAAAGAAGCGGACAAGCTGGGCACGCGGGTGATGGTTGCCGTCAACATGAAAAAGCTCGGCGACGACCACGCTTCTTTTGCCGAAGAAGGCGTGGAGGAGATGAATCGACAGCTGGCGCTTTTGCCTGAAAAATTGGGCGATCATCCGTCCTACTCCGGTATCGCGATCCATGATTACCGCTATTGGAAGGAGGCTCTTCCGTTGGCTCCGGTCAAAAAAGAGCGCTACAAAGGCACCTATATTTGGCGGGCTGAGCTGATCGGCACGGAAAAAGAGGAAATTCTTGCCTTTGCCGAACAAAACGGCGTCAACCTGCTCTACGTTCGTCTGGATTTGGAGCAGCCTCACGCCTATTACCGGGATTTTGTCCGAGAGGCGAGGGAGGCAGGCATCGAGGTCCACGCCATGGGCGGCCATCCAATCTGGGCACTGGCGGAGAGCAGAGGGAAAATCATGAAGCTCGTGAACTGGGTGAAGGCGTACAACCGATCGGTAGAGTCAGGCGAGCGGTTCCAGGGGATCCACCTCGATATCGAGCCGTATGTCATGCCGGTCTGGCGCGAGGACAAAGACGCCGTCTTGCGCCAGTGGATGGCAAACATCCAGGCGTTCGTCGAGGAGACGAAGCAGGACGGCCAACTGGAAACGAGCGTCGATCTCGCCGCCTGGCTGGACAACACGCCTGTGCCGGGACAGCCGGACACACCGTTTTCCCATTGGATGATCGAACAGCTGGATCATACGACGCTTATGGCTTTTCGCGATCGGGCGGATCGCATCGTCGGCTTGGTAGAAAATCAGGTGAAATACGCGCAGAGCATCGGAAAGAAGATCGTCGTGGCCGTCGAGACGAAAGAGAGCCACGAGGGTAACGGCATTACGTTCTACGAGGAAGGGATGGGCGAGATGCATCGGCAACTGCAACAGGTGACAGAGGCGCTTGCGCCGTATTCGTCGTTCATGGGCCATGCCATTCACGCCTACGATTACTGGAAAAATGGCAAGGAGTAAGCGAATCCGGAAAGGACGCTTGTGCCTGGCACACCGTTGCAGTCTTTCGGCTATGTCCAAAGGAAAAAGCGCGACCATCTGCGGATGGTCGCGCTTTTTTGGCTGAAGCCAAGCCATAGCGCTAACAAAGCCTTTTGCCCGGCGAATGGCTTAGTAGCTGCCTGGGAAGATGGAGCCTGTGTGCGGAGCTGTCTGGCCTGGCGTGTTCAACTGGCGCACTTCCTGAACGTTCGTGCCAGCGAAACCGGGAGAAAAGATCGAGTGCGCTCCCGAGCCGAGCGGTTGCTGGTATTGCTGAGCTTGCGGCTGTTGCTGGCCGTAGGGAGCCTGCATGCCGAAGCCGCCTTGCGGAAGCGCAGAAGCATAGCCGCCGCCATGGTTTTGCTGGCGCACTTCCTGGACGTTTGTCTGGGCAAAGCCAGGGGAGAAGATACTGCCGGTCAGTGCCGGAGGATAGGCGACTGGAGCGGCATACGGCTGCTGTTGGCTTGCCACCCCTTGATAGCCTGTATAGCCTTGTTGGTTTTGTTGACGCACTTCCTGCGCGTTCGTGCCAGCGAAGCCCGGTGAGAAGATCGAGCCTGCTCCAGCTCCGTAGCCTTGGTTGTAGGAAGGCTGGGCCTGCGCGTAGCTGCCGGATTGATGCATGATCGCGTTGAATGCCTGGTTGGGCACATACGCTTGCTGTTGCTGCTGCTGCTGGTGGACATACGCTTGCTGCTGGCCGTAGCCTTGCTGCGGAGCCTGGTAGCTGTGGTTTTGCTGGCGCACTTCCTGATTGTTCGTACCCGCAAATCCTGGCGAGAAGATCGACCCTGCGCCGCTCACTCCACCACCGGAAGCCATGCCGTATGTAGGAGTCCCGATAGATTGGGGATGTCCGCCATGGTTCCAGTGCTGTACTTCCTGTACGTTTGTTCCGGCGAAGCCTGGCTGGAACATAGCTCCGGCTGGGCTTATCGCTCCGAGGAATTGCGGTTGCTGTTGAGATTGCATTTGGTTGTTATGGTTGTTGTTGTTTGTGTAGGTCATGAGTAAGACCACCTCCTGCCGAGTATTTTTTCCAAGGAAGGTTCAGTCATGCAAAAGGAAAGGAAGCAAGAGAATTCGCATTAGTGAAGAAATCGGCGGGCGCAAGGCAAAAAACATGCCGGAGATCAATCCGGCATGTTCCTGCAATCAGTGGGATTCGCGGGGCGGAAAAAGCGAGTCGTGCACAAGCCGATTACCCTGCTGCGGCTTCGCGACCGCTTTGCAGCCGGGAGACGTATTGGGCGTAGTGGATGAGATTGGACAAAGACAAGCGTCTGATCGAAGGCTCGTCGAACTTCTCCGGCTTGGCGTTCGCCTCAAAGAACCACAGGCTGCCGTCTTCGGTAAGCCCCAGGTCCATCGACATTTCGGCCAGGTCCTTGATCTCTTCGTTCAAGGAGCTGGCGATGGCCAGCGCTGTCTGGTGAATTTTTTGTTCCATCTTTTCCGGGTCCGTCTGGAACAGAGTCTGGAGGACGGAAGACAAGGAGTGGATGGAGCCGCCGCGCGGGACGTGCGTGGTGATGTTTTGCGAGCCGGAGCGCCTGATCCCCACGCCGGTTATGCCCCATTCGCCCTGCCCGTTTTTCTGCACGAGTACCCGCACGTCAAAAGGCTTGCCGTTGAAGCGTGCCCGGCGTATGCCCTGCTGCATGATGTAGCGCTGTTGCCGGACGTGGCTTTTCACGTGCTTCCACAAATCGTCCAGATTGGAAAAACGGCGCGTGACGGCTCTTTGCTCCTTGAGCCGTTGAAGCCGCCAGCTGTCGTTTTTGTAATCGACCCGCATGATTCCTTCTCCTGCCTTGCCGCGCACCGGCTTGAGATAGACGAAGCGATGCTCGGTACAAAAGCCTTTGAAGCGGGCGAGTGTATCGAGTTTTTTCGTCTCCGGCAGATACGCTTGCACCTCGGGGTACTTTTTCAGCATGGAGAAAAGCTCTTGCTTGTCAAAAAAGCAGCGATTGAACAAGGTGACGTTGGGCATCTCGTGGATGCGGGCCAATGCTTTTTTGACCTCGGGGCGTTGCTCTGCCTTTCGGGTAGGGATGCGGTTGTAGACGACATGCGGGAAGGGAAGAACGACTTCCTGCCACAGATTTTGCTTCTGGTTGTACAAATAGCCGCGAACCTTCTTTTTCTCCCAGTTGATGCCTTGGGGGGTAAAGACGTACACGAGCGCCCCCCAACGCTTGCCGGATTGCGTGATGTCCTTGAAGTTCTCCCGATTTCCCAAAAACGCGGCGCCCTCGCCAACCGTCAAAATGCCAATCAGAGGGCCAAGCTTGAGCGAGTTGTTCATCATTTTCCAGTTGATCCTCGTTCGAAAACGCCCTGGCTGCATCGCGGGCAAGCCCGTGTACACCCTTTTGTGATGCGAAAACGGACCGAGGCTTGCAAACAGTTTCTTTTGTGATCGTTTGCCTAGAGCTTGCCGTGGTAGCTGGATGAACCATTTGCCGCTGGGGAGGATGGTCAGCCACCCGGAGCGCTGCTGAAGCATGGGTGTTCCTCCTTCCTGAAAAACGGTGCTGTTTGTTAGCGTCTAAAAATTGGCTAAATAACAACTATAGTCGACGAGCAGCTTGCGGGATTCCTGGTCTGCCTGCCTGAGTCGGGCGTGTTTGAAGATGGAGCGGCCTGGCTTGGAGTTGGCCTCGAACATCCAGACATGACCGTGGACGTCGATGCCCATGTCCAGTCCCAGTTCGCCAAGGTCGATGCCTTTTGCCTGCTCGATCGCCGTGGCAAGACGGATGGAAGCCTCGCTGATTCGCTCGGACATCAGCGCTTTTTGTTTTCCGTACAGATGGTGAAGCAGTTCGTCTCCGGGAATGACCGTACCGCCCGTGCGCACGTGCGTCGTCACGCTGCCGGAGCCTGCTACCTTGGCGGCTGTGCAGGAAACGACCCATTCGTTTTGCTGGTTTTTGTGCAAATGAACACGGAAATCAAACGGGCGTCCGTGGAAGGTTTTGAGCGGGATGCCTTGCTGCGCCAGGTAGCTGCCTACTCGCCGGCTGCGGAATACGTGCTGGTACAGGCTGGACAGCTTGGAAAACTGCCGCTTGACGTTGCCGCTTCCGTTGTGGTATGAGGCTGTATAGCTGCCGTCCGACTGTTTGACGACTTTCACGATGCCGTAGCCGAGACTTCCGTTTTTCGGCTTCAAATACACAATCGGATATTTGCGCAGCAAGTTCCGTACCGTCGCAAGCGAGGGAGAGGTGTACGTTTCCGGGATGTGCTCGTTGACTTCCGGATTCGGATAGAGGAGCTGATGGACTCCCCACTTGTTGAAAAAGCCTTGGTTGAACATCGGCATGTTCGGATAGCTGGCGAGCTTGTATTTGAATTCCCGCACAGCTTCATGCTTTTCCGCCGAGCGGGAAGGAATCCGGTCGTAGACGACATCCGGCATGGCCGTAACAATCTTTTTCCAGTAGTACCCGCCGGTTTTGCCTTTGCGCAGAAACCAGGCGCTGACGGTATTGTTGCTCCAGTCCACGTCGTGCGGGGAGAAAATATAGTAAAAGACGCCTTTGCCTTCCTGGGCTTGCAGCAGCTTGTAGAAAAAAGAAGTGCGCTGACCAATCGGCTGCCGGGGGTCCCTGCGTATGCCTGTCGTGACGATGCCGATCGCCGGACCGATTCGGAGCGCCGAATCCTCCTGTTTGAGCTGGATCAAACCGCCGTGCGGGATGCCCAGCTCCGATTGAAGCAGGGTCGTCACTTTGATGACGTTGGAATCGGGGTTGCGTTTGTCTTGCAGTACGGTTGCGACGACTTCCTTTTTGCCCAGCATGACCGTCACTTTTTGGCGATGGCGCAGCTGCAGCTTGGAGAAGAGATGCGTCGGCAGGATGATCCCGCTGACACGGGAATTGGAAAGGAAGCGAAGCCGCATTTTGAACGTTTCCATGCTTAGTTAACCTCCTACGCGCTCTTTCATGAGATAGTGGGCGTATCGAACGGGCTGGGTAATGGAGTGACGCTTGGCAACCGGGTCGTCAATCAAGCGAAACACAGTCCGTCCCGGCCTGCTGTTGACCTCGATCACCCAGACATTTCCTTCCGTGTCGATCCCGACATCGATTCCCAGCTCGACCAGTCTGCCGTGGCAATCCTCCAGGAAGCGGGGCAATTCCTGCGCGACCTGATTGATGGTCTGCTCGATTCGCGAGTGAACGGCCGGTTGGAAATGTCGGGATAGGAACGCGGAGAGCGGCTCTGCCTTGCCGCCTCCGTGCAGGTTGGAGGTGATGCTTCGCTTGTCGCCGAGGCGGACAGCCTTGCCTGTCGTCTCCCAGTCACCCTGCCCGTTTTTTTGTACCAGCACCCTGACATCAAAGGGGGTGCCATCCGGGGTGTGCAGCTTGAGATAGGGCTGTACAAGGAATTTGCGCCCGGAGGTGAACGAGGCGACAAAAGTCTTTAGCCCGGCGGGATCCCGGATCTGCCTGCGAAACGGCCGATTTTCCCGGTTCCGTCCGGTCGCCTCATAGCCGCTCTTTGTTTTTTGGATGCGCACGACGCCGATTCCGTGTGTTCCCGCCATGGGCTTGATGACGATGGCGCGGTATTTTTGCAGCATGTCATGCACCGTGGCGAACGACAGAATTTCGGTCGGCGGCAAATACGCAGACAAAAGCGGCGACTTGGACAGCATTTGATGAACCTGCCACTTGCCGGACAGGCCATGCCCCAAGAAGGTGATGGTGCGGTCGTTTTGCAACTTTTCCACAAATGGTTTATAGTGGCGGTAAGCCGGGCCTACGAAGCATCGGTCGTAGATCAGGGCCGGGAGCGGAAAGACATCGGGGTGCCACGCTCCCTTGCGATATTCGAAGCCTTTTACCGTTCGGGAAGAAAAGTCAACCTGACGCGGCGAGAACACAAAGACGCGCATGCCGTGCTTGCGTCCGTACAGCGTCAGCTTTTTGTAATACCCTTTGTCTGCAAAATGGGAGCCTTGGCAGCGGGTCATGATGCCAAGACTTCTTGCGTCTGCTCTCATGCGGGTCACCTTCGCCTGTTTTTCTTGCTTTTCGCTCTTCCTGCTGCTCTTTTCGGTTTCGGTTTGGCTGTCCGGGGAAAACCGCTGAGGTAGGAGGAGTATTCCAGCATGCGTACGACGGAAGGCCGGGCGCGCCGGGGCGGCTCCTCCACGCCCTCTGGCAAGGGAATGGTATTGGCCGTCTTGGAAGGCTTGCTGTTCACCTCCAACAGCCACACCTGTCCGCGGACATCCACGCCGAGATCGACCCCGAATTCTGCGTAATGGCCGGGCAGCGCTTCTTCGAGCAGGATGGACAGCTTCAGGGCCACTTCTTTTAGCGTGGCGGGAGACGGTCGAGCGGAACCGGCCCACGGTCCACATACGCGCAGAGCTTGAAGGGGCGTCATCATCTGACCGCCTCTGGATATATTGGAAACGATGCGATTCAAGCCCAAACGGGCAACCATAGAGGTAACGGCCCATTCGCCTGCTCGATTTTTTTGCACCAGGACGCGAAAATCGGTCGGCCGCCCGTGCATGCCGATCAACGGTAAACCTTGCTGTAGCAAATAAGGTTTGCCTTTTGTCTGTTTGCGCAGGTACTGCTGCAAGCCGGTGATGCTGGAAAACGTTTTGCCAAACCCGCCTGGGCGGGCGAGCTGATACCCCTCCTGCGTTCGGCGCAGCCGGATAATCCCTCGTCCCATGCTTCCATTTGCCGGTTTTGCGTATACAGTGCGGTACGTAGACAGCATCATCCGCAAATCTTCCTGGCTCTGATAGCGAACCGTGGCCGGAAGATGCGCGGCGGCGCTTTCCTGATTTTGCAGAGCGGAATGCACGTGCCACTTGTTCAAAAAGCGTTCGTTGAAGAACGGGATGTTGGCTTCCTTGCAGCGTTGCAGCCATTCCGTCATCTGTTCGCTGCGCTCCCGCTGGCGGGAGACGAGGCGGTTGTAGATACATTGGGGCAGCGGCAGCACCTTTTGGCGCCATACTCCTCCTCTCCGAACAAGACCGCGCACGATGCCGGCATCCCAATTGACATCCTGCAATCGGAAGGCGCAGATGATTCCTCCCCGCTTGCGGCAAAGGTCGGCGATTTCGTTGAAAAAAGAAGACAACGGTCCGAACGGGGATTGCGTCATTTGGGCATGGTAAGAGGATACGAGAATGCCTACATAGGGTCCGAAAACAAGCGTTTGTTGGTCCGCGTTGTAGCGCAGCAGCAGCGGAACGCCAGTAGGCAGGCGAAGCGACCCGGCCAAGGCGGGACGGATGAGCGTTTGGCCGCTGCGATCGATGCCGCTGATGCGGGCGCGAACCGTTTTGCTTCCGAATTGGACAGTTGCGGTGGGCGAAGCAAGATTCCATTTGCGCATTTGCGCCTGGGGCAGGTAAAGGTCTACTTCCGTCTTTGGCTCGTATCCGACGACGATGGTTGGAACGTAAGACATGGCTATCCCCTTCCCATCAGGCATAAAGTTAGTCTATGGTATGAGTAGCCAAATCGTTTGGTGCCATGCCGAGAAGAAAGGTTGTTAGGATTTATGAACTTATGGATAGTATTAGTGAATATCGCCGTCGGTTCTGTCATTGGCGGCGTTACGAACGAACTGGCCATCCGCATGTTGTTCCGTCCGCTCAAGCCTTGGTATATCGGCAGGTGGAAGGTTCCGTTTACCCCGGGACTGATCCCGAGAAGGCGGGACGACATTGCGATACAAATGGGCAGATTGGTGGAAGAGCACTTGCTGACGACAGAGGGCGTCAGGCGGGCGATTGCCCAGAGCGGCCTGGAGAACGCGCTGGCGAACTGGATGAACAATCTGGCGATGAACGGGCTGGCGGACGAGCGTACCTTGCGTCAGGCTTTGCTTGCCGTTGTACCCGACCTGTTTACGGAGGAAGGGGGCTGGAAGGAAGGAGTACGCGCTCCTGTGCAGGAGAAGTGGGACGCTTTTGTCCAGCGCCTGCTTCGTCATTATGAAGAAACAAGGCTGCGCGAGCTGATCCCGCACGGGGGGCAAGAGCGTCTGGACGCTCTGTTTGGGACGGTCAGCCAGTTGCTCCTGGACCGTTTGCGCGGCTATCTGCATGCGCCGGAAGGACAGCAGACGTTGCAGAGCATGGTCAGAGGCATGCTCGGCGGGGGCGGAGGCATGTTTGGCGGGCTGGTCGGCATGTTCCTCGGCGATGACAAAATCATCGGCAAAATTCTCCCGGTCCTCGACGACCTTTTGCAAAGTCCGGAGCTGGCCGGACGTTTGCAGCAGTTTTTGCGCAAGGAAGCGGACAAGCTGCTGGACAAAAATGTCGGCGAGCTGGTGGCGTGGCTTGGCCGCGAGCAGATCGACGACTGGTCGAGGGCGCTTTTCGCCAAAATCGAGGAGCAGAGCCTGCGGCTGGTCGATGAGCCGCTGTCACGCCTGACCGCCCCTGTTCAGGAAACGGTCCGAGCGAACCTCATCCCCCGGTTGGCCAACTGGATGGTACAAACGTTGCAGCAAAACGTGGAGCGGATTTTTTCCCGCCTGGCGGTTCGCGATATTGTGACGCGACAAGTAGAGGGCTTCCCGATTGAAAGAATCGAAGAAATGATTGTCGGTATCTCGGGAAAAGAGTTTCGGATGATTACGCTGCTTGGCTTCATTCTCGGCGGGATCATCGGTCTGGTTCAGGGGATTTTGGCAAGCTGGTTAGGCTAGGAAAACTGAAAAGAAACTGTAACCGCCTTGTAATAATCCTGTAATATTCCTTGGGTATGATAATAGCACGATGAAAACCCCCTTAATGATATACTTTCTGATCGGTAGCTTGAAAAAGCTACCCTTTTTTTTTGCCGCGCCTTCGGGTATATTGGTCGAAGGAGCGCACGTACATTGGAACGGGTGGGAGACCAGGAAGGGGGAGTCGCAATATGGCAACGAAGCATGAACAAATCTTGCAGCATATTGATCGCCTTCCGATCGGTTCAAAGATTTCCGTGCGGCAGATCGCCAAAGACCTGGATGTGAGCGAGGGGACGGCCTACCGCGCAATCAAGGAAGCGGAGACACAAGGATACGTAAGCACCATCGAACGTGTCGGCACAGTGAGAATCGAGAAGAAGCAAAAGGAAAATATAGAGCGGCTGACTTTTGCCGAGGTGGTCAACATCGTCGACGGCCATGTGCTGGGCGGACGGGAAGGGCTGCACAAGACCTTGAACAAGTTCGTGATCGGCGCGATGCAACTGGAAGCGATGATGCGCTACATCGACGCGGGCAGCCTGCTGATTGTCGGGAACCGCTATCAGGCGCACAAAATCGCTTTGCAGCAGGGCGCAGCCGTCCTGATTACAGGCGGCTTCGATACGAGCGAGGAAATCAAGCAGTTGGCGGATCGCCTGGCTTTGCCGATTATTTCGTCCAGCTACGATTCGTTTACGGTCGCCTCGATGATTAACCGGGCGATTTACGATCGCTTGATTAAAAAAGAAATCGTCATGGTGGAGGACGTGCTGAAGCCGCTGGCGGAGACGCCTGTCCTTTTGCCGAGCGATACGGTCGCCAAATGGCACCAGTACACGGAGCTGTACCAGGACACGCGCTTTCCGGTCGTCGACGAGCAGATGCGTCTGATCGGGATCGTGACTTCGAAGGATATCATCGGCCACGACCAGACGGCGACGATCGACAAGGTCATGACGAAAAATCCGATCACGACCTCTCCGCGCGTGTCTGTCGCCTCTTCCGCCCATATGATGGTGTGGGAAGGGATCGAGCTGTTGCCGGTCGTGGACAATTATCGCAAGCTGGTAGGCGTGCTGAGCCGCAACGACGTGTTGAAAGCGCTCCAGTATACGGCGAAGCAGCCACAGATGAGCGAAACGTTTCCGAACCTGATCATGTCTCATTTTCGCGAGGAGCGTCAGGCTGACGAACTGGTGTATGTGGGGGACGTCACCCCGCAGATGACGAATCATCTGGGGACGATTGCGAGCGGAATCATGACGACCGTGATGGTGGAAGCGGCTTGTAATCTCTTGCGCCAGCATCGGCGGGGTGACATGGTGCCGGAGAATATCACGGTTTATTTTTTAAAGCCGGTGCAGATGGAGAGTCACATCCGGGTGCAGCCGCGGCTTTTGGATATCAGTCGCCGCTTCGGGAAGGTGGAGGTTTCGGTCTACCACGGCGAGCAGCTTGTCGGGCAGGCGATGGTTACGGCACAGATTATTGATCGGTGATGGATGTAGTACGTTTGGGGGCAGCCTCTTTTCGTGGGGGCTGTCCTTTTGTTTTTGAAACGGGGCTGTCGGGAGAGAAGAATATTTCCGGACGAAGCTCTAGTCTTCACCCACTGAACACAAGCTATCGCTCGCGTTCAGCGGGGCCCAGTCTACGTCCTGCAAGGAAGCGAGGACTGTCCGCTCCGCAGGAATTCGCGAGTCGCGGCGTCCGGAAATATTCTTCTCTGCGTAGCTGGAGTCAAAAGATAAAAGGATTGGAGAGGCTTCATTGATGTTTCCTCGTGAGAAATGGCCGGGATGCTTACTGAGTGAAGACCAACCAGCTATTCTTTACAGCTATCTTTCGCGTTTAGCAAGTCCCAGACTTCATCTGAAACAGAGCTTCTAACGTGATTAGCAATCTCGTAAGGATACGTTACAAGTAAAAAGTAGACTTTCCAGCAGATACATTTAGTTGTAGATACTACTTTACATTTTCCATCAGCCATACGGCCAGGTAGAGAGCTTGTGGCCGTTAAAAGCTCTGCCCAAGCCAACAGCTTCTTTTTTTCCGACCATTGCTGCCGAACTGAACCGAGCACTTTTCCCTCGCCTTTAAAAAGCCGTTCTGAAGCCAATCGCCCCTGAGAGGAAAAAGAAGAAACAAACGAAGGATCTTTGGGACCCATCCGAGGCGCAATGGAAAAAGGGAAACACGCTTTTAAGCGTCCACTCTGAACAAGCATCCTGAGAAGACCACTTTGGACGCGGTTTCCCTTTTGGAATGGAGCCGGGCAGTGAATCATCCGAGCAGGGGTCCCAAGAATCCTGAGTGGTTTCTTCTTTTTCCTCTGCCACTGTAGCCCGATAGAGCGCTCTTCCCCTTAAAAAAACTCCGCTCAATCAAACAGCCCCTGGGAGGAAAACGAAGAAAAAGCCAAGCTCTTTGAAACCCAACCGACCCTGTGGATAACTCAAAGAAACCACCACACATTGACAAAAACCACTAAGTTACACTATCATCTAATTAGAAGTTAATCTAATTTCGTGCGCAACTCACACCACACCAAAAAGAAAGGAGCATCCCTGTGCAACTGGATAAACTCGTCACCTTTTACAAAGCCTTGGGCGATCCGACGCGGGTGCGTATCCTTGCGATTTTGGCGAACGGCCCCTTGCACGGGCAGGCGCTCGCTGGCAAGCTCGGCGTGACGCCGCCGACGATCACGCACCATATGGCGAAGCTGCGGGAGGCGGGGATCGTCTACGAGCGGCGAGACAAAAACACGATCTACTTTTCCTTGCACGAGGTCAACCTGAAGCGGCAGACGCAAGCAATATGGAACGTGCTCGAACGGGCGAAGGACATGCGCAGCAGCGAAGCGGAATGGTTCGCACAGGCGGAGGAAAACCACGAGCAGAGGAGGGCACAAATGGCAGCGGAACACATGCACGTCATCAAAAGCTTCCTGACTCCGGACGGCAAGCTGAAGCAAATCCCGTCCCAGCGCAAGAAAAAGCTGATCGTGTTCGAACACATGGTTCGGGGGCTGGAGCACGGCCGGAAGTACAAGGAGCAGGAGATCAACGACTACATCCGCCAGTTCCACGAAGATTACGCGACGATTCGCCGGGAATTTGTCATGAACCACTACATGTATCGGGAAGACGGCATCTACGAGCTGAACCCCGAGGAAATGTGGGCCAAAGCAGAGGATTTGCATTAACTGGAAACAATTCCCATGAAAAAAGGGCATAAAAAAGGACAACCGTCGGCACTGCGCTCAGGTTGTCGGAAACAATAGAATGTCACACAATCTGATTATAGCGGGAACAGATTGTGTTTAGCCATGGCAAACCATTGGCAATTCAGGAAAATGATTTCCAGCAGGCTCGATAGAGAGGCACCGCGGTAACAACTACGTCTCTCGTTCAGCCTGCTTTTTCTTTTCTCTCAGATGCCTTTTTTCAGTTCTGCCTGCCAGGCGCTGCGATAGTGCAAAAAGTTGCGGGTTCCCACATACAGGTTGACCGCGCCGACGAGCAGCATGACGATCGCGACCACGATGCGGATCGTATCGAGCGTATCAAACGTAAACTGGTTGAGGCCGAACAACGAGACGAGAATGCCGAGAGCCATATTCATTTTGCCAAGCGTCATCCGGGACTCCAGCGGGTGGATGCCCCGTCTGCGCGCGTGAATGCTGAAATAGACGCTGGCTACGAGCGAAGCGAGAACGCCGGTCAAATAAAAGGCCGACCACATAGATGGCTTCATCCTTTCGAACCTATCTGGTATTATCCTACCAAATCCAAGCAACAAAGGTCAAATTTGAACAGGAACATTCGTTCTTATTCACCCGCATTCCTCTTACTTTCGGTATAATGATAGAGAAAGCTACGAAAACGATTCGACTCGTAAAACAGGAGAGGAAGGAAGCAGATGACCTCCTTTGTCCATTTGCACGTTCACACAGAGTACAGCTTGCTAGACGGAGCAGCGAGGATCGAGGCGCTGGTAGCACGCGCCCAGGAGCTGGGCATGCGCGCGCTGGCGATTACCGATCACGCCAACCTGTACGGGGCTGTGCCTTTTTATAAAGCTTGCAAACAGGCCCGGATCAAGCCGATCATCGGGATGGAGCTGTACGTGATCGAAGGAAACTTGCAGGATCGCGTGCGTCATGCGCCTGCCCCGCACCATTTGATCGTGCTGGCAGAAAACGAAACGGGCTATCGCAACCTGCTCAAGCTGGCGACAATCGCCAATACCGATGGAAACTACCTCATTCCCCGCGTGAACAAGGAAGCGCTCGTCCGGCATGCCGAAGGGCTGATTGCGCTCAGCGGCTGTCAGCACGGCGAAGTCGCGCAGCATTTGCTCGCGGGCGAAGCGGAGGCAGCACGGGAAGCGGCCCTGTGGCATCGGCGCGTGTTCGGCGAAGCGAACTACTTTTTGGAGCTGGCCGACCACGGCCTGGAGAGCGAGCGCAGGCTCAATGCCCGCCTGGTCAAGCTGAGCCAGGAGACGGGCATCCCATTGGTCGCCACGAACAATGTACACTACGTCCTGCAAAACGAGCATCGCCTGCACGATATCTTGCTTGCGATCAAGGAAGGCAAAACGGTCGAGGAGGAAAACCGTTTTCGCTACGAAACGGACCAATACTATTTGAAAAGCGGCGAGGAGATGGCAGCGGCCTTTTCCTACGTGCCCGAGGCGCTGGCGAATACGGTCAGGATCGCAGACAGGTGCAGCCTGGAGCTGTCGTTTGGCGCGCACATTTTGCCGGAATTCCCCTTGCCAAAGGGACAAGATTCGGCACAATACCTGCGTGCGCTCTGCGAACAAGGCTGCCGGGAGCGGTACGGGGAAATGACGCCGCAAATCCGGGAGCGGCTCGATCACGAGCTGGCGATCATTACCGGAACGGGCTTTACCGATTACTTCCTGATTGTCTGGGACTTCATGCGCTACGCCCACCAGCACGGCATTCCGACCGGGCCGGGCAGGGGTTCGGCCGCAGGCAGCCTGGTCGCCTATGCGCTGAAAATTACGAACGTCGATCCGCTCCGCTTCCATCTGCTCTTTGAGCGGTTTCTCAACCCCGAACGGGTGACGATGCCGGATATTGATATCGACTTTTCCGTGGAGCGGCGCGACGAAGTGATCCGCTACGTGGCGAATAAGTACGGGCACGACCGCGTCGCCCAGATCATTACGTTCGGGACGATGGCGGCTCGCGCTGCGGTGCGCGACGTCGGCCGGGCGCTCGGGCTGTCGCTTGGGCTGATCGACCGCGTGGCCAAAATGATCCCGCAATCGCCGGGGATGACGATTGACCGCGCGATAGAGATCAATCCGGAGATCGGCAAGCTGTGTGCGGAAAACAAACAGGCCGCCCTCTTGATCGAGACAGCCAAAGGCGTGGAAGGCTTGCCCCGTCACGCTTCCACCCATGCGGCTGGCGTCGTCATTTCCCGCGAGCCGCTGACCAGTTACGTGCCGCTGCAAACCGGCAACGAAGGCTTGGCGCTCACCCAGTATCCGATGGAGATTTTGGAGGAAGTCGGCCTGTTGAAAATGGATTTTCTCGGGCTGCGCAACCTGACGATTATTCAGGAGACGCTCCGCCACCTCGCCGAGCAGGGCATTGAGCTTGATCTGGAAACCATTCCGACGGACGATCCGAAAACGTTCCGCATGCTGTCGCGCGGCGAGACGACAGGCGTGTTTCAACTGGAGTCGGGCGGGATGCGCCATGTGCTTCGCGACCTGAAGCCGACCAGCCTGGACGATATCATCGCCGTGCTCGCCCTGTACCGTCCGGGACCGATGGAGATCATTCCGCAGTACATTTCCGCCAAGCACGGCCAGAGCAAAGTCCAGTACGCCCATCCGATTCTGGAGCCGATTTTGCGTGAAACGCACGGCTTCATGATCTACCAGGAGCAAATCATGCAGATTTCGTCCACGCTCGCGGGCTTTAGCCTGGGCGAAGCCGACATTTTGCGCCGGGCAGTCGGCAAGAAAAAACGCGAGCTGTTGGCCGAACAGCGGAAAAAGTTCGTGGAAGGCTGCGTCCGCCAGGGCTACGGAGAAGAGCTGGGCAACCAGGTGTACGATCTGATCGTGCGCTTCGCCGATTACGGCTTCAACAAGGCCCACTCCGTCGCCTACGCGATCATCGCCTACCAGATGGCGTATTTGAAAGCGACCTATCCGCTCGCCTTCATGGCGGCGCTTCTGTCCCTGTCGATCGGCTCGCAGACGCGGATCGCCGAGTACACGGAAGAGGCGCGCCGACTGGGGCTTCGCGTTCTCGGCCCGGATGTCAACAAGAGCGCCGCGGCGTTTACGGTAGAGGAGGACGCGATCCGCTTCGGGCTGGCTGCCGTGAAAAACGTCGGCTACGGCGCGATCGAGTCCATTGTGAAGGAGCGCGCTGTCCGGCCGTATCGGGACCTGTTCGATTTTTGCGCCAGGGTGGATGCGCGGCTCGTGAACAGACGAGTGGTCGAGTCGTTGACCTTGTGCGGCGCGCTCGATTCGCTGCCCGGCCATCGCAGCCAGCTGTTGCTGCTGCTCGATGAAGCGGTGGGCAAGGCAAACGCGAAACGAGTGGAGCGGGACGCAAACCAGCTCGACCTGTTTGCGGGCGAGGAGCAGTCAGCCCCGCTGCTGGACCCTGCGGAATACCCGGAGGTGCCGCCGCTCTCCCGCACGCAGCAGCTGAAAGAAGAAAGAGAGCTGATCGGCGTCTACCTGTCGGGCCATCCGCTTGACCAGTATGCCCATGTGGCTGCCCGCCCGGAAGTGACGGCCATCTCCGCACTCGGCGAGGTTCCCCGCGACAAAACGGTCAAGGTGTTCGGCATGATTACGGAAGAAAAACGCATCCAGACCAAAAAAGGCGATCCGATGGCGTTTTTGACCCTGGAGGACAAAACGATGCCGGTCGAGCTGGTCGTTTTTCCGCAGGTGTTTGCCAAGTACGGGCCGCTTTTGGGCAAGGAGCGCATCGTCGTGGTCGAAGCGCGGGTAGACCATCAGGAGGATACGGTGAAGCTGATCGCATCGCGCTTCTGGGATGCCGAGACACTGCCTGCGCCGACGACGGAAACGGTTCTGTTCGTCAAAATATCGGCCCGGCAGGAGCATGATTCGACACTTGCCCGCCTGCAACGGTTGTTTGTCGAAAAAAAAGGGACGATTCCCGTGATTTTGTTTTACGAAGGAAAAAGGCAGACCATTCGCCTTCCGGACGACATACGGGTAGAGGTGGACGAGTCGTTTTTGGAGCAAGCGCGAGATATTGTGGGGCGTGACAGCGTAATTCAAAAAGAATTGCCCATAAATGGGGGAGGATGAGGAATGTCCTCCCTTTTTCGCCGTTTTCGGCAGGTTTACAGGAGAACGGGTTTTGCTTTATAGTGAATGCATAACTCTTCAAGTGGTCAGACCACTTAGGGCTTTCAAGCACAAAAGTGACCGTTCAAGCCATCATAGAAAGATTATCGTGAAATGGAGTGGGTAAAGATGTCTAATCTGAGAGAGGAAGCGCTGGAACTTCATCGAAAAAATAAAGGGAAGCTGGAAGCAGTGACGAAGGTGCCCGTTCGCAATGCGTACGACCTGAGTCTCGCTTATTCTCCCGGTGTGGCGGAGCCTTGCAAAGACATTTTCGATGACAAGTCCAAAGTTTACGAATACACCATGAAAGGCAACCTCGTTGCTGTCGTGAGCGATGGTACAGCCGTTCTCGGTCTCGGCAACATCGGTCCGGAAGCCGCTATGCCTGTTATGGAAGGAAAAGCGGTGCTGTTCAAATCGTTCGCAGGCGTGGATGCCTTCCCGATCTGCCTCAACACAACCGATGTGGACAAAATCGTCGAGACGGTGAAGCTGCTTGAGCCGACCTTTGGCGGCGTGAACCTGGAAGATATCGCGGCTCCTGCCTGCTTCGAAGTGGAAGAGCGCCTGAAGCGCGAGACCAACATCCCGATCTTCCACGACGACCAGCACGGTACGGCCATCGTGACGGCAGCCGGTCTGATTAACGCTCTGCGCGTCGTGGACAAAAAGCTGGAAGAAATCCGCGTGGTAGCGAACGGGGCGGGTGCCGCAGGTATCGCGATCATGAAGCTGTTGATTTCCATGGGTGTAAAAGAAGTCATCATGGTCGATACGAAAGGAATCGTGTATGAAGGCCGTCCGTACGGAATGAACCCGGTGAAAGAAGAAATGGCGAAGATCACGAACCGCAGCAAGCTGCAAGGCGATCTGGCCGAAGCGATGAAGGGCGCAGACGTGTTTATCGGCGTATCCGTAGCAGGCGCTGTCACTCCGGAGATGGTTCGCTCCATGAACCGCGATCCGATCATCTTCGCCATGGCGAACCCGACCCCGGAAATCATGCCGGAAGAGGCCAAAGCAGCGGGGGCAGCGGTTGTCGGTACAGGTCGTTCCGACTTCCCGAACCAGGTGAACAACGTCCTGGCCTTCCCGGGCATTTTCCGCGGGGCGCTGGATACGCGCGCGACCGAGATCAACGAGGAGATGAAGCTGGCAGCCGTCTATGCCATTGCCGACCTGATTTCGCCGGAAGAGCTCTCTGCTGAAAAAGTGATTCCAGCCCCATTTGATCCGCGCGTTGCTCCAAACGTAGCAGCCGCTGTAGCCAAAGCGGCGATGGAAAGCGGCGTAGCCCGCATCACCGTCGATCCGGAAGCCGTAAAAGAGAAAACAGCCAGTCTGGCAGCCATTTCCTACCAGCAAGTGTAAAGGAAGTGCAGTCCCCCACCCTCCACCAGCATCTGCATCGGACGTGAATAGGTGGAGGGTGCTTCACTTCACCAGTAGCGAGAAGGAGGGTCATTGTGCTCGACTCCACTCAAGATCGAAAGGTATACGAAGGCATTCTCCTGCAGCTTCACGAAATTATTCAGGAGCAGAACTTACGGCCTGGCGACAAGCTTCCGTCGGAGCGAGAGTTGTCGGAGCAACTGGGGGCTGGACGCTCCTCTGTACGTGAAGCTCTCCGTGCGCTGGAACTGCTCGGCCTCATCGAGACTCGCCGCGGGGAGGGTACCTTCCTCAAGCATTACCGGCACAACCGTCTGATCGATATCCTTGGCTTTTTTATCTTGCGCGATACCAAGACCAAGAAGGACTTGATCGAAATGCGCAAAATGCTGGAGATTGATGCCGTTCGGCTCGCCTGTAGGCGGGCAACCGCGAAGCATTTTGAGGAGATGGAGCGGATTCTCGCCATTGCGGAGGAGCGGGTAGAAAGAGGCGAGGTTCCCACCGAGGAAGATTATCAGTTTCATCGCGTGATCTGCCGCTCCAGCCGCAATTCCATTCTGCATCGCATCTGGACGCCGCTGGTCGAGTACAGCAACAGCGTGCGGACGGAATCGCTGTCGCGGGAAGGCAGGGCGCGCATGGCACTGGAAGAGCATCGCCAGATCATGGAGGCCATCCGCGAAGGCGATGTCCATGTCGCGGTTGAGAGAATGAGGCACCATCTGGAGAACAGCAAACTCTAGACGTTTCTTCTATTTGCGAGGGGCGCTGGCGCTGTGATATGATGATGCAGACCTGTATTGGACGATGAAGGAGGAAGCCAGCATGTGGACGGTCATCTACATCGCTCCTAGCGCTAAAATAGCGGAACGGATACAGCAACGTTTGACAGAGGAAGGGTTTTTGGTAAAGGTTCGCGAGGCGAAGGTCTCGAAGCAGTACGAGATTCTCGTGCCCGAAGGTGAACTGAATGAAGTCCGGGATGTACTCGGCTCGATCCTTCACTGATGAGAAAGGTGGGGTGTACCTGTGCTAAAAGATCTTTTTGGGAAAAAGCGCAAATTTGCCACTGTCCCTTCTGAGACGCTGGCACGCGTCCCTGCTTCTGCCGACGCTAGCAAGGAAGCGGGGACGAAGGAGAAGGAAGTCCCTGAGGGATTGATGAATAAATGCCCACATTGTGGGACGATCCACTACTCGAAGGATTTGGAAAAAAATCTGCGTGTTTGCAAAGGCTGCCAGTTCCACTACTCCATGTCCGCGCCGGAGCGGCTGCAATCCATTTTGGATGACGGGGTGTTGACAGAGGAGTTCGACGCGAACTTGATCGCAGCCAATCCGCTCGGTTTTCCAGGCTATCTGGAAAAGCTGGAGCAAGACATGGCCAGCACCAACCTGAACGAAGCGATCATCACCGGCGAGGGAATGCTGGGCGGCAACCGGATTGTGATCGGCGTCATGGATTCCCGCTTCCGCATGGCCAGCATGGGCTCGGTTGTCGGGGAAAAAATTACGCGCGCGATTGAGCAAGCGATCGAACGCCGACTGCCGTTCATCCTGTTCTCCGCATCCGGCGGCGCACGCATGCAGGAAGGCGTACTGAGCCTGATGCAGATGGCGAAAACCAGCGCAGCCTTGGCCAAGCTTGACCGCGAACGCTTGCTGTTTATTTCGGTCATGACGAACCCTACATACGGCGGCGTGTCGGCGAGCTTTTCTTCGCTCGGTGACTACAACATCGCAGAACCGGGTGCCATGATCGGCTTTGCGGGGCGCCGCGTCATCGAGCAAACCATTCGCCAGGAGCTGCCCAAAGACTTCCAGACAGCGGAATTTTTGCTGAAGCACGGTCAACTCGATATGGTCGTACACCGAAAAGACATGCGCCAAACGCTGGCCAAGCTGGTAGAGATGCACACGTCACGGGAAGGAGTGGAAGTATGGCAGGCGAACTCTCCTTTGAAAAGCCATTAGTAGAATTGCAAGACAAGATCAAGGAATTGCGCCGTTTTACGGAAGAAAAAGGCATTGATTTCTCCGACGAAGTAAGGCGTCTGGAGCAAAAGGCAAAGGAGCTTGCCGAGCAAATTTACGGCAACCTGACGCCGTGGCAGCGCGTCCAACTGGCCCGTCACCCGGAGAGACCGACGACTCTGGACTATATTCAACTTCTTTTTACGGACTTTCTCGAAGTGCACGGGGACAGGCTGTACGGGGATGACCAATCGATCGTGGGCGGGATTGCCAAGTTCGACGGGCGTCCGGTGACGGTGATCGGCCATCAAAAAGGCAAAGACACCAAGGACAACATCAAGCGCAACTTCGGGATGGCTCATCCGGAAGGCTACCGCAAAGCTTTGCGTATCATGCAGCAGGCTGACAAATTTGGACGGCCGATCATCTGCTTTATCAATACATCAGGAGCTTATCCAGGCAAAGCGGCAGAAGAGCGCGGCCAGAGCGAAGCGATTGCCCGCAACCTGCGAGAAATGGCTACGTTTCGCGTGCCGATTATTTGCATCGTCATCGGCGAGGGCGGCAGTGGCGGCGCGTTGGCGATCAGCGTAGGCAACCGCATCTTTATGCTGGAGAATTCCTATTACTCCGTAATTGCGCCGGAGAGTGCGGCAGCGATCCTCTGGAGAGATTCCAGCCTGGGCATGCGCGCAGCGGAGACCATGAAAATCACCGCTCCCGACCTGCTCGCGCTGGGCGTGATTGACGGGATTATCGAGGAACCGTTTGGCGGGGCGCACCGCGACCTGATTGCACAGGCAACCTCGGTCAAGGCGGTCATCTCCGAGCAACTGGAACAGTTGAGCCGTTTGAGCCCAGATGAACTGATACAGGACAGATACGAGAAGTTCAAACGCATTGGCGAGTACGCCTCCCTGTAAGTGCAGGGGGCGTTTTTTGTCTTTTTTCTGCGCGGGAAATCTGCTACAATCGAGTTCGAACAAGCGAGTTATCAGAGCTTTCAAAAAGTATGGCACATTTCTGTTGTATGTATAACAGATATACGAAACGGAGTAATACAGCATGTTTCATACACGGTATGGTACATACTGTTTTCGTTTCATGACATGCTAAAGACGATATAGATTGGAGAGGTGGATTCCATGCAAAAGCTTGCGGTTCTGACCAGCGGTGGAGATGCGCCCGGCATGAATGCGGCCGTGCGTGCGGCCGTTCGCCGTGCCGCTTACCACGGCGTACAAATGTACGGGGTATATCACGGATATGAAGGGTTGATGAACGGCGATATCCAGGAAATGACACTGGGCTCCGTTGGGGACATTATCCACCGGGGAGGAACGATCCTCTATTCTGCCCGCAGCGAAGCCTTCAAGACAGATGCCGGACAGCAAAAAGCGGTCGAGCAGCTGCGCAAATTCGGGATCGAAGGGCTGATTGTCATCGGGGGGGATGGCTCGTTCCGCGGGGCGCAAAAGCTGACGGAAAAAGGCTTCCCGACGATTGGCGTGCCGGGCACGATCGACAACGACATTCCGTGCACCGATTTCACGATCGGCTTCGATACCGCGCTGAATACCATCGTGGAAGCGATTGATAAAATCCGCGATACGGCAACCTCCCATGAGCGCACCTACATCATCGAGGTCATGGGACGGGACGCAGGCGACCTGGCTTTGTGGGCAGGACTTGCCGCAGGGGCCGAGTCGATTATCATTCCGGAAGAATCCCAGGACATGAAGGATATTATCGAGCGTCTGCACGCCGGACAGCGCCGCGGCAAAAAGCATTCCATCATTATCGTTGCGGAAGGCGTGGGCAGCGCCGCCTCTTACGCCGAAGCGATCACCAAGGAAACAGGCTGGGAGACGCGCGTGACCGTACTCGGACACATTCAGCGCGGAGGCTCGCCTACCGCGATGGACCGCATGCTTGGAAGTCGCATGGGGGCGGCGGCAGTCGACTTGCTTTTGGAAGGCAAAAAGGATCGGATGGTCGGCATTCAAAACAATCAGATCGTCGATGTAGATTTTAACGAGGCACTTTCACAGAAGCATCAATTGGATTTATCTGTATATCAACTGGCGCGAACACTGTCCATCTAGGCGAAAAGCGCTGGAGCAGCAGTGTATAGAGGAGGCATAATTCCTATGTTGAGGAAAGCAAAAATCGTGTGTACAATCGGACCGGCGAGCGAGTCTGTCGAGACGCTGAAAAAGCTGATACACGCGGGAATGAACGTAGCGCGTTTGAATTTTTCCCATGGAAGCCATGAAGAGCATGCCGCGCGTATCGCAAACATTCGCCGCGCATCCGAAGAGACAGGCAAGCCGGTCGCGATCCTTTTGGATACGAAAGGACCGGAAATCCGCACGGGCACGCTTGCCGTTGATGCGGTCGAGCTGGAGGAAGGAAAAACCTTGATCCTGACGACAGAGGAAGTCGCTGGCACTGCCGAGCGTGTCTCCATTACGTACGCGGAACTGCCGAAGGATGTCAAGGCGGGCGATACGATTCTGATCGACGACGGCCTGATCGGGCTGACAGTTCAGGAAGTGCGGGGGAACGAGATCGTTTGCCTCATCAAAAACGGCGGAACACTGAAAAGCAAAAAAGGGGTCAACGTACCTGGCGTCAAAATCAACCTGCCCGGCATTACGGAAAAGGATGCGCAGGACATCGAGTTCGGCATCCAGCAGCAGGTTGATTTCATCGCGGCGTCCTTTGTTCGCAAAGCCTCCGATATTTTGGAAATCCGCCAGATTTTGGAGCGCCACAACGCGCAGATTGACATCATCGCCAAAATCGAAAACCAGGAAGGCGTCGACAATGTCGATGAAATTCTCGCCGTGACAGACGGTCTCATGGTGGCGCGCGGCGATTTGGGTGTGGAAATTCCCGCCGAGGAAGTACCGCTCGTCCAGAAAAAGCTGATTAAAAAATGTAACGAGCTGGCTAAGCCTGTGATTACGGCTACGCAAATGCTCGACTCCATGCAGCGCAACCCGCGCCCGACCCGTGCGGAGGCCAGCGACGTGGCCAATGCGATTTTCGACGGCACCGACGCGATCATGCTGTCCGGCGAGACGGCTGCGGGCAAATATCCCGTAGAATCCGTGGAAACGATGAACCGCATTGCCGTACGAGCGGAGCAAGAGCTGAACTACCGCGAGATTTTGTATGCACAAGCCCAACTCAAGCAGGTGACGATCACGGATGCGATCAGCCAGGCGGTCTCCAATGCGGCGCTGGATCTGGATGCGGCCGCGATCATTACGGCAACCGAGAGCGGACATACGGCGCGGATGGTGTCCAAATTCCGTCCGAAAGCGCCCATTGTCGCGGTCACGCCGCATGCGGCTGTCATTCGCCGTCTGGCGCTCGTAAACGGCGTCTACCCGGTCAAAGGCGAGATGGCGAACACAACCGATGAAATGCTGGAAATGTCTGTGCAGGAAGCGCTGGACGCAGGCTACGTGCGCCATGGCGATCTCGTGGTGATTACGGCGGGAGTGCCTGTGCGCGAAGTAGGGACGACCAACCTGATGAAAATTCACGTAATTGGCGATGTGGTGGCAAAAGGACAAGGCATCGGCCGCAAAGTCGTGACGAGCCGGGTCGTGATTGCCCGTTCCGCAGAAGAAGCGCTGCAAAAAGTGGAGGAAGGCGTCATTCTGGTGACGATCGGAACGGATTCCGACATGATCGAAGCCTTCAGCAAGGCGGGCGCCGTCATTTGCGAAGAGGGCGGGCTGACGTCTCATGCTGCCATCGTGGGCTTGAACCTGGGCGTGCCCGTGATCGTGGGCGTGCCGTTTGCCACAGACTTGTTGAAGGAAGGACAGATCGTGACCGTGGACTCGGAGCGTGGGCATATTTACTCCGGTCACGCGCGCGTTTTGTAGGAGATACGTCTTGTTTTTTCGCGGGCAAGACGGCTGAAGGGTGGCATGGGGTCACCCTTTTTTGCGTTGGGCCGACTCTCCGACTCTCTCGCCCGCTTGGCGAAAAGGGGAAAATGGCTCCTTTGGGGCGGGCGGTCATGTCAAGCATTTTTTTACAAAAACACAATATCTAGTGCTGTCGAATTTTATTTTGCACAATATATAGGTGAAACTATTGAGTTTTTTCCATAAAGATAGTTAACTAGAGAGGAAAGAAACGAAGGAGGAACACGCATGCTGGCGACCGAAACCGTATCCCGTACCGTTTTTTTGAGGGATGAATTTCTAGCGCAATATCCAGATTTTCCTGCTCATATGAACCCGCTGGGACAATTTGTTTTCTACCGGACGTATTCTCGCTTTCTCCCGGAGAAAGGCAGACGGGAAACATGGAAAGAAACCTGCCGCCGCTCGGTAGACTACAATATGAAGCTCGCCTATCAGCATCTGAAAAAGATCGGCTTGCAGCCAGATGAGCGGGCGATGGAGCAAGAAGCGGAAGGTCTGTTTGACAACATGTTCAACCTTCGCCAGTTTTTGTCCGGACGGACGTTGTGGGTCGGGGGAGCGGAGAACGGCGTCGCCGACTTGTACCCGCTGGCCAACTTCAACTGCTCGTTTTTGAACATCAAATCCTGGGACGACCTGGGGGATTTGTTCTACCTGCTGCTTGTCGGAACGGGTGTGGGCTTTAAATGCACGAAGGAAATGGCGGCCGGACTTCGTCCGATCCGCACCAACGTCACCTTGCTTTCTTCCGAGTACCGACCGCTTCCGAAGCACCAGCGTCTGGAACGATCCGAGCTGAATGTGCTGGATAACGGCTTTGCCAAAATTTACGTAGGGGACAGCAAGGAGGGCTGGGTCGAGTCGCTGCGTCTGTACCTGCAAATCCTCACCGATCCCGCCTACGAGCATATCCACACGGTCAAAATCTCCTACAACAGCGTGCGGCCAAAAGGAGAGCGGCTGAAGCGCTTTGGCGGCACCGCCAGCGGACACGAGCCGCTGCGCGAGATGTTTGAAGGAATTGACAAGGTACTGAAAAACCAGATCGATCCTGACCTGGACCCGATCGTAAGCGACGAAAAAGGATACGGCAAAGTCCGCCCCATACATATTCTCGACATCGGCAACCTCATCGGAGCAAACGTCGTTGTGGGGGGCGTGCGGCGCACCGCGGAAATTTTCCTGTTTGACCACGATGATTACGAGTGCATGCTGGCGAAATACGGCATCAACGGCTTCTGGACAGAGGAACAGCTCGCTCACCACCGCCGCGTCGGAGAGCTTTTGGGAGAGCGCAAGCCCGTCTGGTTTGACCGGATCCAAAAAGTAGGAGACGGACGCTTTGGTCTGGATCACCGCCGCATGTCCAACAACTCGATTGCGTTTACCAAGCAGCCGACGAGAGCGTTTTTGCATCTGGTCTTCACGCTGATGCAGTTGGAAGGCGAGCCAGGCTTTATCAATCTGGAAGAAGCGAACCGCCGCCGTCCGAATGCCGAGGGACTCAATCCTTGTGCGGAAATTTTGCTGGATTCGTACGGCGTCTGCAACTTGACGACCGTCAACCTGGTTCAGTTTGTCCACGAGCGCGAGGATGGCTCCAAATATCTGGATCTGGAGGGGCTGTTGGATGCGCAGCGCAAATCGGCCCGCGCTGGCTTGCGGATGACGTTGGTGACACTGGAGCTGCCGCATTGGGATACGGTGCAGCAGCGCGACCGCCTGCTGGGAACGTCGTTGACAGGCGTGAAGGATGCGCTCGCCTCTCTCGGCTACACGGAAGAGCAGGAGCTGGAGCTTTTGCGGCAGCTGGGCGAAGCTGCCCGCAGCGAGGCGGACCGCTACGCGTACGAGCTGCGCGTGAACGCGCCGCTGCTCGTCACGACCGTCAAGCCGGAGGGCACGCTGTCGCAGGTGGCAGGGGGCGTTTCCAGCGGCCTGCACTGGTCGCACTCGCCGTACTACATCCGCCGCATTCGCATCAATGCCCAGGACCCGCTGGCCAAAGCGGTCCAGGCTCTCGGCTGGACCGTTCATCCCGAGGTGGGCACACCGGGAGAGACGCATGAAGAGCGCATGGCGAATGCGCGCACGCTCGTAATCGACTTCCCGGTCGCGTCCGGCGCGCGGGAAACGAAAAACGAAGTGAGCGCGAAGCGCCAGTTCGAGACGTACTTCCGTTTTCAGAAGGAGTACACGGAGCACAATTCCTCCAACACGATTACGGTTCGCAAAGAAGAGTGGGGCGAAGTGGAAGAAATCGTCTACGCCAACTGGGACAATTTTGTCGGCGTTTCCTTCCTGCAACTGGATGGCGGCAACTACCAGCTGGCGCCGTATGAAGAGTGCACCAAAGAGCAGTACGAGGCGCTGAAGCAATCGATGAAGCCGTTCGACCCGGCGATTTTGCAGCGATTCGAAACAAACGGCGAAGCGGATTTGACGACCGCAGAAGCGTGCGAGGGCGGCGCTTGCCCGATTCGCTAATGCCAGTCCGGCGAGGAGAATCAGCCAGGAGAATCATAGGAAAAAGGGAGAGACTGCCACGTGGTCTGACCCCTGTCAAGTAGACAGATATTAATTGAGGCTGTATTATTAGGCGGCTGTAGCCCTGAATTCCCTAGG
>NZ_JBQCKK010000009.1:0-142746 GCF_051967035.1 Brevibacillus sp. SAFN-007a | reverse complement strand
TTTCCCCATAAAAAATCCCTCCACAGTAGACAGTACAGACCTTTCTTTTGCCTGTCTACTATGGAGGGAGCATATCACCAAGGTGGCTCTCTCCTGCTTTCTGCTATCGTCGACTGTTACACCGCTTCGTAGATGGCTTCATAGCGCTTGCCGATCTCTTCGTCGGTCAAACCGGCTTCACGCAGACGGCCGATGAGCGCATTTGCCCAAATCTCGGCGCGCTGAGCCATTTTCGCGTATTTTTTCGCTTCCTTCCCTTTGCGCTTGGCGCGGTCTTCGCCGTTCGATTTGAGGTTGTCGAGGATGAACAGCATGTGCATGGTATCTTCCTCGTTCAGCTCTTTCCAGTTATCGTTCAGAAACGCGACGACTTTTTTGTAGTAGTCATCAAACTCTTCAAAGGAAATCTCGGTATCCATGTTGAGGTATTCTTTCATTTTGTCAAATAGCTCTTGCATCTAACGTCACAACTCCCTCACTATTCTCCGCCCTATTATAACAAAAACAAGCATGCACAGGAAGTTGCCATCATTTGTGAGCGCAGCAGCCGGCTTTCGTGTGCGCCCTCCCGATGCAACCAGCCTCGCAATCCACTATAATGAAAGAATACTGAACCATCCCGAGGAGAACACCCATGCCCACACCAAAAAAAGAACAAGAAGCAATCATTCGCGTCGGCCAGCAAATGACGCTCACCATAAAAAGTCTGGGAATCAACGGCGAGGGAATCGGCTACTTCAAACGGAAGATTGTCTTCGTCCCCGGCGCTCTCCCAGGCGAGGTCGTACATGCCGAAGTGACCGAGGCGCGGGAAAAGTACGCAACGGCCCGGCTCTTGCGCGTCGTGGAGAAGTCTTCCGCGCGCACCGTTCCGCCCTGTCCGGTCTACAAGGAATGCGGCGGCTGTAGCCTGCAACACATGGACTATGCGGCACAGCTTGCGAGCAAGCAGGAGATCGTCATCGAGTCTCTGCGCAAATACGCCGGACTGTCCGCTCCCCCCGTCGCCCCGACCATCGGGATGGACAACCCGTGGTCGTACCGCAACAAGGCGCAGTTCCAGGTAGGCAAGCAAAACGGCAAGCTCATCGCGGGACTGTACCAGACAGGCAGCCATAAGCTCGTTGATCTGGAAGGCTGCCAGGTGCAACACGAGGCGACGACCAAAATCGTGCAAACCGCAAAACAAATCATCGAGGAACTCGGCATCCCCGTCTACGACGAGCGCAAGCGGACGGGCGTCATTCGCACGATTGTGGCGCGGGTGGCTTTTGCCACAGGCGAAACGCAGCTGACGCTGGTGACAGCCACCAAGGAAATTCCGCGCGTCAAGGAGCTGATCCTGGAGCTGCGCACGCGCCTGCCCGAGCTGGTCAGCATCGCGCAAAACGTCAATCCGCAAAAAACGTCGCTCGTCTTCGGCGACCAGACGCTCTCCCTCTGGGGCAGGCCCGCTATCGCGGAAAAGCTCGGGGAGCTGTCGTTTGATTTGTCAGCGCGCGCCTTTTTCCAGCTGAATCCGGAGCAGACGAAGAAGCTGTACAACGAGGTGAAAAAGGCCGCCGCCTTGACTGGCAAGGAGCTTGTACTCGACCTGTACTGCGGCACGGGCACGATCGGCTTGTGGCTTGCTCCGCATGCCCGCGAGGTACGCGGCATCGAGCTGATCCCGGAAGCCGTCGAGGACGCCAACCGCAACGCAGCGCGCAACCAGGCGACCAACGCTAGCTTCCACGTAGGCCGCGCCGAGGTCCTCATGCCCAAATGGGCCAAGCAAGGCACGCGCCCGGACGTCGTCGTCGTCGATCCGCCGCGCACCGGGCTGGATGATGCGCTGATCCGGTCGCTATTGGACGTGCAGCCGAAGCGGATCGTGTACGTGTCCTGCAATCCGTCGACCTTGGCGAAGGACGTGGCAAAGCTGCTAAGGCGGTATGAGCTGGTGAGCGTGCAGCCGGTGGATATGTTTCCGCATACGGCGCATGTGGAGTGCGTATTATTGATGGAATGGAGGGGCGAGCCTAAATAGGCTACGCCCCTTGTTTTAGAGTCTTATAACAATGTCAGTGATACTGTGAAAAAAGGTCAATATTATGACACTTCAATATAAGGCGGATGGTCTTGTGGACATTGAATCCTACTTACAAAAAATTGTTGCAACCTTTCGTATGGCGATGAAGGATAACTTAGTAGGTATATATTTACACGGTTCGTTAGCAATGGGATGCTTTAACCCAAATAATAGTGATATAGACTTATTGATTGTGGCAAAGAACAAACTTTCAATAGACGAGCAAAAGGCTATTACAAAACATGTTTTATTACTCCATAATGATTTACCGAGCGGTCGTGGGATTGAGTTAAGCATTGTTTTGGAGTCCTTTGTGAAAAATTTTGTTTATCCTACTCCATTTGAATATCATTACTCAGATTATCATCGTGAAAAGTATCAATCTGACGAAAGTTATGTCTGTGGTGGTTTTGAAGACCCTGACCTTGCGGCGCATTTTACAGTCACATTTCAAAGAGGAATTACACTTCATGGCAGACCAATTCAAATTCTCTTTCAACCAATTGACAAAAAATACTATATGCAATCAATTCTCAACGATATTAGAGAAGCATCCAAGGAAATTATTGATTCGCCTGTTTATTATGCCTTAAATCTTTGCAGGGTTCTTCTGTTTTTGCAAGAGGGCGTAGTATCCTCTAAGAAAGAGGGGGGCGAATGGGGACTTAAAGTTTTGCCCCGTAAATTCCAATTCTTAATTTCCAATTGCTTGGATGAATACAATGGACTAGTAAATGAACCAGAGTTTGATGGTACACTGTTAGTAGAGTTTTCTGAGTATATGCAAAATGAAATAAGACAGTTAAGGGACTGAAAGTTTTTGTAGATTCCTCCCACGGAGGAACTTAATGACTGGGTAGAAGCGCACATAACATTTTCTAAATCTTACAATTTCCTGGAGCGGGCTATCATCCATTCCATGGCGAGTGCAGCCAGGGCAAAAAATACTGACAGCCCTACCAAGACAAAGGAAAAAGATTCGTCAAAGGCAGCGCGTCCCGCCGCTCTTAAAGCCTCCGACGCCTGAACAGGCAAATCTTCCGCAACGAGTAGGGCTTCATCCAGACTGTCTTTTACGTTAGCTGGAACCTGGAGTCCCTCCGGAATGATCATGCTCAGCGAGTACATAAGACCGGATAAGCTTCCAACAATGGCAATTCCGGTTGCACCTCCAACTTCATACGCTACTTCTTCAATTGATGCCGCCATTCCCGCTTTTTCAGGCGGTGCAGAGCTCATGATGGAATGCGAAGCTGCCGTCATGCCTGCTCCCAAGCCTGCCCCAAGAAGAGCCAGTCCAGTGATTTGACCCGCTATTCCGGCATCATACTGAAAGAGATAAATGACCGTTCCTACGGTCGCAATCAGAAGGGAGAGACTCTTGAGTCGTATCACATTGTAAAGATGAATAATCTTCCCGATTAACGGCCCCGCCACAAGAGCTGCAGCCGGTACGCTTAATGTAATGAATCCCGCTTGCAGCGGACTTAATTGCTCCACCAACTGAAGCCGCTGAGTTACGATATATTGAATGCCCAGCTGTCCAAACAGGCCAACTACAGCTGTAATACATCCTGCCGTAAATGGGGATATCTTAAAGAGTGACAAGTCAAGCAACGGGGTGGAGCTTCTCAACTGACGACGAATAAAGATCAGCAACACGACAATTCCGATAATGGTGCTAACTGCGGCAAGCGCCGGAGAACCATCACGTTTTGCAAATTCTTTGATGGCAAAAACAATCGCCACCATGGAAACCATGATCTGGACGGAGCCGGTAATATCCCATTTTGTATCCTTGTTGCCCTCATGACCGGGGACATACACCATGGTTAATATAAAAGCCAGGAGCGCGATAGGAACGTTTATCAAGAAGGCGGCGCCCCACCAGTAGTGCTCCACAAGAAATCCGCCTATGATCGGACCGGCCCCCGCCCCTCCGGAGGCAATGGCGGCCCAGATCCCTATCGCGAGTCCAAGCTCACGCGGGTCGGTAAAGGTCATTCTGATGATGGACAATGTAGCAGGCATCATCATGGATGCTCCAATTGCAAGAAGCACCCGCGCCACTACAAGCACAGTCGGGCTTGGAGCAAAAGCGGCTAAAAGGGAAGTTGCCGTAAAAACAAGCAATCCAAGAGCAAATATTTTTTTGTGGCCGTAGCGGTCCCCGAGCGTCCCCATCGCCGGCAGCAGGCCTGCCATAACGAGCGAATAGCCGTTTAGAATCCATAATTTTTCTGATGCCGACGCGCCAAGGTCATAGGTTAAGCTTGGCAAAGCTGTATAAAGAATCGTCGAATCCATGACAATGAGCAAAAGTGCGCTCGATACAACGCCCAGAATAAGCCACTGTTTGAAACTATACATCTGTATTCTTCCTCCATATTCTCCTAATATAGAAATCTTATAAAACCGACTCTAAACTATCGGGTTACCCTATAGTCAAAGCCTAATTTTCAGTAGTAAAATTTGGAAAGACCAGTGTATAGTTTTTCGAGACATCGAATTGGGAGGAACGATTCGTATTGAATAGTGACAATTGCTACTACTTCACAACTAGCGAAATGGCGGCCATAGGCGGGGTGACGAAACACACCCTTTTTCATTATGACGAGATCGGACTTTTGAAGCCCGAGTTCATTCACGCAAACGGGTACCGCTATTATTCTCTGAGGCAATCCTATATTTTGGATATTATTAATGTACTCAAAAAGACGGGAAGTTCTCTGCAGGAGATCAAAGGGTATCTTCAGGACCGTAACGCCCAGAAGCTCGAGGAGCTGTTCAAACAGAAGCAGCATGAGCTGGAGAGGGAACTGCACCGAATCAAACGGATGCAGGATATTATGCAAAACGCCATTCAAATTACGAAGACATCAATGAAGGAGCTGCGGACTGATCCATCGATAGAAGAATGCCAAGCGGAGTATTTGATTGCGACACCGCTTAAACAGGGCGATGAGAAGGAATTTAATTCCAAGTTAAGCGAGCATCGAGCATATTGCGAAAAGCATTTGATTAATCATGAATTTCCAATCTGGGCAATTGTAAACAGAGAAACGTTTGAATCCGGCGACTTCTCCTGGAGTTATGTCGCAAATAAGCTTAAAGCGCCTATTTGGGGAGATAGAATGATTACCAAGCCAAAAGGTTTGTATGCGGTTATGGACTATAAAGGTTCTTACGAGTCTTTGCCGGAAGCCTGCGCCATGATCAAAACGTATATCGAGCGAAACGGAATGAAGGCATGTGGAAATGTGTACATCATGGACCTGCTGAACTATTTCTCCGAGATCAATCCCGATAGCTACGTCGTACGAGTCTCAGCCGAAGTTTTGATTTAACAAACAACTCTCCGTTCAGTCGCTGATCATGACCCCATTTTATAGACATTTGGAATGCGCTTACGCCTTTACTGAGGAATTGAGTTGCCTGTGTCGACATTACATGTCGAGATTGCTGGAATCCGTTCACTACAACATCTCTCGCTTACAAAGCATGATGCAGGTAACGCTCAAATCTGAATTTCCCTATTTATCCGGTCCGAAAATCTTCAATTACTGGCTGTACGTCATGGAGACCTATACAGGGGTGAAGTGGCAGTCCCGTGAGTTGATACTATCACTATCGCTCCTGATACACACATTATGAAGGCAACAGTGAGATTAGGGTTATGCACTTCGGATGTGCTAAACGGAACTGCGGACGATAGAAAGCTGGTTGCGGAAGCATGGGAAAAAGCACTGGAAGGCAGTGGTTTGGCTCCCATTGACGTCCATACTCCACGATGGCTATGGAGCCGGGCAGGGTTTCCGTCCCCTAACTGCTGAATCTCTCTTCACCACATCCTGGCAAGGGTAAGGTGACAACTCGGTAATCCGTCCACGCTGTTGAAGGATATTGCCAAGCTGGTGAGCGTGGAGGCTGTGTCGCTCTTGTTTAGGAAAGACAAATAGTGGATTAGATGGATGCGGCTTATTTTTACATGCTGTCCGATTATGCGGTTGCCGTAACTTTAGCGGAATCAAATATTGCCCCAAAAGTTGCCGATAGATGGATCGCAAGCGGTGAAGAGTTGCGAATGTCGGCGAGTTGGAGCTGCTACTGCTGGCTGTTGGGGAATCGTCCGGATCATGAGTTCTCCGCGGACAAAATTTCCAGTATGCTTGATCTGGTGCAACGCACGATTCACGCTGCTCCCGAACGAGCGAAATACGCGATGAACAACTTTATGTATACGGTGGCTGTATCTTATGTGCCGCTCCATGACAAGGCTGTCGAGACTGCCAAGGCAGTAGGCCCGGTAGAAGTCAAACGGGACAAAAACAAAAGCAAGCTCATACATGCTTTGGAAAATATTCAAAAAGCAGTAGATAAAGGACAGCTTGGTTTCAAGCGCAAGCATGTAAGGTGTTAAACTCTGGCGTGCTGCACTCGTCATACGATACTTGTGGAGAGTGTCCTATTGATGGAAAGAAGGGGCTAGCCGCGTATGGCTACGCCCCTTTTTAGTCGGTTGGGGAAGTTGTGCCGCGCAGGATTTTCTCGTGACTTACGTCTAACGCGTCGAGCTTTATTAACTCTGCCTTACATGCCGTTACTCGCGATTCGGTATCGTGCTCGTAGGCGATTTCTGTTTGAAGTCGCGCCGCTCGTTCCTCTCATGCTTGGTATTCGTTCCTAACTGCCACAAAAACGAGCATGCAACACTTCCTAATCCATAAGTCGAATGTATATTGACCGAAAACATACGATACGTCTAGCCATCAGAATATATGCTCTGGTAAAATATCCCTTACTTGAGCGAGGTGATCCTATGGAACCTTTATCGAAAATCGAAGGAAGTCTGAATGAGTTTTTCAAAATTAGTGAACTGAGTACAGACCCTGGTTTTTGTAAATTTATTCCCATGGTTTATGAGCCTATACAATTTGATTGGCAAAATTGCTTCGAAAAAGATTACAGAATGGTGTCCATGAATATATAACGGGGGAAATTCATTGTCATATTGATAACGACTATGGTAAACGCAAATACCAAATGGTGATGGATTATTCTTCGGAGACAACCATGTCACTTATTGGGGTTTCGCATTCGGCATCCGAATATTTCGTGATGAAAACGCAGATGAACAAATGGTTTAAAAATAAGTTTGATGTTGAAATTAAGTTGATTCCTCAAAATAAATGGTGGAGATAAAGACTTGGGGAAAGGCTTCCTTTACCGCAATCGGCGCAAGGAGTATTTCCCAAGCAACTGGCTAGCTGACTGCCATCGGAACAAAAAATTGACGAGGAGTGTCCTTCATGACCATTAGCGAAACGCACCCCAAGGTCGAAGCATTTGTAAGCAAAGAAACAAAGTGGAAGGCTGAATTTGAGAAGCTGCGCGAAATTGTGCGCGCCTGTGGACTAACCGAGGATTTTAAGTGGATGCATCCTTGCTACACGTTGAACAGCAAAAACATCGTATTGATCCATGGATTTAAAGAGTATTGCGCACTTCTGTTCCACAAAGGGGCCTTGTTGCCGGACCCTCATGGGATTCTCGTCCAGCAAACGGCGAATGTACAAGCGGCGCGCCAGATTCGGTTTACCACTGTGCAAGAAATCATCGAAAAGGAAGCCATCCTCAAAGCTTACATTCAGGCAGCGATCGAAGTGGAAAAAGCCGGTTTGGAAGTAGAGCGGAAACAGAATACCGAAGACATCATTCCGGACGAGCTTCAGGCCAAATTCGCCGAAGACCCTGCCTTGAAAGCAGCGTTCGCGGCGTTGACACCGGGACGGCAGCGTGCGTACCTTCTTTATTTTTCTCAACCGAAGCAAACCAAAACCCGTACGTCCAGGATTGAAAAATACAGGCAGCAGATTCTTGAGGGAAAAGGGCTGCACGATTAGGTAGCTCGATGAGCAGGAAATGTCCAGCAAGTGCAACTTCCATTCTCCGTATGCTTTCGCATCATCCGTATTCGCAGAGGCTCAGATGATGCTCGATATGGATAGTTCCGTCCTCGTCACTATGTACGTGATACCCTGCGGCAGCAAAATGTCCGGAAGCCTGTGGCGACAGGCTATCCGGACATTTCGTCGCGTCGGTCAACCGCCGGAGTGCGCGTCCATTCGTTCCGACTCCTTCTTCCATCGGGCAACAAAGTCATTCCGTTGCCGGTACATGATGATTCGGCTCCCTTTCGCTTTTTACGTTCGTCACCTGTTGCAGCCAGCGTTGCAATTCCTGACCAATGGCATGCGGGTTCTCTTCCGTCAAGTAGTGGTAGCCTTTCCCGATATCGACGAGAGTCAGATTGGACAGATGCTTCCGGCACCAGTCGAGCTGCGGTTCGCGTATCGTGCAGCCGGGGGTCGCATAAAAAAGCAGCTTCGGTACGGGAGTGGTCGTCAACCATGCATTGCGTGCATTCACCGCTTCCACCACTTCGGACGGTTGGCCTTCAATGGGAATTTGATTAGGGAAGACCCACATCGGTTTCCGGTTCTCATGATTCCGGAAAGGCTCCCGATACTGTTCATGCTCTTCCGGGGTAATCGCCCGATTTATGATCGTGTTCGTCATCCCTTCAATAAACACGCTGTTGTCGCGCATGAACGGCCAGCCCTCCTCGGGATGGCGCAGCTTCTGAAACAACGTCTGCGCTTCCGGCGGGGAAAAGTCCGACCAGGCGGCATTCGGGTACAAGGCCTGCGGTTCGAGCATCACTATCGCCTTGATCTTATCCGAATGGTTCAACGCATATTGCAAGCCGATAGCCGCTCCCCAGTCATGTCCGACAAGCGTGATATTGTCGAGCTGCAATTGCTCAAGGAAGCGCGTCACATAATCGACATGCTCCAGGAACGTGTACCCGATATCCGGCTTGTCGGAGCGCCCCATGCCGATCAAATCGACGGCAATGCAGCGGTGGGAGGAGCTAACGTAGGGAATGATATTGCGGAACGTGTAGGACCAGGTAGGATTGCCATGAAGGAAAACAACCGGATCGCCACTTCCATGATCGATATAATGCAGCCGATTGCCGTTCACCATCAGGTAGCGCGATGCGAACGGATACGTTTTGCCGATAGGCTTCGTGTCTTGAATGGACATTTTCCTCACAACTCCTTTGTTGATGATGTATCCACATCCTATCATTCTGTCCCAAGCGGCTCATTGTAAAAATGCGACAACCTTGCTGGTCCAAAAAAAGCCCCCCTCATGCACGAGGAAGGCGGGTGTTTCAGTAATACAAGGATTCTTCGGAGCGGGAGGAAGCTTCGCGTTCGATGCGGATTTTTTTTAATTTCGGCTGAACTTCGGTGCAGAAGAATTGCTCGGGACGGACGCCTGCAAACGCCTTGAAGTCTTTGGCAAAGTGAGCGTGATCCGAATAGCCGCACGCCTGGACGATATCCAGATAGTCGTAACCAGCCTTGCGAAGCTGGATGGAATGCTGAAAACGAACGATGCTCGCAAATTGCTTGGGAGACGCGCCGATCAACAGGTTAAACTTGCGTTCCAGAGTACGCCTGCTTACATAGGATTGCGCAGCCAACCGCTCAATCGACAGCGTTCCCTGCTGTTGCATGATTTGCTGCGCTGCCAGCAGGATCAGTTTTTCCTCCTCCTTGTCTCGCAGCGCCGCCCGCAGAAATTGCTCCACGATGCCGACCCGTTCTGCCGCGCCAGATGCGCCTGCCAGCTTTTCTTCCACATCCCGAACGTTTTGCGCAGGAAAGACAAATTCCAGCGGCACATCCGCATTTTTAAATTCATCAAGAGGATATCTCGTAAAGTAGGACAAGCCCCCGGGCTTGAAGAAAATGAGAACGGTCCCGATAGCGCCGGTGCTGATGTATTCCTTTACCGTCACGTGCATACCGGTGATACCGCTGGAGCCCATGGACACCGCTCGATTGTTCTGCAAAATTTTCATCGGCTGTCCGTATTGAATCCCGATGACGGTCAGTGTGGTAGGCAGCACTTTTACCGGATTCCGGTTGGCAAAATTCGCAGGATTGAAATCCTCCTGTACCAGAAAGCACTCGACATAAGGGCGCAGAAGAAGCGAGGGCGTGAATCTCTGGATAAGCATCGGGGTGCTCCTTTCTAGCTGAACGGTCGTCTTTATTATACCCGAATCCTGCGAGAGCACGGCCCGCTACGCTCTCTTTCTCTCCTACGCCCATGCGGTACATCCCGCTCCCGCTCGTGTATCCGCTTGCCAAAACAGCCAGCTCAAGGAGCCTTTTTTGGCTCGACCAGGCAACAAAGCTACGAGTGGCTGCCCTGCCTGCGTCACCGAAATCCCTTGATCTCCCTACCTGACGGGAACAGCCACCCAATGCCCTTTCTTCACTTCCACCAGCTCGGAATGCTCCAGGTTGTACTTGTCGCCTTCCGTCTGCTCGTCCAGCAGCACCCGCTTCTTTTTCGCCTCGATGTGCGGATCGGGGACCGGGATTGCGGCCAATAACGCTTTGGTGTATTCGTGCTGCGGATTGGCATACAGTTCCTCGCTTTCCGCCAGCTCGATCATTTTCCCCGCATACATCACGGCAACGCGGTCGCTGATATGCTTGACCATCGACAGATCGTGCGCGATGAACAAGTACGTAAGGCCGAGCCGGTATTGCAGCTCTTCCAGCAGCTTGACGACTTGCGCCTGGATCGAGACGTCGAGCGCAGAGAGCGGCTCGTCGCAGACGATAAATTGCGGATCGACGGCCAGCGCGCGGGCGATCCCGATTCGTTGGCGCTGCCCCCCGGAAAACTCGTGCGGATAGCGCATCGCGTAAGCAGGCTCCAGCCCCACCAGGTCAAGCAGCTCCTCGACCCGCTTCGTCCGCTCCGACTGGCTGCCCGCCAGCTTTTGCACGTCCAGCGCTTCTCCGATAATATCCAGCACCTTCAATCGCGGATTAAGCGAGGCGTACGGGTCCTGAAAGATCATTTGCATGTAGCGGCGCATGCTTTTCATCTCTTTTGCCGACAGCCTGTTCACCGACATTCCCTCGTACAGCACATCGCCGCCAGTCGGCTCGTGCAAGCGCAATATCGTCCGCCCCATCGTCGATTTGCCGCAGCCGGACTCGCCCACGACGCCCAACGTCTCCCCTTTTTTCATCTGAAAGCTGACGCCGTTGACCGCTTTCAGGATGTTTCCTTTGCCCATGTCAAAATACTTTTTGAGCGACCGGACCTCGATAAACGGCGGCTCGCTGTCTCCCCTGGTCAAAAGGAGCGGAGCGGGCTTCGCTTTTTTCTTCTCGTCCAGACGGGGAAGCGCGTGCAACAGCTTCAAGGTGTACGGATGCCGGGGATTGGCAAAAATCTCCTCCGTCGTTCCCGTCTCGACGATTTCTCCTTCCTTCATAACCACGACGCGCTCGCACATGCCCGCTACGACACCGAGGTCATGCGTAATCAAGATAATCGAAGTGCCGAACCGCTTCTGCATCTGTTTCATCAACGTCAAAATTTGCGCCTGAATGGTAACATCCAGCGCCGTCGTCGGTTCATCCGCGATCAGCAGAGCGGGACGGCAGGCCAGAGCCATGGCAATCATCACCCGCTGCCGCATGCCGCCGGAAAACTCATGCGGATACTGATGGTAGCGGGCTTCGCTGTTGCGGATGCCTACCAGCTTCAGCATGTCCAGCGCTTGCTGCTCCGCCTCTTTTTTGGACAGCTTCTGGTGTTTGATGATGCTCTCCGCTATTTGTATTCCGATCTTCATAGTAGGATTGAGAGAAGTCATCGGGTCTTGAAAAATCATGCCGATGTCTTTGCCGCGAATGCTCTCCATCTCCTGCTCCCTTTTGTCAGCCAGGTTCTCGCCCAAAAACAGAATCTCGCCTTCCTTCAACAATGACGGCGGAGACGGGAGCAGCCGCATGATCGACCGGGCCGTCACGCTCTTGCCGCTCCCGGATTCGCCTACGATTCCCAGCGTCTCTCCTTTTCCCAATTCAAAGCTCACCCCGCGCACAGCCTGGATTTCCTCGCCGCGGGATTGGAAGGAAACGGACAAATTTCGCACTTGTAAAATGGGTTCCATTTTTCTCTCCCCTGCTATTGACTATGAATTCACGCTCCCATAAAATATACTAAACATATCGGAATTATTCAATTTAAACAAACATAAGGAAGGAGAAAGAAAAGGTTGTGAGAACAGAAACGGAAGCAACGAGAAGGATTGAGCTGCCCGCTGTGACGGCCAGTCTGCACACGGCCGCACGCAAACTGTTTGTCTATCCTCCCTACCGCTTCTTGCTTCTGGTAGTAGGTGCTCCCGTTACACTTGCCGCGTGGATTGTTTATGTGTACAGAAGAAAAACGGGGCCGTACGCGTCCGAGCTGGCGAAAACCAGGCTGGAGCTTGCAGCTTCCGGCTACAAGGAGGAGCTGCGCTCAGAGATTGCGGAACAATGGCTGCGAAAGCACCGTTTTTTCGGACAGCAAGTCAACCGGCAAAAGCTGAACCGACAAGTCGAACAGGAAGCGGAAGCCCGGTTCCAGGCAGCGATCCTGGAGCGCACGGAGCAGAAGCTGCAGCAAGCCGAACAAAAAAGACTGAGCTTTGCCGACACCTTCCAGTCGCTCATCGGGCATCCGGTCTTTTTGCTCGTGTCGGTCCTGCCCGGTCTGCCCATGTACCTGCTGCTTTTGCTGTTCAGCAACCCGTACCTCAAATACATCGTGGAGCGGCTCGTCATGAGCGTGTTCGTGATTTTTGGGGTGGCCGTGATCGTCTTTACGATTTTGTACCTTTCGCCGTTCAACCCGGCCGCGAACATCCTGGGCGAGACCGCGACGGCCGAGCAGATCGCCGCATTCAATCGTATGTACGGACTTGACCAGCCGTATCTCGTGCAATTATGGGACAACATCAAAGGCATTTTTACCTTCGATCTGGGCAAGTCGTACTCCGGAAACGAGGAGATCACTTCGGCAATCGCGAGAAAGTTCCCGCTCACGCTGACGTTGACCGTCATTTCGCTGCTGCTGGCTGTAGCGATCGCCTTGCCCATCGGGATCATTTCCGCCGTCAAACGAAATTCTTTTTTCGACTATGCGTTCATGTTCATTGCCTTGATCGGCTTGTCGATACCAAACTTTTGGCAAGGGCTTGTGTTCATTCTCACTTTCGCGATCAAGCTCCACTGGCTGCCGGCAAGCTACAATCCGCAAAACTGGCTGTCCATCATCATGCCGGTGATCGTGCTGGGGACAGGCTTGACAGCGGCCGTAGCCAGAATGACGCGCTCCTCCACGCTGGAAGTTCTTCACGAGGATTACATACTGACCGCCAAAGCGAAAGGATTGAGCCAGCGGCAGGTGCTGCTCCGGCACGGGGTGCGAAATGCGATCATCCCGATTCTCACCGTGATTGGCCTGCAATTCGGCGCGTTGCTTGGCGGTTCGTCTGTGACGGAAAAGGTTTTCAATATGAGCGGGATCGGCAGTTACATCGTGGACATGCAGTTCATCCCCGATATCCCGAGCATCATGGGCGGAGTCGTCTACACGGCGATCACCATTTCCTTGGTCAATGTGGCGGTTGACATTTTGTACGCCTTTTTTGATCCGAGAATCCGAACCAAGCTGAAACAAGACTAAAGCAGGTGCAATCATGACAACGACGTATGATCGAAACCCCAAAAACCAGTTCAGGCTAAAAGCTTCCCCGGAGTACAGTCAAGCGAGCTTCGCCTGGATTTTGTCCCTGACCTTGACCGTCATTCTGCTTGTGAACAGCTACGATTTCGCTAACCAAGTCTTTCAGCCGTACGTGTTCGCTGCTTTTGCGGCCTACGCGCTGTTTACAGGGCTACAAGTCATCATCACAGCCAAGATCAGGCGAGACATTCTGACGTACGGCGAGATACAAAGCTCGACGCGGGCTTTCGGCTATGGGCAGCTGCTCAGTTTGCTGACAGGGAACTTGTTTGTGGTCACTTCTGCGCTCACTCTGATAAAAAAGCAAAAAAGCCCCGCATACACCTTTGCCGGATACATGCTGCTGACCGGGCTGGCGGTGATTGCCGTCTCCGCCTTGAATCTGTTCAAGCCGTACGTCGCCAACACGTTCCTTCCGGCCATGTTCCTTCTGTTGGCAATCGCCGTCTTTCATCTGGCTGCGTTTTGGCTGGTCGCAAAATACGCGAGCGGGCACCATGCGCCCGCTTGGCTGAAGTTTCTCGCCTATCCGCTTATGGGGACGGCTGTCACGGGAAATCTGTTTGCGCTGCTTCTGGGGCTGAACCTGCTCGCGAAAATTCGCCAGAACAACAGCCCTGCTTCGGCAAAATGGGCAGAGGTCTGGGAACGGCTCACCCGTCATACGACCTCCATGCTCGGCTTGTTCTTCGTCGTCTTTCTGTTTTCGCTCTCGGTTTGCAGCTCCTTTACCTTCAGCTACAGCGTGGCCATTCACAACAATTACGCAGCGATCCTGCAAGCTCCCAGCCTGGCTTATCCGTTCGGGACGGACAACTTTGGCCGCTGCCTGTTTTCCCGCATTGTCTTCGGGGCCCGCATCTCGCTGATCGTCGGAGTCATGTCCACGATCATCCCGCTGGTTGTCGGAGGCATTCTGGGTGCGATTTCCGGCTATTACGGCCGGCGCACGGACAACGTCATCATGCGGCTGCTCGATATGTTGTACGCCATTCCCGGCATCCTGCTCGCCATCGCGATTATCGCGGCGTTCGGCGCCAACACGGTCAACCTGATTCTGGCGCTGAGCGTCGGAGCGATCCCGACCTATGCCCGCACGATGAGGGCGAACGTCCTGCAAGTCTCGACCTTCGAGTTCGTGGAAGCGGCACGGGCGTTTGGCGCCGGGAACATGTCGATTATTTTCAAGCACATCGTGCCCAATTCGTTTGCGCCGATGATCGTCAAATCGACCTTGACTATCGGCAGCGCGGTCATTTCCACGAGCAGTCTGAGCTTTTTGGGACTAGGCGTCGAGCCGCATATTCCCGAGTGGGGAAACATTTTGAAGCTCGGAAGCACATACCTGGAGTCTCATCCTTACCTGGCGATTTACCCCGGGCTTGCCATCATGCTGCTGGTCCTGTCCTTCAATTTTCTCGGGGACGGATTCCGCGACGCGCTCGACCCGCGCACAGACTAAACAAGCTACCTCGTCCGTTCGCGGCTATTTTCCAGATAAACCATCGTCGTTTTCAGGAGGAAAAAACATGAAAAAACGCTCATTCATCACCTTGGGACTTGCCTTGTCGCTCTCCCTGAGCGCTTGCAGCAGCGTGCAGACGGAGAGAGAGGCAGTAGGGGACAATCCGTCTCCCACAACCGACACCCCGGACGCGCAGTCCGGCGTCACGATTGAACTGCTCGGATCGAGTACCGGAGAGTCCGACATCAACATCATTCGCGACCAACTGACCAAAAACGGCTTTACCGTCAAGCTGAACCTCCAGCCCGACTACGGCAGCTTCAAGGCGCAGCAGGACGCAGGCAATTTTGACATCGCCCTGTCGAGTTGGACGACCGTTACCGGCAACCCCGACTATGCGGTCCGCTCCCTGTTCAAGACTGGCGGTGACTATAGCATTTTGGCCGATCCCGAGATCGACAAGCTGATCGACGAAGCCTCGACGCAGACGCCCGATCAATTTGTCGAAACCTACAAAAAGCTGGAGCAGCGCCTCGTCACCGACAAAGCCTATATCGTGCCGCTGTACAATTCGCTAAAAAGCCAGGCGTTCAACAAGGAAGTCGTCGACGAGAAATCGATCCGCTTGTCCAAATCGCGCTCTCTGCCGTGGGAGGAGCTTGATTTTGTAGACAAATCCAAACGCGCCAGCACCCCGCTGGTTTTGCAGCAGTCGGCTTCTACCCTGACGTCGCTTGACCCGATCAAAGGCAACGACGGGTCGATCAACATGCTCAACACAAACATGTACGTTCGCCTGGTCAACCTGACTGACGACGACGTGATAACGTCCAAAGGCTCCCTGTCGCTCAATCACAGCATCGCCGAAGGGAATTCCGAATACTACTTCCTTCTGCGCGACGATATCAACTTCGCCAAAGTGGAGAACAAGGCTGCCGTCGATTCCGGCGAACGCGTAGGCGCGGAAGACGTTGTCTTTTCACTGTTGCGGGCCAAGGACAAAAATTCCGTCCCCGACCACCGCACGTACACGCTGCACGAGCATATCAAAAACGCCGAGATCGTCACCGACCTGAAAGCGCTGGAAGCGGTCAAGCAAGCGGGCGGCAACAAAACCGTGAAGGAAGCGCTGGAACAAGGATTGAACGCGAAAATTTCCGCGCTGGTCGCCGACAAAACCCAGGCCAACAACAAGCAAGGCAAGTACCAGGTCGTGAAGCTGACCACAACCGAGCCGTTCCCGCAAGTATTGAACTACCTGGCGCACCAGTCGGGCGGAATTGTCTCGAAGAAGCAAGTCGAAAAAATCAATACGTATGACGTCGCGACCTTCGATAAGAACAAGGATATTCCGTACGGGGATCAAAACACGGTCACGGAAGGCGCGACGTACAACAATACGCTGTACGCAAGCGGCCCTTACATTCTGGCTTACAAAAACGACTACGAGGCTGTCTTCCTCAAAAACCCCGGCTACATGAAGGGCACCGAGCATGAGCCGCGAATCTCGCAAATCACCGTCCGCTTCATCAAGGATGCAGACAGCTCGCTTGCCGCGCTGCGCAGCGGGGAGATCCATGTGTACTACAGCGTGCCGGAAACAAAGTACGAGATCGTCGAGGGCGACAGCAAGCTCAAGCTGCAAACCCTCCCGAGCAACGCCGTGGCGTACCTGCTGTTCAACACCAAAAATCGCGAAGTCGCCAAGAGCGAGGATTTGCGCAAAGCCGTGCTCTACTCCATCAACCAGGATGAAATTTTGCAGTTCTATAAAAACCACAAGCGCAAGGCGTTCTCGACCGTCAGCCCGCTCGTCAAAACCGGAAACGAGTTGAAGGCCGATCCGGCAAAAGTGCAGGAGTTTTTGAACAAGTACAGGGAAAGTGTGCTGCAAAAACCACAGAAGTAAAGCTGCTGTTCAGGCTGTCGATCATCTCGACAGCCTTTTTTGCTTCCTGACAAAAGCGGGGAACTCAAGGGGCGGTTCCCCCTCCCCCGCCTCCTATGGTACGATGGGAGAGAGGTTCGCCCTTTACCATCGAACAACGGAGAATGGAGACAACAGTTTGAAAACGTTTAAAAAAGTTTATATAGAAATCACGAGCATCTGCAATCTCGCCTGTACGTTTTGCCCGCCGACGGAGCGCAAGGCTACGTTTATCTCGACAGACAGCTTCGCGAAGCGGCTGGATGAGATCAAGCCGCACACTCGGCACATATACTTGCACGTAAAAGGAGAGCCGCTGCTCCATCCAAAAATCGACGAGTTGCTCGACATCAGCCATGAAAAAGGCTTCAAGGTCAACATGACGACCAACGGCACATTGATTGCGAAAAATCGGCATAAGCTGCTGGGGAAGCCGGCGCTGCGGCAAATGAACTTTTCGCTGCACAGCTTCGATGGCCACCTCGGCTCAACCGACCGCGAAGGCTACTTGCGGGAGATTCTCTCCTTCATCCGCGACGCCCAAGAGCACCCGATCTTTTTTTCGCTCCGCCTGTGGAACTTGACACAAGATAACATCACGAACCTTCAAAAGAATCGAAACCGCCAGACGCTTGCCATCATCGAGAAGGAATTTGCGCTCGATTACCAGATCGAAGAAAAGGTCGTGCCCGGCAGTGGCGTGAAAATCGCCGAACGCGTCTACTTGAACCAGGACCATGAATTTCAATGGCCGAGCATGACCGCCCCGCGCGACGAGGGCCGCGGCTTTTGCCACGCCTTGCGTAGCCAGGCGGCGATTCTCGTCGACGGGACCGTTGTGCCGTGCTGTCTGGACGGGGAAGGCGTCATCAACCTGGGCAATATTCAGCAAACGTCGTTTACGGACATCGTGGAAGGCGAGCGGGCCACTGCCATCGTCGAAGGGTTTTCGCGCAGAGAAGCTGTCGAGGAGTTGTGCAAAAGATGCGGGTATCGCCAACGTTTTGGCGCGTAGTGGATCAATCTGAATCGGAAAAGGGGGCGTTTGGATGAATTTCAGCATGCATGAAGCTGTCGAGGTGTTGGAGCGTACGCCGCTGCTGCTGCAACATTTTTTATCCGGTCTATCGCCGGGCTGGCTGACCTGTAACGAGGGCGAGGACACGTGGAACGCCGTGGAGGTCGTGGAGCATCTGATCGAGGCGGAGCGAACGAACTGGATACCGCGGTTGGAGCTGATTGTGCAGGAAGGCGACAGCAAGCCGTTTCCCCCATTTGATCGCTTTTCGCACCTGAACGGACGCACGGAACAGTCACTGGCGGACAAATTGCAGGAATTCGCGGCGATCCGCCAGCAAAATATCGCCAGGCTGACGGAGCTGATCGATCCAGCGCTGCACCTGGAGTTGACTGGCCTGCACCCGGCATTTGGCGCAGTAAAAGCGCGGGAGCTGATTTCTACCTGGGTCGTCCACGACTTGACGCACATCGCGCAAATCGTGCGGGTCATGGCCAAGCGATACAAAACCGATGTAGGACCGTGGACAGCGTATTTGGGCATTTTGCAGGACAGGTAATGCTGCTGAGGCGCCGTTCTATCCCGTTTTTTTTCGATGCCAAAAACCGACTCCTCTACAAGAGTCGGTTTTCCTGTTTCATCTCCAGCCATTCCTCGCTGGGGCCAATCTGCCCAAAGCCGATGCTGTCCATCACATCCGCCAGCGTGTATTGCCCGAGAAAGCGGACGAGTTGCTGCTCAGCCTGATGCAGCAGTGCCTCCAGCTGGCGATCCAGCTGCACGCCGACCTCGCCGCAATCCAGCTCCTCCTGCTGCTCTTCCTCGCGTTCTTCCGGAAGCGAGCGGTATATATCGGCAAGCGTCAACTCTTTCGGACACCTCGTCATGTAGTAGCCGCCGTCGCGGCCTTCCTTTGCCTCCACGATGCCGGCGCGATTCAGTTGGGCCATGACGCGGCGCAAAAAGGTCGCATGCGTCTTCACCTGCGCGGCAATGGCGGCGCTGGACAGCACGCCGCCGCTTTTCGCCAGCCAGACCAGCACGTGTACGGCAACCCGGAAGCGCGGCTTGGCGATCTGATCGATTCGATTTCGTTTCATGACACCACAGCCTGTCGTTTACGGCTTGCAGGAGCCGTCTGCGCAACTGTCTCCGTCGGTCTCTTCTTTTTCATCCTGACCGACAAAGGTCAGCGGGGAAGCGGCCTTTTCTTCTTCCCATACTTTCCATAGCACTTCCCAAAACACTTCGCCAGGCTGCGCCCCGGAAACCGCATATTTGTTGTTGAATAGAAAGAACGGCACGCCTTTGATGCCGATTTCAGCGCCTCTGCGCTTGTCTTCCTTCACCTTGTCGCTGTACGCGTCGCTTTTCAGCATGGCGAGCGTCGCCTCGCGATCCAGCCCGACCTCGGAGGCAAGCTGCGCCAGCACCTCATGATCTCCCAGGTGCAGCGACTCGGTAAAGTACGCTTTCAGGAGACGCTCCTTCATTGCCGTCATTTTGCCGTGGGTGGCGGCATAGTGCGCGAGACGGTGCGCGTCAAACGTGTTCGTCGGAATCATCGTGTCAAAATAATAGTCCAGCCCGACACTTTTGGCTTGCTGGGCCACGCGCTCATTCATGCTTTTCGCCTGTTCCAGCGGCATGCCGTATTTGGTAGCAAGTACGGTGTGCACGTCCATATTCGTATCGCGCTCCATAGTAGGATCGAGCTGGAAGCTGCGGTAGACAACTTCTACCTGATCCTTGTGCGGAAATTGCGACAGTGCGCCTTCCAGATGGCGCTTGCCGATATAGCAAAACGGGCAGGCAAAATCAGACCAGACTTCTACTTTCATGTTTGCATCCTCCTCATATTCAACGGTCCAGCCGCAATCGCCCAAACCGTAAACTGCAATCGTCACAAGCACATTATACACGATGCGGCTGATCGCCGCTGAACTTTTGAGCAGGAATCGACACTTTGTCCATCAGCGAGCCATGCGGATGGTACGCTCCCCGACCGCCTCCGCCTCTTTTCTGTCATGGGAGCACGGAAGAGAGGGCGTCTGCGGCAGGGAACGCGAGGAAGATGAACCATCCGCCCATTCGCGACATAAGATGAACCACAAAGCGATCACGAAAGCGAAGGTGAAGCGAGCATGAACGGATATCCTCCCTATTTTTACGATACGCGAATGGTTTCTTCCCACTATGCGCACTATGCGCACGCCCCGACACAGGCGTATGCCCACATTCAGGGCGGTCCGCTGGCTCCGAACCTGAACGGCTCTCTCTTCTTCACCGATGTCCCGTACGGAACGGAGGTTTACATCGAAGTCATCGGTCTGCCGCCTTACCAGCCCGCGACTGGCGATCAGCAGCCGATCGGCCCTTTTGGCTTTCACTTGCATGAACATGGCGTCTGCACAATCGGCAATCCCGACGACCCGTTCACCGCAGCAGGCTCGCACTGGAATCCGACCAACCAGCCGCACGGCAACCACGCGGGCGACTTTCCTGTGCTGTTTTCAAACGACGGGTACGCGCGGATGAGCTTTTTCACCAACCGGTTCCGGGCGGCAGATGTCATCGGCAAATCGGTCATCATCCACCAAAGCCCGGACGACTACCGCTCACAGCCTGCGGGCAACAGCGGCAAGCGGCTGGCCTGCGGAATCATCCAGCCTGCCTAAATTTGCGCCATTCCGCTACCGCTAGGCGAGTCCACCAGACGAGCAGGTACAGCCGTGGGCAACTTCGTCCCCTCCGGCTGCCATGGCAAAAAAAGCACAGAGACGCGCGCCCTGTGCTTCCTTCGTTTTCTTTTTGGATCCGCAAGGACGGACGGAAATGGCCAGCCTTGCGCACGACCGCCCTTCTGTATCCGGTTATCCGCGCAGCAGCGACAAGTCGAAGCGCGGGACAAGCCCTTCCTCGGCAGCGCGCCCCAGCAAAGCGGCGATGGCCGCGTAGCCTTCCTCGCCCAGATTGCGGGTGAATTCGTTTACGTAAAGCGCAATATGGGCCTGGGCAACCTCATGCGACAGCTCCTGGGCGTGGCGCATGACGTACTCCTGCGACGCAGTCGGATTGGCCCAGGCGTATTCCACAGACGCCCGCGTCCAGTTCGCCAGCGCTTCGAGATCCATTGATCTTTTTGCGATGATCGCTCCCAGCGGAATCGGCAGCCGGGTATCCGCCTCCCACCAGTTGCCCAAATCCGTCATGAGGGCAAGTCCGTAGTTTTGATACGTAAAACGCGCTTCGTGAATGACCAGCCCGGCGTCTATGTGTCCATCGCGCACGGCGGGCATGATTTCATGAAACGGCATCACGACGATTTCGCCTACGCCCCCCGGGACGTTTTGCGCTGCCCATAAACGGAACAGCAGGTAAGCGGTCGAGCGCTCGCTGGGAACGGCTACCCGCTTGCCGGAGAGCCTGGCCGGGTCGTTGGCGCTTGCTCCTGCATCCCCTTGCGTCAGCACGAGCGGCCCGCAGCCTCTGCCCAATGCCCCGCCGCAAGGCAGCAGCGCGTATTTGTCCAGCACCCACGGCAAGGCCGCATACGAAATTTTCATGACTTCCGGCCCCTCGGCACGAGTTGCCAGCGTGTTGGTAATATCAATATCCGCATACAGGATGTCCAGCTCAGGCGCACCCGGAATCAGTCCGTGGGCCCAGGCATGGAAAACAAACGTATCATTTGGACATGGCGAAAACGCAATCTTCACCTTACAGCACCTCCCGCATTACCGCGCTTGCTTTTCGTAACGACTCCAGAGCGTCCTTGATCCGCCACGCCGATTTGTCGCGCGGACCGATCGCGTTGGAAACGGTTCTGATCTCCAGTACAGGCACGCCAGCCGCTTGCGCCGCGACTGCAACGCCGTATCCTTCCATGGCCTCCGCCAACGCCTCCGGCATCCTGTCGGCCAGACTCTGCGCCGTTTCCGCTGTTCCCGTCACCGTAGACAGCGTCAAAATCGGCCCCCGGCCAACGGGCAAGTCCGCGTTTTGCATGGCGCGCTCCACCCGCTCTGCCAGCTCGCCCGCCACGGGCACACGCGTCGAGCCAAACCCGAGCTCGTCCACGCTGCAAAAGCCATCCGGCGTCTCGGCCCCCAAATCTGCACACACGATCTCGCTGGCAACGACAATCGCGCCGACCTCTGTCCGGCCGACAAATCCGCCGCAAATCCCTGCGCAAACCACCAGGTCATACCGCGACTGCGCCAGCGCGCGCGCCGTACTGGCTGCCGCCGAAGCTGGCCCGACGCCTCCGATGATCGCCGTGAACCGGTCGTCCTCGCCCAGCCCTTGCCTAACCGCATCCCGCTCTGCCGCAACCGATGTCACGACCAGCACGCGCTGCGTTTTCTGTTCTTCCCGCATTTCCTGCCTGTCCTCCTCTCTGTACGCTCGCTCGTGTTTCGTACAGCTTCTGAAATAAAACGCTTCCTCCTCCACGTTATCGCTACTTGTCTTTTATGTAAAGAGGTTGGGTGTTCATCCAATTTTGCTGTCCGGAAGTGAAACTAAGTGGTTGATTTCCACACCTGCCTGTGGTAATATGAATGTAAATCAAAGAGGTTCAAAAAGCGTTCACATATTGTAAAGGGTTTACAGTTATGTTTGAACCTTTTACAATGTGTGAATTTTTATTTTACCCATAAATAAAAGTTGCATATTCATTTTAATTTTGTTGGAGGTAACACCCATGCAAACAGGTACAGTAAAATGGTTCAACGCTGAAAAAGGTTATGGTTTCATCGCAGTTGAAGGCGGAAACGACGTATTCGTTCACTTCAGCGCAATCACTGGCGAAGGCTTCAAAACCCTTGAAGAAGGCCAACGCGTTGAATTCAACGTAGTAGAAGGCAACCGCGGACCACAAGCTGAGAACGTAGTAAAACTGTAATGGACTTGGAAAGCTGCCCTTGCTTGATAGCAGGGCGGCTTTTTTTTGCCCTCGATGCGGCGGTTTGCGGCCAATCCCCCTGCAAAAGTCGGACTTTGTTCCTAAAGAGCGGTTGACAATCGACAAGGCTCCCCCTATAATCACGTTATGATGCCGAGAACAGCAATGGCGCTTTCTGGCATGAAGTTTTCAAAATTTACTTACTGATTCAAGCAGAGCCATTATTTTTTCGGTTGTTTGTTTCCTTGCTTGTAAGCGGTTCCAGTTCTGGAGCCATCTGCATGCCATATCCCAAGTCCATACCCAGACATAAGCAAAGGCGCTTAGGCAAATCCCGATTTTCAGGGATCCTGGGCGCTTTTATTGTTTTCTTTTACCAATCCAAAAAGGTGGGGTTGTCTATGGAGCACATCGGAAGTGTCATTATTTACATCATCATGCTATGCGCGGTCATCGGTGCTGTCGCCGCCATCCGCAACAGCGACGAAGGGCTGGGCAAGGAGTTCATGGAAGGGATTCACTCAACAGGGTACATCTTCGTCCCCGCGGCCGGGATTATGGCCTCTCTTCCCTACATTTCCTGGTTTGTCGAAAAAGCAGTATCGCCTCTCTTCCACCAAATCGGCGCCGATCCGGCCCTCGCGGCAACAGCCATTTTGGCTTCCGACATGGGTGGCTACCAGCTGGCGAACCTCTTGAAAAGCTCGACAGAAGGCTGGGTCATGGCAATGGTCGTCGGTCTGATGGCCGGGGCCACAATCGTTTTCTCCATTCCGATGGGACTGGCCATGCTCGATAAACGCGACCATAAATATATGGCGCTTGGCGTGATGTCCGGGATTTTGACGGTTCCTATCGGCGCTTTTATCACCAGTGCCATCCTCTCGCTGAGCCATGCGCAAATTCGCGCTGAAATCTCGACAAACGCCGACTCCACGTATGCCTTTGCCATCGGAATCGGCCAGGTGCTCTTGAACCTGTCTCCTATCCTGATTTTCGTCGTCGTGATTGCCGCGGGTCTGCGCTTTCTGCCTGACCTGATGATTCGCGGTTTCATGATCTTTGGAAAAACAATGGACGCTGGCATCAAGCTCGTGCTCGTATTCTCCATCGTGGAATACTTTACAGGCATTTTCACTACCTTGTTTGGCGCTTGGGGATTCGATCCGATCATCGCCGATCCGAAAGACCAATACCGCGCGCTGGAAACAGCCGGTTACATCGGGATCATGCTCTGCGGTGCGTTCCCCATGGTCTACTTGCTGCGCAAATACGCGGCGAAGCCGTTGGAAGCGCTGGGCAACAAGCTGGGCCTGAGCCCGACAGGAAGCGCGGGGCTTCTGGCAACTGTCGCCAACATTTTGGCCATGTTCCGTCTCGTGCGCTCCATGCCGCCAAAAGACAAAGTCATCAACATTTCCTTCGCGGTATGTGCCGCCTTCTTGCTGGGCGATCACTTGTCCTTCTCCGCAAACTTCCAGCCCAACATCATCTTGCCGGTCATGCTCGGCAAACTGGGGGCAGGTGTGATTGCCATTGCTCTCGCCTACTGGCTCTCTGTACCAAAAGCGCTGGAGCTGGAGAAAAAAGATCGCGAAGCTGGCATCATCGGCCCTGACGAATACGTAGCTGGCCCTGCGGAGCAGAAAGCTTCCTGACGAAGCAGCCCGACCCGCAAATCATCCAGGTATCACGCTTATCGAATCCCAAAACAAAAAGGCTGTCCCTGGCGGCAGCCTTTTTGCTCTTGCTCTATCCTTGCCTGGGGGCCCACAGGATTACGCTCACGCCGACCAGACAGATGAACGCGCCCAGCCAATCGTACAAGTCCGGTGTCTTTTTGTCGACCAGCCAGCCCCAGAGGACGGCCAGGATGATAAAAACCCCCCCGTACGCAGCGTAGACGCGGCCGAAGGAAGGAAAGCTCTGCAAGGTCGGAATGATGCCGTACAAGACGAGAATCAACGCCCCCATCGCCCCATACCAGGCCGGTTTTGCCTCTTTCAGCCAGAGCCAGACGAGATATCCTCCGCCGATCTCCGCCAATCCTGCCAAAATAAACAACACAATCGAAACTGTCATCCTATCCCTTTCTCAGCAGACGCCCACGGTTGGCCATGCCGCCGCCAAACAGGCAACACGTCTCCAAGCGCCCTGCTGTCTATCATAGACCCGCCACTTCTGCCAACACGAGTGACCAGGCCATGGTATGATCGAGCCGTTTGCCCACATCGGTTATTGTACCATCCTGCCCGGACCGTGCATAGGAGCAGCCGGACAGCTGTTCGCGCTGGCACCCGTTCCTGCTCCCTATCAGATTTTGCTATTTTTTTCGTCTAATGTGCAAATGAGCAGTAGTCAAGCAAAAATGAATGTTATAATAAGAAAGTAGAAAATTTCACAATGGGGAGAGAAACGATGGAACAACAAAATGCGCTTTCGACTCATCAAAAATTACCCATTGGAAAGTTGCTGAAGAGAATCTTCTTTATTCTCATTGGTGCTTCCCTTGTATCGGTAGCCTTGGAGATTTTCCTCGTACCGAACAAGATCATCGATGGGGGAATTGTAGGGATCTCCATCATTGCCTCGCATCTCACTTCTCTGTCTCTTGGCATTTTCCTATTCTTGCTTAATCTGCCATTTCTCCTAATCGGATATAAGCAAATCGGAAAGACGTTTGCGGTTTCCACCCTGTTCGGCGTCAGCGTCATGTCGGTCGGTACGATGTTTTTGCACGAAGTACCCGGCTTGACGGATGACCCGCTTTTGGCAGCCGTGTTCGGCGGCATTATTTTGGGAATTGGCGTAGGGCTTGTTCTGCGTTACGGTGGCTCTCTGGATGGCACGGAAATTATTGCCGTCTTGTTTAACAAAAAGTCTCCGTTCTCCGTTGGTGAGATCGTCATGTTTATCAACCTATTCATTTTGAGCAGTGCCGGATTCGTATTCGGTTGGGATCGCGCGATGTACTCGCTGATCGCCTATTACATTGCTTTCAAAATGATCGATCTGACCATCGAAGGCTTCCAGGAATCCAAGTCCGTGTGGATTATCAGCGACAATCACAAGGCATTGGGAGACGCCATCGTTGCCCGTCTGGGACGCGGTGTCACCTATTTGAAAGGTGAAGGTGGCTACACGGGTGACGACAAGAAGGTCATTTTCTGTATCATCACTCGTCTGGAAGAGGCCAAGCTGAAACTGATCGTGGAAGAAATCGATCCGAGTGCCTTCCTGGCAGTCGGCAACATCCACGACGTACGCGGCGGACAATTCAAGAAAAACGCCATTCACTAGGCAAGCAGGAAAAAAAGGTGTCGGCTGCATAGCAGCGGCACCTTTTTTTGGCTGATCTCTTCAACGGGAACGAGCTACTTGCCCCCTGTTTTCTATTCCCCTGCTGACAGGCTGACTGACGGTTTGATCCCCGGTGTCTTTTTCTGAGCGAGCAGTTGAGCAGCGGCTACACATACGCCGGCAATTGCGCCAGCCGCTCGATGACGGCCAGCGGCTGGTGGGCAGACGTCGGCTTTTTCCCTCGCGGATTGAACCAGATGGCGGAAAAGCCCGCATCCATCGCTCCGGCAACATCGGCCTCCCACGTATCGCCCACAAACAACACCTCGCTGCTCGGGACGCCGAAGCGCTCTTGCGCCGCAGCATAAATCCGCGAGTCAGGCTTATGGTAGCCGAGCTGCTCGGAAATCACCACCCGCTCTTGCGGGAAGTAGGCAGACAGCCCCAAGCGCTCCAGCTTGATAAAGGCCATATCTACCGGGCCGTTGGTGACGATCCCAAGCTCATGCTTCTCCGCCAGCTTCGCAATAACGTCCTGTACCTCCGGATCAGGCTGGACGGCAGCAAGGCAGGCTGCCTGGTAGACCCGCTGAAAATCGTCGATCTCTTCCACTGCCATTGTGCGGTTGAAGTCGGCCATAGCCCGCTGCAAGCGCAATCGGCGATACTGCGTAAAATCGTACGTTTTCGCGATGACATCTCCCCACAGAGCATCCCCGTGGCGGCGCAGCGCCGCAAGTAGCGCTGCGCCATCCAGATCGGCCGTGCATGCATGGGCGGCAATCGTCTCTTGCATCCCTTTTTCCCAACAAGCGGAAAAGTCAAACAGCGTATCATCGAGATCAAACAGGATGGTGCTGAAACGAGACAATCGGGTCACTTCCTCTTTCCTTTTTTCCACGACAAATACCTGCGTGAGGCGCTGTCTTTTGCTACGATCATTGTAACGGATTTTCGGCCGCGCCAGCACGATTTTTGGCACTCTTTGCGAAAGAAGGAGATGGGCGTATGGCCGAAGAGACGCTTGCCCCGGTTGGATCGAGGAGTTATGTAGCTGCCAGTTCCTTTTCCAATACGGCCTTCCATTCATCCGGCAACGGGACGGATCGTCTCGTGTTCGCATCGATCATGACCATCGTGACGTCGGCGTCCGCCACCAGCACGTCTTGCTTGTTGTACAGCTCATGGCGGAGCACGAAGCTTTTTTCTCCGACCCGCAGCACAGTCGTCAGGGCGGTTACCTCTTCGCGCATGCGCAGCTCTTTTCGATAGTTGATATGGAGGTTGACCACCACAGGCATGACGGCCTGCCGCTTCCATTCCTCGAACGTAAATCCCTGCTGCCAGATCCAGTCAAACCTCGCCCACTCCATGTACTCCAAATACTTGGCATTGTTCACATGACCGATGACATCAATATCCGTAGACTGCACGGTAAACGCAAAGCGATGGGCCATCTCTCTCACTCCTTGAACGGTTTCCTCCAGTATAGCGAATATTGCGGACTGAGTGAACATTCATTCAAAATATTCCGAATGATTCTGCTGATCTTTCCCTCTGTTTCTCCTATAATAAAAGAACAAGCGCCCTGGAAAACAGTGCCTTTGGCGCCCAAGGGCTGAAGTCTGATCGAAGCAATAAGGAGGTGAACCGCCATGAATCGTCGCCTGTTTGAATGCGATGTACCTGTCCTCGCCTAGTCGGTGAGGAACCGCTTTTTCAACGGCCTCCCGGCTAACGCGCTGTCTGTACCAATCAGATTCACTCCGGGAGGGACTTTTCATGTCGCATTCACAACAATGGAAGCAATCGTTGCTCGGTGCCATCTGCCTGACGCTCGCTGCCGCGATTTGGGGGGGCGTCTACGTCGTGAGCAAGGTCGTGCTGGATGTCATTCCGCCGTTTACGCTCTTGATCCTGCGTTTCGGCATCGCCCTGATCGTTTTGGGGGCATTTGCTCTCGCTCGCCGAGAACCCGTTCGAAAAAAAGATGTTCCCCTGCTGATGGCCATTGCCTTTGTCGGGGTCACCATCTCGATCGCGGCGCAGTTTCTCGGGACGAAGCTCTCGACCGCGCATATGGGCGCGCTGATTACTTCCGCTTCTCCAGCTTTTATCGCCATTTTCGCGGTGTGGCTGCTCAAGGAGAACATCCACTTCAAGCAGGCAGCCGGCATTTTGCTTGCGACCGTGGGCGTCATCATCGTCATCGGCGTGCCGGATCAGGCGGACGCCCAATCGTCTCTGACAGGCAACCTGATTCTGCTCGTGGCAGCGGTAAGCTGGGGGCTTTACACCGTCCTTAGCAAAAAAGCGACGCAGCGCTACTCCTCTTTGCTCGTCACTACGTACGTCGCCTTGTTCGGCATCGTCTTCACCAGCCCGGTCATGGTCTGGGAGCTGTCTGTCACGCCGGTTTCATGGCAGTTTGGCTGGGAGATTTGGGCAGGTGTGCTGTACATCGGACTCATCTCGACAGCCGGGGCCTTTTACCTGTGGAACAAAGGCTTCGAGCTGATGCAGGCGGGCAGCGGGGCAGGCTTCTTCTTCGTCCAGCCAATCGTCGGTGCTTTTCTCGGCTGGCTTCTGCTGCACGAGCATCTGGGCGTCAGCTTTTTCGTCGGAGCGGCCTTTATTTTTCTCGGCGTAGCCCTGTCGAACCTGCGCAGGCGTGAATCGGCGGAAAGCAAGTGAAGCTTACAAGCCCGTTCGTCCGCTCGAAAAAAGGACAGCAGACTTCCTGCTGTCCTTTTCCCATGTCGCTGGGAGCAAGCTAAAAACCGGAACCGAGAACATGCAATACCGCATGTTTCAGGTACGTGTATTGTTCAGCGTTCGTATCGCGGAAGGCTTCCTCCCGACTTGATAACACGTCTGCATAGACGAGAGGTTCTTTGAACTGAGACTCCGTGAAGTCATATCGCCGTCCCGAAATACGGTTGTAAAAGTGAACGCCGTCAGGCAATTGCGTTTTCAGGATTTCGCCGCCAAGGATGTCGTTCACCACTAAAGCCGTGACTCCGCATTGTCCACGTGCAGGGTTATCTGGAGTCCATTTTGAACTTGATTGGAGAGACCATGCCTGTACCAGAACTCGCTGTAAGTCCTCCGGGTTAAGCACTAAACTAGAATGTTCCATGACCAGCCCTCCTAAACGTACACCATCTGCTTATAAAGGATATACGAACAGTCCCTGATTGAGATTGTAGCATATGCAACATTTCCCCCCATAAGTACCCACCCAGAAAAACAGCAAAAAAAAGACGGCCTATAGCCGTCACATATATAGAAAACGGGAGGGAAGTAGAGGAATTTCAACAAACGTTACCAAACGTGTTTCCAGTTGGCGAATCGTTATGGCTTGCTCGCGTCAGTCGAAGGGGACTGATCGGCAGATTCGCTGTTGTCCGTTCCGGCCGCGCCAGTCGAGCTTGCGTCAGACTTACTGTCTGAGCTGCTGTCACCAGTTGGTGCGCTTGCCGGTTTCTCAGAAGATGTGCCTGTGCTGTCCGAACCGCCCGTGGTCGTATCCGAGCTGTTTGCCGATGCGTCAGGCGTCGATTGATCTTGTGAAACCGAGCTGTCGGTGGATTGTCCATGATCAGAAGAAGCCGGTGTTGTCTGGCTTGTGCCCTCTTGCTGCGTCGCTGGTTCAGGCGTCCCTGTTGGGCTGGAGCAGGCTACCAGGCTTCCAGACAGGAGCAATGCGACAGCTGCAATGGAAAACCATTTTCTATTCACGTTCATTCTCCTTTCATCCTTAGCTTTCGTGACCTTCTCGCCGTCACACGTACATCGTAACGGGCAAAGATAACCATTCTGTAAGGAGAATAGGAAAATTCCATGATCCAATTATGAAAAAAATATGACCATGACGCCAACACGATTGGCGTCATGGCAATGGTTTGGCGGGCGGCACCGTGACCTTCGGCAGCAGAATGGTAAACGTGCTTCCTTGCCCTGGCACGCTTTCCACATGGCATTCGCCATCGTGCAGGTCGACCAGCTCTTTGACGATGGCCAGGCCAAGACCCGTGCCCTTGTTGTTTTTGGAACGTCCGCGATCCACCTTGAAAAACCGCTCCCAAATCCGGTTCAGATCGTCTGTGCCAATGCCCATGCCCGTATCCTGCACCTGCATGCACACCCACGGGTCCTGCAACCTGGCTGTCATCCGGATTTCGCCTGCTTCCGTGAACTTGAGTGCATTTTTTACCAGGTTTTTCAAAATTTGCGCCACCCGATCCTTGTCCGCGTAAATGCGCGGCAGCTCCTCCTCAACCTCGACCGTGAGCTGAAGCCCTTTTTCCTCGGCCTCCTGGCGGAACGAAAAAGCGACCCGATTCATCACCTCTGCGACATCGACAGGGAACTTCGCCAGATTGACCTCGTTGTTTTCCAGCTTCATCAAATCCATCAGGTCATCGACCAGCCGATTGACCTGCATCGTCTCCGCATACATGACGGCGTAATATTTCTGCCGGGCTTCTTCGTCCTCTACCAGCCCGTCCTGCAGCGCCTCCAGAAAGCCTTGCATCGCTGTAAGCGGCGTGCGCAGCTCGTGGGACACATTGGCGAGAAAATCGTTGCGCACCTGCTCCAGATGGTGCCGTTCCTGCTCCACCTTTTCCAGCTTTTCCGCCATCGTGTTGATCGTCTGCGCCAAATCGGCAATTTCATCGTGCGTGTCTACCTGCACGCGCTCCGCATAGTTGCCCCTGCCAATCTCCGCCGCCGTCCGCTCGATCGTCCGCAGCGGCCGCGAGATCGACCAGGACAGGTAAGAAACCATTGCGGTAGACAGCACAACGCCAAATAGCGTCGCCCACAAAATCGACTCGCGCATTTGTCCGAATGTTTTTTCGATCCCTTCGATGGGAGCGTGCAGGATGATTCCTCCGTACACGTTCTCGCCCTCGCCCCATGGAACGGAAACCGAGAGCATCGGGTCCTCCAGCCCTTCGATTTTCAGCTCGGAGACTGCATTCTTGCCTTTCAGCACGTTGTCGGCGATCGAGACAGCCACCGACTTTCCGGTGAACACCTCGTCCTTCATGGAGGTCGCGACAATTTTTCCTTCTTTATTGAACAGCCAGATTCGCGTGTCGAATGACTCATCGAGCATCGCCAGCTTGTCCAAAAGCGCCTTGTTCACTTGATCGCTGTCGTGAATCGCGGCGTTGACCTTTTTCGCCATCCGCAACAGTTCTTCTTCCTTGGAGTTGTAAATATACTCCCGCGCGAAAAAGGACAGCAAAATGCCGGAAATGCCCAAACCGACCAGCACTGTCGCCAAAAAGCTGAACAGGAGGCGGCGAAAAATGCTTTTGGAAGTACCGAGCATCAAGACTCCACCCCAAACTTGTAGCCGATCCCCCAAACGGTATGGATGCACTCGTACGGAAGCTTATCCAGGCGCTGTCTGATCTTTTTGATATGGACATCAATCGTGCGGACATCGCCGAAGTAGTCAAAACCCCACACCTGCTCCAGCAGCTGCTCGCGCGACCAGACGCTGCCTGGCGATTTGACCAGTTGCACAAGCAAATCAAATTCCTTCGGGCGAAAACTGACCTTTTCCCCCGCGACGATGACCTCGCGCTTGTCCAGATCGATCGTCAGCTGATCGAAGCTGAAAATGCGCGGCGCATCCTCCTCCGCTTTTGGCTTCGGCTGCAAGCGGCGCATAATCGCCCGGATTCGCGCCACCAGCTCACGCGGGCTGAACGGCTTGGTTACATAGTCATCCGCTCCCAGCTCCAGGCCGAGCACGCGGTCAAATTCTTCGTCTTTGGCGGTTAGCATAATAATCGGCGTATCCCATTTTTTGCGAATTTCCCGACAAGCTTCAAAGCCGTCCATGTGCGGCATCATCACATCGAGAATCAGCACGTCGGGCTGTTCAGCCTCTACAAGGGTGAGCGCTTCCCGCCCATCCCTGGCGACGACAAGCTCCATCTGTTGTTTTTCGAAATAAAGGCGAATAATTTCGCGTACATTTGGATCGTCATCAGCAACGAGGACCTTCATTTGGGCCATGGCGAACAACCTCCCTTCCTTTGAACGGCAGGGGGAAAAGTGCCGTTTGCAACGCTACAGCCTTTTTCCATGGTAACACAGATCGCAACAGTTGTGGACGGATAGAAGTCCTAACTGGCAGGGAAGCGCCGCCTGCATGCCTCGCTACACCTGGGACCATGCCTATCCTGTCACGGCTTGTCGTCACGCAGCAGACTCGTTCTGATTCCTTCCTCTTTTCGCTTCGCCGCCCCCACCGCTTCCCAAATGTAAAGAGAACAGATGCTTCGCCATGGCGCCCAACGCGCTCCGATCCGGCGAATTTCCTGCTCGTCCGGTTTGGTGTCCATCCGGTATACAAGCGCAATCCCGTTGCGCAGGCCGATGTCCGCTGCCGGCAGCAAATCGGGTCGTCCCATCCCGAACATCAGCAGACACTCCACCGTCCAGCGGCCAATTCCGCGCAGGGCCGTCAGATGCGCGATCACCTCTTCGTCTTCCATTGCCCACAGCCGCTCCAAATCCACCTTTCCATTCACAACCGCACGCGCGTAATCAATGATATACTCGGCTTTTCGCTGGCTGAATTGCAACGGACGCAATTCTTCCGTCGACAGCCTCGCGACCGCCTCCGCAGTGGGAAACGCAAGAAATTTCACGCCGCGCTCGTCTGCCACTTCCTCGCCAGCCAGCGCCAGCAATCGCTGTGTCAAATTCGCCGCGAAGGTCAAATTGATTTGCTGACCAATAATCGTCTTGACCATCGCTTGAAACAGATCGGAGTCGTGCATCAGCCGCAAGCCGCGAAAACGCTCGACAAGCACGGCCAGCTCCGGCTCTTCCCCCATCTGCTCGTAAATCGGCAACAGGTCCAGGTCTGCGCTGAAAACGTGGCGAATCGTCCGCTCCAGCTCGCGCTGTTCCGTCGCGGACAGGGCAGCGGACGTTTCGATTTTCAGAGAAGGATTTTCCAGATCGCCTACGAATTGTATGCGAGTCAAAACAGGCCGTGTCCCGACCCGAAACACACGCCGCAGCAGGCTGTTTTCCGGCTGAATCTCCAGTTGTGGATCGGGATGGGTTTTCAGCCGTTGCAGCAGTCGCTCGAAGGAATACGGAGGTGTCAGTGGAATGGTGAATGTGCGCACGAAAAAGGTCCCCTTTCTACCTACAGGCCAATTCTTGCTCCCATCCTAACACAAAACACCTCCGAAAGCTCATTCGGAGGTGTCTCGTCAGGCATGTCCGCCTTACTTCGTAAACATTCCCTTGAGTACGAACTTCACGTTTGCCGGGCTTTCTGCCAGACGGCGCATGAAGTAGCCGTACCAGTCGATTCCGTATGGAACGTACACGCGCATTTTGTACCCTTCCCGCGCGAGTTGGATCTGGGATTGAGGGCGAATGCCGTACAGCATCTGGAATTCAAACTGGGTGCGTGGGATGTTGTATTCTTTTTCCAGCTGTTTTACATAAGCGATAATGTTGTCATCGTGGGTGGCCACTGCAGCGTATCCGCCGTTCAACAGATGCTGCTTGATGATTTTTTTGTAGTTCTCGTCTACATCCGCCTTGTTCGGGTACGCTACTTCCGGGGATTCCTTGTAAGCGCCTTTAACCAGACGGAAGTTCACTTTTTTGTCCTTCAAGCTGTCGATATCGTCGGATGCCTTGTACAGATACGCCTGAATGACGGTTCCCACGTTATCGTACTCTTCGAGCAGCTCATTGAGGATTTCCATGGTCACATGATTATGCGCATAATCCTCCATGTCGATTCGCACGAAAATGTTGCCATTTTTCTTCGCTGTGTCGAGAATGCGGCGCATGTTGGTCATGCACAGCTCACGGCTGATGTCCAGGCCAAGCGAAGTCATTTTCAGCGACAGGTTGCAATCGACGCCGGACTGGTGAATCGCTTCCAGCGTTTTGATGCAGTAATCAGCGGACTCGTTTGCTTCCTCCAGGCTGAAAACGAACTCACCCAAATGGTCGAGCGTACACACGAGACCTTGCTGGTTCAATTTCTGAACAGCGGCGATCGCTTCTGCAATGGTGACACCGGATACAAAGCGGCCGGCACCGAAGCGCAGCCCCCACTTTTTAGCCGCTGCGTTCAGCGCTTTGTTTTTGGATAAAAATAAGAAAAAATCCTTCATGAGTTGTTCCATCGTTGCCTGTCTCCTCCTCAACGTACTTTGCTTCGTTTATACTAGCATGAACCATGCCAACACATCCTAGTACGCTATATCTTGGATGTTCTCCATCGTTATGGAACCCGAGCGCTTCCTACATCCTTCGACATATATGTACATTTTTTGTCCATTCTTGTACACTTTTGATTAGATGCGAATGTACAACAGGCAAACCGGATCGGGGTCAGCCCGTTTCCTTCCCTGTTAGTTTGGATAGGATGTGACGATTTGAAACCTCTCTTTTCATTGGATCGTGTTGTTGCGGACTTAGCCGCTCCCGTCCATCCCGCTGATGTCCACCTGCGCCCAGGCGAAAAAGAAGGCACGTGGCAGGAAGGCGAGCGCACCGTACAGGTACTGTCCATCCCTCAGACCGCTACGCTGGCGCAATGCCTGGAGCCCATTCGCCAGGCGCTCGCCTCCGGCCAATTGCCTACGTTGGCACTCGTCGACGAAGCGGGGATGGCTACCGGCATTGTTTTGCCCCATCGATTGCTGGAAGCTTTTGTTGCCCTGGCTCACAATCAGTCTGTTCTGCTCAGCACATTGATGGATACGATGAGCGAAGCCATTACGATTGTCGACTCCCATAACATTGTGCAGTACTGGAACCGGGCAGCCGAAACGATCTATGAGATCGACCGGGCGCAAGTGCTGGGCACTTCTCTCGACGAGCATTTCGCCAGCGAGTCCATCCGGCTTCTCGACGCCTTGCGGCAAGGCACATCGGTTCATCGGGTATACCATATTCCCCGTCCCGACAGCCACGTGCTGATTAACGCCGCCCCGATTCGCCAGGGGGGACAAATCATCGGGGCCATCTCCATCGAGCAGGATATCACGGAGCTTGTCCGCCTGAATGAAGAGTTGGCGCACACCACCGCTCACCTGCACAATCTCCAGCAGGAAATGAGCAGGTTTCAGGCGGCCGACGATCCTTTTTACGCGATCAAGGGACATTCTGCCTCTATTCAGGCTGCCATCAGCTCCGCCAAAAAAGTGGCGCAGACCGATGCCACCGTGCTGATCTACGGCGAGAGCGGCGTGGGAAAAGAATTGTTTGCCAAAGCGATTCATCAGGCAAGCCGACGGCGGGAGAAGCCGTTTGTCGCCATTAACTGCGGAGCGATTCCGGCTGCCCTGTTCGAGAGCGAGCTGTTTGGCTATCAGGGTGGAGCTTTTACCGGCGCGGAGAAAAAAGGCAAGCCGGGCAAACTGGAGCTGGCCCACGGCGGTACGCTTTTCCTCGACGAAATCGGGGAGCTGCCTCTGGAGCTGCAAGTCAAGCTGCTTCGCGCCCTCCAGGAGCGGCAGTTTTACCGCGTAGGCGGAACCGAGCCGATTACCGTCAATACGCGCATTATTGCGGCGACCAATCGCCAGCTGGAGCAGATGGTGGCGGAGGGCCGTTTTCGCGAAGACCTGTACTACCGGCTCAATGTGTTTTCGCTGGAGATTCCTCCGCTGCGTGCCCGGCGCGAAGATTTGCCGGAGCTGGTGCAAATTTTCATCCACGAGTATTCCGTGGCGCACGAGCAAGCCGTCCCCCGCATCCCGTCCGAAGTGATGCAGGCTCTGTTCGACTACAGTTGGCCCGGAAACATCCGGCAATTGCGCAATGTCATCGAACGACTGTCCATCCTGCAAGAAAACGGCGTCATCTCTCCGGAGCATTTGCCAAGCGCCATTCGTATGCAGTCTGAACCGATTGCTCCCGCTACCTTTGCCTCTCCGGTCAGTGGGTACACCGCTCCCGCTGCGCCGCTTCCGGCATCAGCGGCTCCGCTGGCCCCTTATCCGCAACGGGCAGGGCAGACGGACAAAGAACGGGTCATCGCCGCTCTGGAGCGCACGTACGGCAACAAAAAGGCGGCGGCCGCACTGCTCGGCATCTCGCGCGGCACGCTGTACAACAAGATGAAGAAATATGGCCTGGATGGGGAGTCGTTCAGATGGAATTAATCGCGTGGCAGGATGACAAGCGGGAGGTTCGCTACGGCGGGGAAAGCGTCGTACTTTTGCCGAAGGAGTACGCCTTGCTGAAGTATATGGTCACATGGAAAAACCGGACCTTTTCCCGGGAAAATCTGCTCGACAGCGTGTGGCCGCTGGAGGACCCGACTGACCGCACCATTGACGACCACATCTACCGCTTGCGCAAAAAGCTGCAAAAATGGTCGCACCTGTTCACGATCGACACGGTGCGAGGGGTGGGCTACCGCTTGAGCTGGAAGCAGCATCAGCCGCCCCAGCTGCATGCCTGGAAGCAGGACTTTTCGGAACAGATCAGCTCCATGCTGTCCACCTACCACGGAATGGGGATGGGCGCCGCCCTGCAAACTCTCGCCGCCAACCAGGAAGTGCTCGGCTTTCAACTGGATCCCTTCTACGCCGTCTACATCCGCTTTGTCGCGGGCGATTTTGCCTGGTTTGTCACAGATGACGACACGCCCCTGTCGGAAAAGCTGTTTTATCTTTTCCATCTGTACCAGATGACCGAAATGGATGTAGAGCAAACCGTCAAGCTGTTCCAGACAATCGCCAAACAGCAGGCGTCGATGCCGCCCATTTTTCAGGACGAATTACAAATCAGCGCCATCTCCCTGTATGCCAGCGCGGGAAAGTGGGAGCTGGCGCAAAAGCAGGCCGCGCATGCCCGAACCATCGTCGAGCAGATGGATTCGGACAGCTTTACCCTGTTTTTGCTGGCAGGCGAAACCTGGCTTGCGCTATTGTCCGGCTCGCTGGAAAAGGCGGAAGAGCTGCTCCAGCAAGCCTCTGCCATTCTGCAAAAGCTGCCGATGCAGCGGGAGGTAGGCAGCTTCAAGCTGCTGCAAGGATTTTGCCACTATCGACGGCAAGAGATCGCCAAAGCGCGGCGGCTGGTGGAGGAAGGGGTCGAAGTCATCCGGGCCACCCGGTTTGTCCCGCACCTGATCTACGCGGTGCACACGATTCTGCTGTTTTTTCGCCATGTCTCCTGCGATGACAAAGAGGAAAGCCGCTATGCAAAAATGTGGACCGACCTATCCGCAGAGTATCAATTTGAGAAGCTCAAGAAGGCGGTCGTTCGCAAGCTTTCCACCCTCATCTGATACGCCTCTGACAAATCCCTTTTATCATCGAATCAGCTTGAGACGATGGAGGGATTTTTTTGCTGACCAAAAACAAGCCGTTTCGCACCTTGCTGTTCGCTTACGGACTGGCTACGCTGGGAGACTGGTTCGACTTTATCGCGGTCGCCATCTTCCTGGGCTACGTCTGGCATGCCGATCCGATGACGATGGCGCTTTTGCCGATTGCGTATGCGGCTCCCGGCATTTTGCTCGGGCAATTCGCGGGGGTGCTGGCTGATCGCGTCCATAAAGTACGCATGATGATCGCAGCCAATCTGATGCAGGCAAGCCTCACCCTGCTGTTGCTCGCCATGCCTGATCCGCTGTGGTTTCTCGTCGTCATCGCCGTGCGCTCCTGCGCTTCCGTCTTCAACGATCCGGCTCAACAAACCTTGACGCGGCAAATCGTCGCACCGGAGCAGCTGCTTCAGGCGACCTCGCTGAACGGAGCCGTTTTCCAAAGCGGCAAGCTGATCGGCCCCCTGATCGGCGGGATGGTCGCCGCCATGGCGACACCAGCGCTCTGCCTCCTCCTCAATGCCGGGAGCTACCTGCTCTCCACCGTCTTGCTTTCGACCATGCGCCACGTGGAGAAAAAGCTGCCCCTCCCCGCTTCGAGGGAAAAAGCGATTCCGTTTCGCCTCGCCTGGCAGGAAGGCTGGGCCGTGTTTTTGCAAAACCGCGTCTTGTTAGCCAGCTCGCTTTTTTCCCTGCTGGCGATGATGGCGATTCAGCTGGCGGACGCGCAGTTGCCTGTCGTGTTCAGGGAAAAAGTGCCGGGGCGTCCGGAGGTCGTCGGGTATTCCGTCAGTATCATCGGGCTGGGGGCCTTGCTCACGATCACCTGGCTGCATCGGCGCCAAACGATTCGCTCGTACGGATGGGTGCTTGGGGGAGGCGTGCTTTTGATCGGCGCGTGCTTTGCCTGGATCGGCCTGTTCCAGCCGGGAGATGGCATCCACTGGCTGCTGGCGGCTTCGCTGTTCGCCGGGATCGGTACGGGGCTGACTTCGGTCGGCACCAACTACCTCGTGCAAAAAGAAACGCCCCCGCACGCACTCGGCCGCGTCAGGGGCATTCTGGATTCGCTGTCCAGCGCGACGTTTATTGTGGCGCCGCTACTGGGGGGCGCGCTGATGACCTGGCTCGGACCGACGCAAGCCTTTTTGTGGGTCGGCTCGCTGGTCGCAGCTGTCGGCGGCGGGGCGATTCTTTTGCAGCGCTGGATTTGGGGAAAGCATGCCGCAGATACTGCCGCTACGGCTGCTGCCAAACAAGCCGGATGATCCGGTCATCCCCGTCTCTTGGCTCGCCGCGCCCATCGCGGTTGTTGGTCAAAAGGTAGAGCGATCCATCCGGGCCTTCCGCTACATCGCGCAGGCGGCCCAGCTCATTGACCAAAATCGCGGACACCTCCGTGACGGCATCCGCACGGACAGGGTCCAGCTTCACGCGCAGCAGTTGCTGACCGCGCAGGTTCGCAACGAGCAACTGCCCTGCCCACGGCCCTTTGCGGACAAAAGCCATGCCAGACGGTGCCCATGTCTCGTCTTTGCTTTGCCAGATCGGAGTTCGCATCCCTTGCTGCTCCTGATCGCCCGTGATCGCGGGCCAGCCGTAGTTTCCTTTTGGCTCGATCCGGTTCAGTTCATCGTGCGCCGACGGGCCGTGCTCGGAGCTGTACAGCGTCCCCGTAGCCGGATTCCAAGCCAGCCCCTGCGGATTGCGGTGACCGAGGCTGTAGACGGGAGAACCGGGAAACGGGTTGTCCTGCGGAATCGTCCCGTCCAGATTGAGCCGCAAAATTTTTCCGGCGAGACTGTTCATGTCTTGCGCCAGCTCAGGCTCGCGGGCATCTCCGGTCGTGATATAGAGCCGCTGGTCCGGGCCGATTTTCAGGCGGCCGCCGTTATGGATGGCGCTGCCCGGGATTTTGTCGATCAACACCCGGTCGACCTCGGCCCGGTTGTCTCGCTCGCGCAGGCGCAGGACGCGATTGTAAATCTGTGGCCCGTCCTGATACGTATGGTAGACGTACATAAAATGATTGCGGGCAAATTGCGGATCGAGCACAAGCCCCAGCAGTCCTCCTTCGCCCTCGCTGACAAACGGAGCCGGAAACGAGAGGAGCGGTTGTTCCAGCAGCTTGCCTGCCTGAATGACTCTTATCCTGCCTGGCCGCTCCGTAAAAAAGAGGCGGCCGTCAGCGGCGATATCCAGCGCCCACGGTACATCGAGCTGATCGGCCACCGCTTCTGTCCGATATGAAAGCTCCTGCGGTAGCGGTACAGGCCGATCCAGCGCTGGGTCATCTGCCTCACAAGCCAATGCAGGCAGGCTCAACACTACAATCAGTACGACCAGCAGCCACCTTTTCCACGTCACGATTCTGTTCATGCCGTTCCTCCTTTTGGTTTCGTGCCCTCTCCGCCAAAATCGGCTGACCATGCCGCCGCTCCCGACTGCCCGCTGCCTCCAGCCTCAGCAGACAAACGATGTACACGGACGTCATACAGACAAAGCTTCGCGAGCCGCCGTTTTTGTTCCTCTTTTTGCTGAACAAAACACCTGCCCCCTCCATGAAAATGGCCTACTTGCAAAAAAAAAATTGGTCCCAGTTGACCAATTCGCGAGAAGGTTATTCGATTTTTACTTGCCTGCGTTCCTCCAGTTGCCTGTGCAAAATGTATTTGCGCAAATTGTGGAAATGTCGGGCCGCGATTGATTTGATCGTACAGCCGTAAAAGTAGTGCGGGCCTTCAATCCGTTCGTGAATGACTTGCAGCTCTGCCTTTACTACCCCGTCCGGCCTGTTTCGTCCGTACAGCTCAAAGGAAAAAACAATCGCCTGGTCGATCGGAACGGGTTTGTCTGCCCGAAATGCCAGTCCTCCGAGACTCAGGTTCACCAGATAGACCATTTGGCTGTATACGGAAAACAACGAATCCGGCTCCTGTGTCGGATACTGAACCCAGCCTTTTACCTCCATGTCAAAGCGTGGATAGCGCCTGCGCTGCTCGCGGAACTCGCTGACTGTAGGCGAATGGAACAAAAACAGCCGATTGTTGTCCTTCGCCACCACGACCGCATCGAAATTGCTGATCGTTTCATAATCAGCGGTCAACAAACAAGGGATCTGATCGCCGACCGTCACTTCAAAGGGACGGGGGAAGACTGCTTCGATCAAATCTCCTTCTTCATAGGTCACATGGCCTTCCACCAATTGATTCCCTTTTCTAATTTGTATAATACTTTCCATCTACGTTCTCCACCACTTCACAATAATTTACTAGGTTTTCCGGAATCTTTCCCTAGGTGCTTTTCGCGGAAAATAAGGTATAATGGGAACAGTGACAGATAGGAGGTTACAAACCGATGAATCGTTATCAAATGGTAACACTGGCTTTGGCAATTTGCGTAACCGCCTGTCTCATCGGAGTTGGCATTTCCATCGGGGAAAAAAGCCCCCTCGGTATCCTCGGTTGTATCGTTGCTGCCTTCTCATTGATGGGATTTGGCTTTTCGTACAAGCGCAAGCACTTGCGCTAACCTCTTCTCCGTTATCGCCGTACAAGCAGGCTGTTCACATAAAACAGGACGGACGGCAACCCTTTCGCCTGTTTCAACAGCTGTCTAGCGATAGTATAAATGTGCGGCTGATTGCGGTTTACTTTTCGATCAGCCAGATAAAAGGCGACCAGCCCGTCCACGATCATACGGTGAAATGCAGGATTTGGCAAGCGTGCTACGCTTGCCTTTGCTTGTTTGATGAAGAATTGCAAGCGCTCCGCCGCCACCTGCTCGGACTCATAGTAGCTCACGAAGTTCAAATCTCCGCCCAGCCTGTCTTCCTCCAGATCAATCAAGTAATCGAGCAAAATATGTAATCCGCAAAGCCATGGAAAGTAGGCCTCGCTGACGGTGTGGATAGTCTCCTCGCTGACATTTTCCTCGGTCGCGAGGCAAAACAGGGCGAAAATCCCGATGGTCGAGCCTGTTACGGCGGCAAACTCCTGCCAGTGCAAATAGTCGTAGCGCTCCCTGTGCTCTTCCCACCAGGCCAGAAGCTCCGCCTCGCGCAAATGCTGGGCGATGTGCTTGTACACTTGCAGATCGCTGTACAAACAGGAAAAGACGAGCACTTGCGGCTGAATCTTGCTGTAAGCGGGCAGCTGGGCCGCATACCGTTGACAGGTCTGCACCAAATCTGCCAAAAAGCCTCCGTCGTCTTTGTCCTCGCGGTATCGGTAGTAATCGCGCAATGGCGCACCGGGTGTCAAGGCATCCTGCATCGAATAATGCAGCTGCCGAAAGTCTTTTGGGTCCAGGGAAGTGCTGCGATCGCACAAATTGTCCAGATAGTCGCTGATCGTCTGGTACGCCACGATCAAAGGCACGATCGTCTCCACGTACGGGATGACCTGCGCAGCGTAGACGCATCCTCCCTGGCAATGGAATTTTTTCGAATTCATACTGTCCTGCGCCTGCTTCCCAAGCTCCGGATTGGGAATCGCCTGCGCTTTTTCGTACCAGGCCGTAAACTCCCGCTCCAGAACAGGTTGAACATGACGATAGACCCGATAGAGTAACTGCCACGGATTGCGTAGTTCGCTCACATGCTTCCCTCCCCAAGCAACAATAGAAATATCTTACCACATTTGCCACCCGCACTCCAAAACTCCCCCCATGCCGTACCATTGGGTTCGCTGCGAACGTTCGAGTGGCAAAGCGAGGTCAGTCCTTCTCCTTCGTACAGGGGCGATAGTGCAACGTATTAACGCGAGACAGCGAGAAGGCAAGAGCCTCACCGTCACCCCACAACAGGATGAACGAGAGCAATACCAGGGATTCATTCCCTCTCTTCGAACGATCCAAAGAAGGGGCTGGCTGCCTTCCCTATTTTACTATATTTTTCTATCGGAATAGGGGAAAAACAAAGAAAATCCCTCCCGATGCGTTCCCCCTGCTTGCAAGAGGCAAGAGCGCATGGGAGGGATTGGTTATGATTCCTCGCTGCTGCGAATGATTTTGGTCCAGCCGTCTACCTGCTCCACGCGGCGCTCCTTCATCAGCTTGCCAAGCGCTCGTTTGAAGCTGGATTTGCTCATCTGGAATTTTTCGCGGATGATCTCCGCTTCCGTGCTGTCCGTGTAGGGCATCGCCCCGTTGCGATTGATCAAGTAGCGCAGCAGCTTGTCAGCATCCTCGCCGTACTGCACTTCCTTGCGCTCCCTCATCGAGCCGTTCAGCCGGCCGTCTTCGCGCACATAGCTGATGCGGCAGCGAATCGTCTGGCCCAGCCGCAGGCGGCCCACCATCTCGTCGCGGTGGATAAACAAAATATGGTCATCCTCCGTCAGCAAAAACGCCCCTGCCGCAATAACCTTGTAGACGGTACCTTCCACCTGCTTGTTTCGCATACGGCTGTCTGCAGGAACGGCGATTTTCGTCACTTCCGCTTCCGTTACCGGCTTGGCGAGCAGGCGGCCGAGCTTGTCGTGCTTCAGCGTCACCAATATCTGATCGCGCGGACGCGGCCATTCATCCGCAAGCTTTGGCAGATCATCGACAAACAACAGCAAATCTTTTTTGATCCCGTTGTCCAAAAACACGCCCATCCGCGGCGATACATCCACGACCTCCAGCCAGCCGTACTCGCCCATGCCGACATGAGGCATATCCATCGTCGCCGCCAGCCGATTCTCGTGGTCGTGGTACAAAAACACTTCTACCTCATCGCCTACACCAAGACGCTCATGCGCTTCCTTTTCATGCAAAAACACTTCCTCGTTGTCCGCGTGCAAAAAATAGCCGATCTCCGTTTTTCGCGCCACTTTCATGGTCAGCGTCATGCCCGCTTGCAGGTTTCCTGCCGCCGCCCGTTGCGGCTCGCGTTTGTTTCTTTTGTGCATCTTTGTTTCTTCCTCACTCTCTTCCTCTATGCACCCTAACTATACCCGTCCCGGTCGGGAAAATACCACAACTTTTTTTGTCCATGCCGCTTCCCAAAAGGCAAGTCTTGTCTCCACGCACATACATATGACAGTAAGATGCCTTGTACCCGGTCTCATTTTGCCTACAGACAGGAGTGACCATTTCCATGCTCGTGCTGCTTGAACATATTTTTCTCGGAATTGTCCAGGGATTGACGGAGTTTTTGCCGATTTCCAGTACAGGCCACCTCGTCTTGTTCCGAAAGCTGTTCGGCATGCAGGAAGTCGGGCTGCTCTTTGACACGATGCTGCATTTCGGAACGCTGATCGCTGTCGTCATCGTGTTCTGGCCGCAGATTCGCTTTATCGTCCTGCACCCGTTTTCCAAGCTGACAAAGCTGCTCGTCGTCGGCACGCTTCCAACTGCGGCGATTGGCTTGTTGTTCGAAGACTACTTCGAAGAGATTTCCCGCACCGGAATCACCATCGGCTGGGAGTTTTTGGCCACGGGTGCGATTTTGTGGGCGGTGGAATCCATGCGGCGGGGCCAACGCAAATTTGACGACATTCGCTACACGGATGCGCTCATCATCGGCACGCTGCAAGGGGCAGCGATTTTGCCTGCCATATCCCGTTCGGGGCTGACGATCGCCGGAGCGCTCCTGCGCGGGATTGACCGCGCTGACGCCGCCCGTTTTTCTTTTTTGATTTCGCTGCCTGCCATCCTGGGAGCCTGTGTGCTGCAAACGGCCAAGCTGGTTGCCGCGCCGCTCGATACCGCGCTTTTCATCCCGATGCTCGTCGGAACGATGTGTGCCGGCCTGGCCGGGTACGTCGCCATTCGCTGGATGCTGAAAATCATCAGTACCGGCTCGATGAAGGGCTTCGCTGTCTACGTCTGGGTATTGGGCGCCCTGATTCTCGCCCTCCAGTTTTTCGGCTGGTAGCGCCGGAAAATCGCAAGGAAAAAGCCGGCTTTTGGCCCAGCCGGCTTTTCATCTGCTTTCTTCCTTGTCAGGGTAACGACTGGCAATCAGTTTGCCTACGAGCAGGATAATTCCGTAGAAGGCTGTCGCCAAGAGAGAAGTCGCCAGCCAGGTGGCTGTCCCCAGTGCGAGATAGAGCAACGCATGAGCAATGAAAATGCCCAGCAGCCACATCAGGATGTTCATACGATGAAAAAAGGTCATCAAGCCGCGCAATTGCCTTTGCACCTCCACCAATCCATTTACTACTGTTATAGCCGATGGCGAGGTGTTTTATCCCCTGATCGCTTTCCAGTATTTCCAGCATCACGATTCGGGTGTAATCACGGCAAATCCGGCCCGCTCCAATATTTCAGCCAGCACAGGCAAGGGCGTACTCGCTACTTCTCGGTACATCTTCGTCGTGTACAGATGCACGGCGCCAGGAAAATCCTCGGACAAGCTCGCCCGCAGTTTTTTTCCGCTGTCATCTTCATCGGTAAACAGGTACACTTCCTCTGCCGACTCCGCTTGCGCCAAAAGCTGCTCGCCTTTTTCCTGGCTGTAGGAGCCGTACGTGCAGTAGATGGTCACAGGCTCGGCCAGCACGCGGAGCAGCCGCTCCTTGTCTGTTTTCCCTTCCACGATGATGACACATCCTCCCATGGCCATCCCCCTCCTTTTACACAAACCTCTTTTTCTCTATAGTATACCTTGCGCTTCCATATAGACAGCCATTCGGACAGAAAATGCGGGAGCGGAGCATGAGCGCCGCCTCTGTGTAGACAGAAGGATTGGAGTTTTCTGTTTCTTTATGAAAAAAGAATTGCATTTCGTTTTTCTGCGTCATATAATCTGACATAAATAAAAACGATGTCAGAATACCTGACACAAAAGGGGTGGAATGAATGGAACCGACTCTCACTGAACTCTCGTCTGCCATTGATGCCACATGGGTCATGATCTCGGCCATTTTGGTCATTCTCATGCAAGTGGGGTTTGCCTTGCTTGAGGCCGGATCGACCCGGATGAAAAACGCCGGGCACGTCGCAGGCAAAACCGTCCTCACCTTCGGCATTTGCTCCATCGCCTTTTGGGCGTTCGGCTTCGGCCTGACTTTCGGGGACGGCAACTCCTTCATCGGCTTGTCCGGCTTCTTCTTCGACGGCTTGCAAAAGGGTGCCTTCTCCGCCTTTTCTGCCGCTACCGTTCCGATCTCGATTCTTTTCCTCTTCCAGCTCGCCTTCGCAGCGGTTTCGCTGGCGATCGCCTGGGGCGGTTTTGCCGAGCGTGCCAAGCTGTCCGTCTACTTCATTTTCAGCGTGTTGTTTACCGTCCTCATCTATCCTGTCGTCGGCCACTGGGTCTGGGGTGGCGGCTGGCTTGCCCAGCTTGGCATGCAAGACTTCGCCGGCTCGACGGTTGTCCATCTGCAAGGCGCCATCGTCGCCCTCGTCGCTACCGTTCTGTTGAAGCCGCGCATCGGCAAGTACAACCGTGACGGCAGCTCCAATCTGATCCCCGGCCACAACCAGGTGTACTCTGTACTCGGCGTACTGTTTCTGTGGATCGGCTGGTTCGGCTTCAACGCAGGCTCCACACTCGGCAGCACCTCCGGCTTTTTCGGCTATGTCGCCGTGACGACCAATCTCGCTACCGCAGCGGGCGCTGTCGCCGCCCTCGCCATTTCCTGGATCGTGATGGGCAAAGCCGACATCCCGAGCATGCTGAACGGTGTCCTGGCCGCTCTCGTCGCCATCACCGCTTCGTGCGCATTCGTCGAGCCTTGGGCTGCTGTCGTCATCGGCGGTGTGTCAGGTATTCTCACATTCTATACATCTATCTGGTTTGACCGCATCGGTATTGATGATCCTGTGTTTGCCTTTTCCGTTCACGGCGTAGCCGGAATCTGGGGCACGCTGTCTACGGGCCTGTTCGCTACGCCTGAGCTGGCGGAAAAAGTCGGGGTAGGCGGCGCCGGACTGTTTTACGGCGGCGGCCTGCATCAGTTGGGGGTACAGGCGCTTGGCCTCGCAGGCTCCATGGCTTATGTCTTCGTGGTAGCTTACATCATTTTATCCATCCTGAAAGCGACGATCGGACTCCGCGTCACAGAAGAAGAAGAGGTGGTTGGCCTTGACCTTAGCGAACATGGGGGATACGGTTATCCCGAACTACTCCAGCCTGAGCGCATACGACCCGCTGCATCCCCGCAAAGCGGCACCTCTCACACTCTCACCTGAGCAGGTAGCGCGTATCCGGCAGGTAGAATCGTTTGCCGCGCTTGCGCAGCTTCGCCAGGAATTGCTTGATACGGCTCCCTTGCGCCAATTGAACCGCGCAGGGGAAATGGCTCCTTTTTCCATCGTAGTGAACTTGATTCACGATAACCTTATCCGCCAGGGCATTCTGCTTGCCGTAGACGCTCTGGCTAAACAAGGGGTGGGCACGCCGCCCGTCCCGTTTGCCTTTTTGCAATTCGGCAGCGGCGGGCGCTTCGAGCAGGCCATCGTCAGCGATCAGGACAACGGGCTTGTCTATGAAATTCCCGCGCACCTGACCGAAGCCGAGCAGGAGCGGGTTCACGGCTATTTTCAACTGCTGGCCGCAACCATCGTGTCCGGTCTGGAGGAAGTCGGCTATCCGCCTTGCCAGGGCAACGTCACCTGCCTCTCTCCACGATGGCGCGGCAGCGTCGCGCAATGGAGCGACCAGCTGGACAGATGGATCTCCCACCCGATCTGGGAAAATGCCCGCTATCTGCTCCTCGCCAGCGACGTGCGCGTGCTGTACGGGGAATCGGCGATTTTCGCCCCCGTTCTGGATCGCTTCCGGCAGCTTTTGGCCAGCAATCCGTTTTTGCTCGATCGGCTGGTCAGCAACACGTTGCATTACCGCGTGCCGCTCGGCTTGTTCGGAAGAGTGCTGCCCGAAGTCACCGGACGGTTTCGCGGAGCGATCAACATCAAGTACGGCGTCTATTTGCCGATCGTTAACTGCGTGCGGCATTTCGCTCTGGCGCACGGCATCTTCGTCAGCTCTACGCTTGAGCGGCTGGGCGAGCTGGCGGAAAAAGGCGTGTGGAGCAACAGCTTTTGCGATGAAGTCGCCGCGCATTTCCGGCTGATCCAGGGACTGCGCCTGACCGCCCTCTTGCACTGGGAGGACGGCCACTACGCGAGCAACAGCTACATCAAGCTCGACAAGCTGTCTCCTGATTCCATCGTCCAGGTGCGCGAAGCGATGAAGCTGGCCATCCGGCTGCAAAAAATGACGGCAAAGCTCCCGTCCACCATTCGGGGATAGGAGGAGACGCGTTTGGCAAAATGGGACTTCATCGGCCGCTTGTGGAACATGAATCGCGCGATGGCAGGGGTGCCGGGCGACTGGAAGTGGGGGCTGGGCAGCGACGACAAACAGCATCAGGCTTACCTTCGCTCCCTCTCCAAGGAAGCGAGGCACATGGATGCCAGCGAAAACATACCGCTTGCCGATCTGGAGGTAGTCGTCGTCGATTTGGAGACGACGGGCTTTTACCCCGATCACGGTGACGCCATCATTTCGATCGGAGCGATTGCCATGCGGGGGGAAAAACTGCTGGAGGATTCGTTTTACACACTGGTCAATCCGGGGCGGACGATCCCGCCCCACGTCCGCTCGCTGACCGGGATTACCGACGATATGACGGCAGACGCCCCCGATCTGCTCGAAGCTCTTTCGGGTTTTTTCCGCTTCGTCGGAGATCGTCCGCTGGTCGCCCACCACTCCCGGCATGAGCGCGAATTTTTCCGCTCCGCCCTCTGGAAAACAAGCCGGCGCCCGCTGACGCACCGGGTGCTAGACACGATGCTTTTGATTCGGCTCTTGAGCAACCCGGTCGGCAACGGCTCGCTGGACGCCCTCTGCGCCCAGCACGGCATCCCGATCTCGCACAGGCACCACGCCTACTGTGATGCCGTGGCCGCCGGGACGCTGTGGGCGAAGTATTTGACAAAAGCGCAGCAGGCCGGATACACCACTCTTCGGGAGGTGTACGAGGCGCTGCGGTAGAAAGGCGAGGAATCGCTGTTTGATTTTGAAGGAGTCGGTCTGATGTTGCTGCAAATCAGGGAAGCTGTTTTGGACGATTTACCTGCCATGCTGGCGATTTACAACCATGCGATTGCCCATCTGGCTGCAACTTTCGACCTGGAGCCGCAGAGTTTGGCCCAGCGCGAAGTCTGGTTTCACAAGCACACGAAAGCTCATCCGCTGCTGGTCGCCGAGGCGGACGGGCAAGTGGTCGGCTATTGCTGCCTTTCCCCTTTTCGCGAAAAGCCGGCGTACAGCAAAACCGTCGAGCTGTCTGTCTACATTGATGCGCAAAAGCGGGGACGCGGTGTCGGTACGGCCTTGATGAGCGACATCTTGCAGCGGGCCAAACAGCTCGGCTACCACACGGTCATCAGCGGCATTACGGGTGGAAACGAGGCGAGCGTGCGGCTTCATGAAAAGTTCGGGTTTACGCTTGCGGGAACATTCCGGGAGGTGGGCTTCAAATTCAACGAGTGGCACGATGTGTATTTTTATCAATTGATGCTGGGAAAAGAAGCGTGAAGCTTCCCCGGCGCGAACGCACAAAAGCCGGCAATCCACGCTGTCATGCGGATTGTCGGCTTTGTTGATTCTACAGGATTCATCACGGTCATCCTTCGCACTCCACGAGCCAGTTGCCGAGGCAGAAGCAGCTTGCCTCTCCTTTTTGCCTACTCCAGAATAAACACCTCGTCGCCCTGCGACACCGTCCCTGTCGCCACCACAGAGGCGTACACGCCGAAATGGTTTTCGTGGCGCTTCACGCATGCCTTCAGCACAGCCGGGTTCTTCTCCAGCGTATCCGGGTCGATGTTCACGTACATGCAACGCTCGCAATGCTTGGTAACCTGCAGGGTAACATCGTTGATTTGCAGCTTTTTGCCCAGCCATTTGTCTTCTGCGAACGGTTCGTCTTCTCCCAGCGCAACGATGAGGTTTCCGCGAAAACGTCTCGGGTCAATCCAGTCGCTGCCGATCACCCGTGCCAGCTCGCGCAGGGAGGCGTCCGTCACCAAAAGAATGTGATCCTCCCAGTTTTTTCCACCCTCTATCGGGAGACTGCGCATCGGCGTCACCGCTCTTTTCGCTGTCTCTGCGACATGGGCGAACAGCGACTCTCCCCACGTATGTACGCTGCCGTCACGCGCTTCGATCCGAACCTTGGGGTATGCTTCTTCGCTCGTCTTTTCCCCCATGCTGGCATGGTAGCCGAGCATCGCCGGCACGACGTCTGCGCTCAAATATTTTCCGCCGCGCGAGTCGTCCAGAAAGAAATACGCCCGATCGCCGTACAGGCCGAAAGCGTCGACCTCCGCCGTCGTCAGCTGCTCGCCCCGCATCGCTTTTACCGGATGGCGAAACAGGCTTTGCAATGTCCCAATCTTTTTCACCCATATCCTCTCCCTGGAAGAGCCTCTACCCTTTGATAAACGAATTGCGCACCCTGCTCCAAAACGTCAGTCGCTTGTAGCGGGCGAATTTGACTTTGCCTTGCCCGACGCGGCACGTAATGGAGCGCACGCCTCTCCACACCCCTTGCTCGCGATCGAGGCCGATCATGATTTCCGGGTTCATGACGATCAGCTCGACCTCGTGATGCTTGGGCAAAACGAGCGAGCTGTTGATCGTCCGATACGCCTGGTTGTTGATGGAAGCGATTTCGGACAGCTGGATTGCCTCGATGGACGGATGCACGATTGCGCCGTCCACAGCTTTGTTGTAGGCGGTGCTCCCCGATGGCGAGGAAACGATCAGCCCGTCGCCGCGAAACGTCTCCAGTTCGTCCCCGTTAATATAGACGCACGCGACCAGTGTCGAGAGGGACGCGTTGCGCAAGACCAATTCGTTCAGGGCCCATTTGTCGTATGTCCGGCCGTCGGCGGTGTCAATTCGGCACTGAACCGTCGGATATTCGACGATCGCCGGTTCCGCATGCAAGAGCCGATCGACGAACTCATCCAGTTCTTCCGGCCGCCAGTCGGCGTAAAAGCCGAGGTGTCCCGTATGAATTCCTACATAGGCAGGCTCCATGCCGTATTGATGCACAGCCTCCAGCAGCGTCCCGTCCCCGCCGATGGAGAGCACCATGTCCGGCTTGGTCTTTGTTCCGTTCACAAACGTGTACGAACTGCCCGCCTCCCGCAGCTTTTCCTTCAATAAATGTTCGACTTCCCGCGTATAATCGTCATTTCGCAGTACAGTTGCAATCTTCATGCTGGTCTGCCCTCACTTTTATCCTTCGAAGCGGTTAAGCACGCTCGTTTGTTGATCTCACTATACCACATGGGAAAAGGAGATGCATGGAAACGGCCGAGTCTCACCATCGCTCTTCGCGGAAAGATTGGGCGCAAAATTCTGCTAACCGCTTTCGCGTCGAGGCGGTCATGTCATCCGGGAGCTGGTCCCACAAAAAATAGCGCATGTCCCGGACTTCATTGACGTCGATCTTGCCTGTCCCGGGCTGGATTTGGCAGGCGTGGAACAGGGCGATGTGGTCGCGCTTGCCTTCCCGTTCGCTGTAATACAGGTGACAGAGCCTGAGTTCGCCTGCTACGAGGCCGCATTCTTCCCGCAGCTCTCGGCGGGCTGCCTCCCAGAACGATTCTCCTTTTTCGACTCCGCCGCCGGGCAGGTACCAGCCGGATACATAGGTGTGCCGAATAAGCAGGACGCCTTTTTGTTCGTCAGCCACGATGAGGCGCACTCCGAGAGTGAGCGGCTTGCGGATTTTCCAATACCATTTTCCTATCGCATGGTACCATGCCATGCTGTCGCCTCCTGTCTCCTGACTGGGCGTTGTTTTTCACCGGTGTCTCGGGTCTGTCAATTCTGCTGGTAGGAAAATCGTACCTGACTGACAGGAAAAAAAAAAATTTTTTCCAACGGGTTCGCAAAGCGCGGCAAAACAAAAAAGCAGGCCTGCTCCAAGGCCCGCTTTTCACTCCAGACGATTCTCCAACTCCTTGACGATGGCCTCGGCCTTGCGAATCCAGCGGGGGTCGATCTCGGCATCTTTGTCGAGCGGCTCCTGGAACTGGTTCATCACGGCTGAAGCGACGGGGGCGTAGTAGCCGATCTCTTCCTCTACGCCTGTGTTGTAGACGTGGCGCAACACAAACGGTTCGCCCAGCTCCAGCCACGCGTCGGGGCTGTCAAGCTCGCCCTGCAAGACTTTTACCGGGAGGCGAAGGTACACGGTGTTCTTGTCGTCCAGGGCACGGTCGAAATAGCCGTGCTCGTAATCCCAGTTCGCCAGCGTAAAATGCGGCTCCAGCGACTCGCGAAAATAACCGAACGTCGCCTTCGTCCCTGGTAAGCTGCTGTGGATTTTCTTCATGATCTTATCCCCTGCCTTCGTCACATACTACGGATAGTGTGCGCCAAAACGGCAGGTTGTACTCACAGGCGAAGGCTAGCAAAACGAGCAACAAGCCTCGCTGCCGGAATTGCGGATGGCAAGAGGCTTGGTAGCTCTATGCTTTCAGGTTTTAGAGCAGCGCGATCGTCAAAAGCGTAAACAAGGCGAGCGGAATGATTCTTTTGCCTCGTCGGCACGGGCGGCGGCGTTTTTTCCTCGGCACGACGACGGCAGCCGGAGGTGGCGGCGGCGGATACGGGTAAAACGGCTGAGGCGGGTAGGGCGGGTACGGGGCAAACGGCGCCATGTACGGTGGATAGCCGGCATAAGGAGCGCCCTCTCCATACGGACTCACCTGTCCGTACGGAAAGCTCGGACTGCCGAACGGGCTTACCTGCCCATACGGTTGACCCGGACTGCCGAACGGGCTTACCTGCCCATACGGCTGGCCCGGACTGCCGAACGGACTTACCTGCCCATACGGCTGATTCGGGCTGCCGAACGGACTTACCTGCCCATATGGCTGGTTCGGGCTGCCGAACGGACTTACCTGCCCATATGGCTGGTTCGGGCTGCCGAATGGGCTGATCGGAGCGTATGGATAGCACTCATCCGCGTAAGGGCTGACTTGACCAGCAGGAGGTCGATTCGGCTGGCTGCTGCTGCCAAGCGGACTGACATCGCCGAACGGCTGGTATCCGCCATATGGATAGCCGTAGGGAGTCCAGTCCGGGTACATGCCCCAGTCTCCCTGCGACTTTCGGCTGGCTACCTCTTCGAACTCATAGTCGTCTTCTTCTGCATTGGGATCGTCTACTTCCACGTATACGTTCTGATCGTCAAAATCGACGATCACCCCTTCAAAAATCTGGCCGTCAATCGCTTCGATGCGCACCTTTTTCTCGACGTGTTCCTTGCATATGTTGTGCACATTTTCGCGCATATCCTTTATCAGGCTGACCATCTGGACGTCAGCCTGGTACAGGTTTTTTTCAGACTGCATGGAAACTCCTCCCCTTCTGGTGTTTCTTTATTACCATATACAAGAGCCCATGGGGAGGTGTACCGGTTTGCCGATGAGACTAGCCCATTTTGCGCTGCCCTTCGTCTGTTCCCGCCAGAAAACGGGAAGGCAAAAACGGTGCCAGCCGCTCCGTATCGCCATTTTCCAGATAGTCGGCCATCCATTTGGCTGTGACCGGGGACAGCAGAATACCGTTGCGGAAATGCCCTCCGGCAATCGACAGCCCGTCCCAGCCGGGCACGGAACCAAGCAGCGGCTTGCCATCGGCGGTAGCTGGCCGCAGTCCGCCCCACGCCTCCAGAAAAGCGGCGCTGTGCAAAGCCGGGACATACGGCATAACGCCGTTCAGGATGCTGGCCAAGCCCGCCATGGTGACTTCGCGCTGAAAGCCGCTTTCGTCTTCCGTCGCGCCGATGACGATTTTCCCGTCCTTTTTCGGGGTAATGTAGCCCGATGTGCCAAAAATCACCGTGCGCAGCGGGATGCCTGCGGAGGATACGGCCGCGATCTGGCCGCGAACCGGGCGAACCGGAATGGAAACGCCGAGCATTTCCAGCATGATGCCCGCCCAAGCGCCTGACGTGATGATCGTCTGCTCCGCCCGCAGCGGCCCGAGCGAGCTCTCCACGCCGACTACCCGACCGCCTTTTACGGCAATGCCGCTCACGACGCAGCCTGCGTGCAGCGCGACACCCTGCAGGCGGCACGCTGTCACCAGAGCGCGCAGCAGCATGCGGTTGTTGATATGTCCTTCGTACGGAGAGTAGATGGCTGCCTGCGCCTGTTCGGTCAGAAGCGGCTCCACCTCAGCCAGCTGCTTTTGTTCTGTCAAAAAGTGGACGCTGTGCCCCGCTGCTTTTTGCCAATGGTACTTCGCTTCCAATTGCGCCTGCTCGTCATCGTTGAGTGCCACCGTAAGCAGTCCGTCCAGGCTAAGCTGTACGTCCCCTCCGGTAAACTCCTCCAGCTCGGCTGCCCACTCCGGGTAATAGGACAGCGAAGTCATGCCCAGATTGAGCATCGGGCCTGGGGAGGCAAATTCCTTCAATGGCGCAAGCATCCCCGCCGCAGCGGAGGACGCCTGTCCGCCCCACTCTCCCTGCTCCACCAGCGTGACGCTGTATCCTCTTCGTGACAACTCATAGGCCAGACTTAATCCGATGATTCCTCCACCCACTATGAGACAATCGCTCACTGTTTCTCTCTCCTCGCTGTTGCAATTTGGTCGGGGCCGCTCGCCCTGCACCGCAGCTTTCGCCAAAGCCCCTGACAAAAATCCCGCGATGGACCGTTCCATAAAGAAAGCCCACCCTCTCCTTTGCAAGGAAAAGGTGGGCTTCATACGCATAGAAACCAGGAAAAAGCGCTGTTTGCCGGCAACCGTATCCCTGCGCCGGCATGATCCGGATCAGGTGCAATGGGTCGATGGTCGTATGCTCCCATCCTCTCAGCCCCGCATGAAGGACTCCCCGAGTTGCTTGATCTTTTCTTTTCGTTTCCCTACCAAGTATAGTCCTCTTGGCAGTGACCTGACAAGATGCTTCCGCGCTTCCCTCTGCTCTTAATCTTCGTCTTTCACATCGTAGCTTTCCGGAACCGTTTCGTGACGCGCCGCTTCCTCGAACTCGCGAAGCTTGCGCAGCTCCTCCAGATGGTGATTGAACTGTTCCTTGTTAATGATGTACTCGTTGCCGTCGTGGAGGGCACGGATCTTGCCCTGATGAATTTTCTCCAAAATAAACGTTTCGGGAAGCTCCAAATACGCCGCTGTTTCCTCCACGGTCAAATACGTCTTGTTCTCGCGCAATCTTGCCTCCAGTTCCGCTTTCTGCCGCTCGAATCCAGGTTTTCCCAGAAGGGCGAACATGTTGGCTTTGTACGCCTCCACCCCTGGCTGATCGAACGGGTTGACGCCTAAGAGATAGCCGCTAATCCCGCATGCCTTTTCAAAAAAGTAGATCAGGGCACCGAGATGATACGCAGTCGCCTCTGGCATCTCCACAAGCAGGTTCGGTACGCCGCCGTCCACGTGCGCCAGTACCGTTCCTTCGAAAGCCTTTTTATTGACAAACCCCATCCGTTTGCCGGACAAGAAGTTCAGCCCGTCGACATCGAGCGGGTCCTCCTGTACGGTGATGTCGACAGCGGGCTTGTTCACGGTCACGACGGTTTCAAACAAGTGCCGCATGCCGTCCTGTATGTACTGCCCCAACGAGTGCAGGTCCGCGGAAAACTCCGCCGACGCGGGGAAAATGCCTTTGCCGTCCTTTCCTTCCGACTCTCCGAACAACTGCTTCCACCACTCCGCAAAAAAGCGGAACTGCGGCTCGTAGCTGACCAGAAGCTCTACGGTCTTGCCTTTGCGGTACAGGGCATTGCGAATCGCCGCATACTGGTAGCACGGGTTTTCGTGCAAATCCATCACCATGTAGCGCTCGCTCGCGTCTTGCGCTCCCTTCATCAGCGCGTCCAGATCGGCTCCGCTCACGGCTATGGGCAGAAGCCCGACTGCGGTCAGGACGGAAAAACGTCCGCCGATATCGTCCGGAATGACAAAGCTTTCGTACCCTTCGTCTTCCGCGAGCCTTTTCAAGGCGCCACGCGTTTTGTCCGTCGTAATATAGATGCGCTTCCTCGCCTGTTCGCGGCCGTACTTGTTCTCCAGCCAGGTGCGCAACAGCCGAAAAGCGATCGCGGGCTCTGTGGTCGTGCCCGACTTCGAGATGACATTGATGGACACGTCTTTTCCTTCCAGCACGTCCATCAGATGAGAGATATAAACCGGGCTGATATTGTTTCCGACAAAATAAATCTCCGGAAAACGCCGCTTCGACTTCGGCAGCAAATTGTAAAAGCTGTGGCCCAAAATGTCCAGTACAGCCTTCGCCCCCAAGTATGAACCCCCGATTCCAATTACCAAAAGCACATCTGAATCAGCCTGGATACGTGCCGCGGCCTGGCGAATCCGCTCGAACTCGACGCGGTCGTACCTCTGTGGCCAATCCACCCACCCGAGATAGTCTCTGCCTGGCCCCGTTCTTTTGTGCAACATCTCATGCGCCTGCCCGATCGCCGGGGCAAGCTGCTCCCATTCATGCTGTCTCACAAAGGCGCGTGCATTGGAGTAATCAAATCGTATGGCTTGGTTCATGGCTCCCCTCCCAAGGAACGTCATCTATTCTCTTATCTTATCACGCCACCAGCCAGAAAGTTGCTTTTAGTCAAAACATCACAAAATGCGAGCCAATCGGGAAAAATTCGCGACAAATGGCCCCGGTTATCGCGAATATCGACACCTCGCTGTCGAAAAAGAACTGTTTCTCGGTACAAAAACATGCACCTGTGCAGCTTGCGGCCACAGGTGCATGCTTATGTGGGAAACGTATCTGTCATCAGTTTCAAAAGAAAAAACAGCGCAATCCCGAAACTCGCGACCGTCCACCAGAGCGTTTTGCTGTCCGTCTTGTCTGCCTTGTAGATACCGCTCAGCTTCCAGGTGCCTACAGCTACACAGAGGAGACTGAGCAGGAGCAGGATTGTCCCCATGATCTCCCTCCTTCCCCTCTCCTAGCTATATGGGGAAGAAGGGGAAAAAATCACTCCTTGGACTGCTTTTTCCCCAAACGGCCGAGAACTTGCCGGCCGCGCTGCTTGATCGCCTCATCCTTGAGTGCAAGCTGTCGTTTTTTCATCAGGCCGTTTTTCGATGTATCCGGTCGGCCTGTCTGACGTTCCTCGCGCATCAGCTGTACTTGCCTCCGCCCTTTTTCTCATAGTCCTCCAGCAGTTCCGCAAAGCTTTTGTTGCGCTCGCGCTCTTCCTGTTCGCGACGCTTTTGCTCCGCCGCTTCCTTCGCCTTGCGTTCGCTTTCGGATTTCATGTCTTTTTCCAGCTGCTTCAGCTTGGCCCATGCATCCGGATTCACCAGATCCTTCAGGCTGCCGAGAGAAGATTTCGCTTCTGTCGCTGTATCCGGGTTTTGCCGTTGCGGTTGCTGTTTTTGCTTTTTCTTCGCCATGTGAACTACCATCCTTTCCCTATCGAATTCACGCCCATTCTCCAGCGCTTTTTGGGTCATACTACTTTTACGCTTCGCATGAAGAGGAGGACGAGACATGGTACGCAATAAAGCAAAAGACTTCGGAAAAACCGCAGAAATCCGTGGCCCCAAAGCCCAGTCGGAAGCCATCCGTTCCAACGGTTCCATCAATAGTGAACCACAAGAGCGGTTAAAAGAAAACCGTTAGACACAAAAGGGAACCGCCGGGATGGTTACGCCCGGCGGTTTTTTCTGGAAGACGGGCCGCTTGTGCCCAGCCTTTTTTGCACGTACTCCTGCTTCAATAGCGTCAGCTTATCGTCCAGCTGGAATGGGCAGCCATTTTTGCGCAGCCGTTTGCCGAAATCCCGTTCCATCTCGATCCGCGGCAGTTCGCGAAAAGCCCCTGCTTTTGCCAGGCTCTCCCGACGCAACGAGACGTGCTCGATGTCAAACAGTGTCCACGGCGATCGGTGCCGCGCCAGCTTCGCCCCGTATTTCTCCCGAATAGCCAGCCGCTTTTGCGCGACCGGACAGGGCAAACCGATGCGAAAAGGCAAGCCGTTTACAATCTGGCTCTCTTCCAGAAGAGGGACTGATTCCCCCAGCGTATGCGGCCGCTTCACATGCGGGTATTGCTCCAGCCAGAGCTGGCACTCCGCATGCTGGGTCGCGCTGAAGCCCGGCTCATACACCGAATAAATTCGCTTCCGGTCCTGCCCGAGCAAGACCAGGTCGCGCGACTTTTCATGGGCCTGCTGATGCACGCCGATAAAGCTGCGGGGGACGATCAACTGGGCCGCGAGGAAGACGATCAGTTCGCCGCGCGCCAGTTGGACCCCTGTGTTCAGCAGGTGAGCAAGCGTTTTTTTGGCCCGAAACCGTACGTAGTTCAACGGAAAATGGGCGGTAAATTGCGACAGCTTTTCTCTCGTCGCATCCGTTGAGGCGTTGTCCAGGACGATCACCTCGAACTCTTCGAAGGCGCAGTATTGCAGGTTGAAGCCGAACAATGTGTACAGCAGCTGATCGTCAGCGTTTTTGGCAGGAATAACGACACTGGTCAGCATCGAATCTCCCCCTTTTTGTAGCATATGCAGCTCGTGCCGATTTGGGCTGGGCGTCGGTGATACGCTTGTTGCGCCGCTCGCCGTACTCGCCGTATAAGGGAAATCCGACTGATGCATGCTAAAAACGAGCATGCCTCGCTGGCAAACATACCGGCTGTGTGGATAAAGGAGGTCCAACGGATGGACAACGACCAGAAAAACAACGAGCAGACGAAGGATATTTCCCTCGATGGAACCTTGCCGCATCAGATCAGCGCGCCCGACTACAAAAAATCGTCCCGCACGATCCAGCCGCCTTTTGTCAATGAATTCGGCGTGGTGATCGGAGACAGCCAGTACGAGTCCAAAGAGTCCCCGTTGCACAACTGGAGCACAGACACCGATCCTTCGATCATGGCAGGCGACCAATGGGTGCATCCCACCAATGACATCGGCTGGAACTCCTACGAAAACAAGGAGCTGTTGGAGGACAAACCGATCAGCCATGCCCGCTTCATGCATCCGACGAAAGACGTCAGCAAAGGCAAGGATTAACCGCTTCTTGTGAAAAATGACCGCCCATTCGGAAAAGACAGGCCAACCGAATGGGCGGTTTCGGTTTGTATGTTACAATGGGCTTTGAAGAGATGGAAAGGAGCTTGCCCATGAGCATCACACTTGCGATAGAGCCTGCATTCTCTCTCGCCTACCAACGATATTCCGAGTTTCGCCCCGGAGATACGCTGCGGCTGTACGTTCGGACAAGCGGGCCCGGAACAGGCGGACTGTTTTATGCGATTGAAAAAGACGAAGCCATGCCTGGTGACGCCGTTTTCGAAGTGGAAGGCTTGCGCTTTGTGATCCGCCCCACCGATTTCTGGTATTTCGACGGCGGTCAGCTTGGCTATGATCCTACATACGGAGAGTACGGCTTTCGCTTCTCGAATCCGCGTCTTTCGGACCAGTAGAAACTTTCCCGGGCACCGTCCGTATGAATGAAAGACTGCCATGACGTAGGGGAGGAGCTTTTCATGAAAAAAAGTGGTTCGGTCCTCTTGGCCATCGGTGCCTTCCTGCTGGCCAATTTCAAATGGCTAATCGGCATCCTCAAGTTTTCCAAATTCGGCACGACCCTGTTGTCGATGGTTATCAGCGTGTGGGCGTACGCCATGTTTTACGGCTGGAAGTTCGCCGTGGCGCTCGTCTACCTGATCTTCGTCCATGAGATGGGGCACGTCATCGCTGCCAAACGCAAAGGCATTGCGACTTCGCCAGCCGTCTTCATCCCGTTTGCGGGTGCGTTTATAGCCATGAAAGACATGCCGCGCGATGCCAAGACGGAAGCCTATCTGGCCTACGGCGGACCGCTTGCCGGCATGATCGCCTTTTTGCCTGCCCTGCCGCTGTACTGGTGGACGCAGGACCCGTTCTGGGCCTTGGTCATCTACCTCGGCGCCCTGCTCAACCTGTTCAATCTGTTGCCTGTCTCCCCGCTCGATGGCGGGCGGATCGTCTCTGTGCTGTCCACGAAAATCTGGTTCTTCGGACTGGTCGGACTGGGAATCATGCTGTTTGCCAAACCGGGACCGATCATGGTGCTGATCTTCATCATCGGCCTGATTACCTGGTGGAGCCGACTGCGGGAAAGCTACCAGCATCAGATACTCCAGTACGAGCGGGAAAAAATCGCCGACTTTTTGCAGAGCATCGCGACATGGCCCGAGCTGGAATCAACCTGGGATACGCGCGTCCGCCTGAACGAAGAGGTGACCGCAATCAATCAGGCAGAGCCGGACAAAGGCTTTCTGCTCCCGTTTCTTCAAGACGACAAGCGACTGATCCGCGACCAGACGCGACTGGACAAGGTGTATCTGAACAGAAAATGGGAAGTGTTCAAGCAATGGGAGCGTGAGCCGGTCCTGTTCATCGATTCGGACCCGCTGCGCCCTGCCCCGTCCGAAGTGCTGCGCGAGGCCGAGCAAGCGGCTCGCCAGCGACTGGCGGAAGTCGAAGAACAGATGCACCGACTGACGACGTACTATGTAGCGCCTGCCGCCACGAAGTGGAAAGTGCTTGTTGCCTATCTGGGACTGGCCGCTGTCCTGTCGGCCTTCTTCGTGTACGGACAGCAGATTTTGCACGGATAACGCGCTTTTTCCCAGCGTCCGGCCTGCCCGGACTGGAAGTTTGACCATCTGTGACCTTCTGCGGCCTTCTGTGGGCGCAAAATCGTGCGCTACGAACACCTGAAGGTCGCTCTTCCCCAGCAAGGGGGCAGAAACGCCTGCTACGGTGCTATATCGCTTTTGAGAGATGTCGCCAAATCGAGTAAAATGGAAGTGTACATTCATACTATTCCAGAGAGGATGAATTTTTACTTGGACACCGTCCCGATAGTGCTCAACCTGCTGCTTGTCCTATTTCTTGTTTTTCTCAACGGCTTTTTCGTCGCCGCTGAGTTCGCCCTCGTCAAGGTGCGGCAAACGCGCCTGATGCAAATGGTGAATGAAGGAAACAAACGTGCCGTTTACGCCCAAAAAGTAACGCAAAAGCTCGATGGCTACCTGTCTGCCTGTCAGGTCGGGATTACTCTCGCCTCGCTCGGACTGGGGTGGGTCGGGGAACCGGCTATCGCCCACATGATTGTCGAACCGCTTCTTGGTTCCACAGGAATGCCGGACTATCTGATTTCTGCGATCTCTTTTGGTATTGCGTTTGCGATCATTACCTTCCTGCACATCGTTCTGGGTGAACTGGCGCCGAAATCTTTGGCCATTCAAAAAGCAGAAATGACTTCGCTGTGGGTTGCCGCGCCATTGATGTTTTTCTATAAATTGCTTTACCCGGCCATCTGGTTTTTGAACGGAACAGCCAACGCCCTGATGAAACGCTTCGGCCTCGAAGCCATTTCGGAGCATGAAGCGGCTCATACAGAAGAAGAGATTCGCATTCTCGTCAACCAGAGCCACCAAAGCGGTCATATCGATCAAACCGAGCTGGCGCTGGTGGAACATGTTTTTGACTTTTCCGAAACCCTTGCCCGGGAAGCGATGATCCCGCGCATTGATATGGTTTGTTTATATAGCACGAATACGTTTGAAGAGAACCTGGAGATCATTCGTACCCAGCGCCACACCCGTTTCCCTGTAGCGGATGAGGACAAAGACAACATCATCGGGTTCGTCCATGCGACCGATTTTTATCTCGCCGCGTTGCAGGACGGCCATGTCGAGTTGAATACGCTGCTCCGCCCGGTTCTGACTGTTCCGGAAACAATGGAGATCAGTACCGTACTGCGGCTGATGCAGAAAAAACGCTCGCAGCTCGCGATTGTCATCGACGAGTACGGCGGTACAGCCGGTCTGGTAACCATGGAAGATATCTTGGAGGAAATCGTCGGCGATATCCAGGACGAGTTCGACGAGGAAAGACCGGAGATCGAAAAGCTGGAAAACGGCCTTTCCGTATCCGGTATGCTGATGCTCTCCGACTTGAACGACCACCTTCCGTTCGAGCTGGAATCGGAGGATGTGGACACGATTGGCGGATGGCTGTACAGCCAACTGGAAGAAGATATTGCGGTGGGCGCTACGGTAGAATGGGAGAATCATTTGTTTACCGTCAAGCAGATGGACAATCACCGCGTCACGCGGGTGCTGATTACGCCGATCGAAAGCGGCGAAACCCAGCAATCGGAGGAGCTTCTGACCGTCTCCTGATTGCCTGCCCGGCGCTACTCCTAACGAAATCCCCTCACCTGATGCAAGGTGAGGGGATTTTTTTCCGGATGAACCCACGGATCAGGTCGGTTTCAGGAGGATCGGCCGTTCCCAGTCGCTTACGCCGTTGTCCTCCAGAATGCCCATCGTCACGTCGCTGACGTCGGGATCGGTCAGCAGACTGTCCCGAATGCGGTATTTGATATCGTCTGCTACCGCCAGCGTCAGGCCCGCCCGCAGCTCCACGTAGCACTCCACATGGTAAAAGCGTCCTTCCTGGACAATCCGCAACCGATTGATATCGACTACATCGGGATCGGCAAAAATGATGGCGGCGATTCGCTCCTCCACTTCCTTCGGAGCCGCCACGCCGATCAGCCCGACCATGTTGTCGTACCCGACCTTGAACGCAACCCCGACCATCAAAATGCCAATCAGGATCGTCGCGATGCCGTCCAACAGGGCAAAGGTCGTAAACTGCGTAACCAATACCGCGATCAAGGCCAATACCGCGCCTGTCGTCGCCACGATGTCCTCGTAAAAGACGAGGCGCGTAGGAGGTGCCGCCCGCCCCACATGGCGAAAAGCAGCAGGAACGATCGCCCAGCCCTTCGCGTCGACGCGGGTTTCGTGGACGATCTCTTTCATCGCTTTGACCAGCACGAAGCCGTCGACGACAATCGCCAGGAACAAAATGATAAAATTAAGCCAAAAGTGGCTGGCATGCGCCGGCTCCTTGAGCAGATGGAAGCCTTCCATGATCGTCTCGTACGCCATGATCGTCACGACGATGACCGCGACCATGCAAAACAGATTGATGACGCGGCCAAAACCGGTCGGAAACCGTGGCGTCGGCTTCTTCTCCGCCAGCACGCTGCCGAAAAAAACAAAGCCCTGGTTCACCGCATCGGCAATCGAGTGCATCGCCGACGCAAACATGGCCCCGCTGCCGCTAAACGCAGCAGCAACCCCTTTGACAATCGCCAGACCCAAATTGCCCAGGGCGGCCGTAGCCGAAGATGTGTTTCCTTTTTGTAGCGTTGCCCACAAAGAGCTCATGCCGACATGTATCCCCCTCGAAGAAAATCCTGTTCCTTGTTTACTATGCCCTGGGAAGAACCATTGCCACTTTCCACAAAAAGGAAAATGGTGCCTTTACGCCAGCAGCTTCAAGCCCGCTACCGACACGATGACCAGCCCGATGAACAGCAGGCGCAGCCCGTCTTTTGGCTCTCCGTAAAACAGCATGCCTACGAGGGCGCTTCCCACCGTGCCGATGCCCGTCCAGACCGCATACGCCGTCCCCATCGGAATCTCGCGCATCGCCACAGACAGCAGGAAAAAGCTGAGCGAAAATCCGCCAAGCAGCACCGCCCAGGAGCGCAGCGACGGTTTTCGGTTCACCTGCAAAATGCCCATGACCCCTACTACCTCAAACAGTCCGGCAACAATCAAAGCCATCCAGGTCATGCGACGTCCCCCTCCTTGTGCGCATCTCCCTCACACTCATGCGTGACCAGCTTCAACCCGATAATGCCGATGAGCAAAAGGGCAATCAGCCCTACCTTGATCCAACTGAACGGCTCCTGAAAAACGGCCATCTCGACCATCACCGTACCGGCCGTCCCCAGTCCGACAAAGACGGCGTACACCGTGCTCGTCGGCAGCCTTTTGCCCGAGTAGATCAGTGTCGCGAAGCTAACCAGGATGGCCACAATGGTCAGCAGCCACTCCCAAAAGCTGTCGGCGTGCTTCAAGCCCGCCACCCACATCACCTCAAACAAAGCAGCGATGACAACCAAAAGCCAGTTCTTTCCCACCGCCATTCCTCCTTTTGCCTATCGTTTCCCCAAGAACCGCTTGCGTGCAGCTTCATCCGAATCCTTTGCTTCCCACAACCAAAAAAAGCCGCGGGCGAATACCGTCACAGATATTCTCCCGGGCTTTTATCCCTCCGTGTACACGACCTTAGGCCGTGTGTTTTCTCTCGGTCCAGTCCGGCCAGCCTCGTGACCGCGGAACCCTAGAAAACGCCATATATGCAATTGGAACATGAGGTAACTGGCTCTTATTGTAGCAAACGGGGGACGATGTTCGCAAGGGCAGGACACGCACCCGCGAGCTGAGCTGGAGCTAGTCCAGCCTGCGCTCGGACTTTTTTCAAACACAGCTTCTTGTGCTATTCTAGCATACAGAAGGATCGTCCCCTAACGATCCGAAGAGGGAGGAGGAGAAAAACCGATGACCAGCGTCTTGTTTGTCTGCCTGGGCAATATTTGCCGCTCTCCCATGGCGGAAGCCGTTTTTCGCCACCTTGTGGAGCAGGAAGGCTTGACCGGGGAGATTTCCATTGATTCTGCGGGAATTGGCGGCTGGCATGCCGGCGAGCCGCCGCACAAAGGCACGCAAAAGGTTTTGACTGAAAAAGGCATCGCCCACGACACCTTGCGCGCCCGCCAGATCAGCCGCGATGATTTTGCCGCGTACGACTACATCGTCTGCATGGATGATGAAAATTTGGCAGCCCTCAGGCAAATGGCTCCCGCAGGCAAAAACGTGTACCGCCTGCTCGATTTCGCCCACGACGTCCCGGAGCAAAACGTAGAGGACCCTTACTACACGGGACGCTTCTCGTACGTCTACGACCTGGTGGAAGCCGGTTGCCGCGGGCTTTTGGCAGAAATCAAAAGCAAAAAGGGATAGCCCGCTTCTCTGGGCATCCCCTTTCTTTCTTGATACGGTTATACGGCCAGTGTCTTTTCCTCCCACAGCCGTCCCAGCCAGCTTACCGTATTGCCAATCAGCTTGCTGTAGCTGTCCGCAGAGGAAAACGTATGGTCCCCGCCTACAATCACTTCGGTTTCGCACGTGCCTCTTCTGCGCAAATGCAGCTCCCGCTCATAATGGAACATCGCATCGACAGGGATGACATCGTCCCGATTGCCGTGCAAAATCAGGACATCTCCTTCAAACTGCTTGGCATGGCGCAACGGTTGGCCCCCGCTCAACGACTGAAAAAACCGTCCGGAGAGCAAATAGCCGTTGTGATCCGTGCTCCCGAATACGAGCGCATCCTGGTATTCTTTTTCCCCGACAATCCGCACGATATCGTCAAACGGCTGCGCTACCGGAGCCCACAGCACCAGCGAGTGAATCCGCTTGTCCTGGCTTGCCGTCAAGACGGAAGCGGCTCCGCCAAGACTATGTCCAAGCAATGTAATCCGCTCCTGATCGACATGCTCCAGCCCTGCAACGTAATCGAGGACATCTCGCGTCTGCTTCAAAAGCACATCCAGCCCGCCCGCTCCGTAGTCGCCGTCGCTCTCGCCGCAGCCGCCATAATCGAAACGCAATACGCCAAATCCGTGAGCAGCAAGCTCTCTGGCAGCCTTTACAAACAAGCGGTTGACGCCAATCCGGCTGCCGATAAAGCCATGGCAGATCACCACCAATGGGTATTTGGAAACCGTCTTGCCGGTTTGCTGCTCCGGCTCATGCAGCGTAGCCGTCAGCGTAACGGTATCGCTTGAAATGTGCAAAGTCCGTTCCAAAGAACTCACCTCTTTTACTTGAGTATTCCGAGTAGTTTACTTTGTTATTAACTTTATTATCCCCTGTTTTCGCGAAAATGTCAAGAGCGACACGGCAGAAAGCGCCCTTTCCATAACAAAGGATAGCACCTCGGTCCGGCGCTATCCTTCTTTGGTTGCTGTGCTTATGGTTGGATACTGTTTTTCGGCGGCGAGGCCAGATCGCGCAAGATCGCTACCTCTACCCGTCTGTTTTTCGCCCGGCCTTCCGCGGTCGTATTCGGCGCGACCGGATGGTACTCGCCCATCCCTGTTGCGCTGAATTTGGTCGGGTCCAGGTTTTTGTTTTCCAGAAGCACCTTCAAAAAGTTGACGGAGCGCTTCGCGGAAAGGTCCCAGTTGGACGGGAATTCGGGGCGATGAATCGGCACGTTGTCCGTGTGTCCGGTCACGGTCACCTTCTTCGGATGAGGAACGAGCATCGCGGCCATTTCGCTCGCCAGCTTTCTCGCTTCCGGCTTCAGCACGGCGCTGCCGGAGTCAAACAAGGCGTTATCCAAAATCGTAATCAAAAGCCCTTCTTCCGTCAGCTTCGTCTGGAGCTTGTCCTGGAGCTGGTTTTGCTGAATGTAGCCCTCCAGCTGGGTTTGCAGCTTTTTCAAGTCCTCCGTCTCTTTGCGGATCGCTTCCTCCAGCTTCTTCTCTTCTTCCGTCTTCTGCCTTTCCGCTTCCTGAGCGCCTTTATGTATCGTTTGCTGCATCATGTTCGGGTCAAGCGGAACCGGGCTTGGCTGGTCCAGCACGCCCACTCCGCCGTTCAGCGCAACGTTGAAGGAGCGAACCATCTGGTCGAACTTCTTGGCGTCCATTTCGCTGGAGGCAAACAACACGATAAACAAAGCGAGCAAGAGGGTGAGCAAGTCCGCGTACGGAATCAGCCAAGACTCGTCCATATGCTCTTCATGCTGAGCATGTCTCTTTGGTCGCTTAGCCATTTACCGCCGCTCCTTCCTCCCTCTTCTCTTCCTTGATTTCTTCCTTCATCTCGACGCGCTCGTTGTACGGGATGTACACCAGGAGCTTCTGCTCAATAGCAGCCGGCGAAACACCGGCCTGGATGGAAAGAAGTCCTTCTACCATGATTTTTTTGATCTCGATTTCCTGCTTGGATTTTCGTTTCAGCTTGGTAGCAAACGGATGCCACAGCACATACCCGGTGAAAATACCGAGCAAGGTCGCCACGAACGCAGCCGCAATGGAAATCCCGAGTGCGTCGATATCGCTCAGGTTGCCAAGCGCCGCAATCAGACCGACGACCGCTCCGAGTACCCCGAGGGTCGGAGCGTAGCTGCCCGCCTGGCTGAACACAAGCGCGCCAGCCTGGTGGCGCTCCTCGATGGCGTGAATTTCCTCATTGAGCACATCGCGGACGAAATCCGGCTCGCCCCCGTCGATAATCATCTTCATGCCGTTGCGCAGAAAAGGGTCCTCGATCTCATCGGACGTGTTTTCCAGCGCGAGCAAGCCTTCGCGGCGGGCGATGGAAGCCCAGTTCATAAACTGACCGATCAATTCCCTTTTGGCAGGGAGTTTTTGCTCGCTAAAAATAACCTTGAAAAGGGCAGGAATCCTTTTGATTTCCGCCATGGGAAATGCATTGAAAAGGGCGGCGATCGTACCTACGATGATAATCATGAACGCTGCCGGATTTAGCAGGGCCGCGAGACTTGCGTGCTTCAAGACCATCCCGACCAACACTGCAACAATACCTAGTACGATACCTATCAAGGTAGACTTTTCCATCGTGACACTCCCTATTACCATAATCGAATCTATCTATATTATGGTTTCGGTTTTTTTTCCCGCTTTTGTGAGGGGTAGTTGCAGAAATTCCGCCTTCTTTCGCAAAAAACCCCCGCTCATCCGTAAAACTGCACCAGTCCGATCATGACCAAAAGACCCACGATGAACGAAAAAGTGGCGGAGCGCGCGTGCCCGTCCCCGTGGCTTTCCGGGATCAACTCCTTGTAGACGATAAACAGCATCGCGCCTGCCGCAAACGCAAGCCCGTACGGCACCAGCCCTTTGACGACAGCCGTGAGGTAATGGCCGCAAACCGCCGAGGCGATTTCCACCGCTCCCGTCATCGTCGCCAGGAAAAAAGCTTTGAAGCGGCTGACCTTTTGATTCAGCAGAAAAAGCGCGACCAGAAAACCTTCCGGCGCGTTTTGCAGGCCAATGGCAAACGCAATCAAGCCGCCAAGCCCCGGCTGCTCGCTTGAATAGCTCACCCCGACCGACAGCCCTTCCGGAATATTGTGCAAGGTAATCGCCATCAAAATCAGCACCGCCTGCGAGTCCATCGCAATATTGACCCTTGTGTGCTCCAGATCGATATGGGGAATCACGCTCTCCAGAACGGTGAGAAAAAGCGTCCCGGTGAGCACCCCCAGACAGACGACCATGAACGGGGCGTTGAACATCGCCTGCGGAATCAGGCTGAACGTCGCTGCCGCCACCATGATGCCAGCGGTAAAGGCCAGCAGAATATCCCGCCAACGGTGCGTGACCATGCGAAAAAAAAGAATGGGCAAAGCCCCGACACCCGTTGCCATCGCGGACAGAAAGCTCCCCATCAAAAGCTGTTCCATGAAAGTTCCTCCACGAGTCGTATATGTTGTCGCGCAAGATTGTCCCTCCTGTAGCTTATAAGAAAAACAGGCGAAACATGTTAAAAACTTGCCCTTGCCGGCCCCATGAAAAAAACGCCAGAAATTCTGGCGTTTCGTTACTGGCTTTCTATGTTCCCCGAGCCTGGCCCGTCTTACACTTTAAATCGGCTGATCATCTGCTGCAGCTCGTCGGCCATGTCGGAGAGGGCTGTCGCCGAAGAAGTGATCTCCTCCATGGCTGCCAGTTGCTCCTCCGTAGCGGCGGAAACGTTCTGCGTACCTTCGGCAGCGATCCCCGACACCTCGCTGACAAGCTCGATCGCTTGTACCACTTGCTCGGAGTGCGCGGATACTTCCTGAGCTGCCGCCGACACGTCCTGGATCTGGTCTGCCACCGTTGTGATCGAGCTTTGAATTTGTCCAAACGTTTCTCCCGCATGATGCACCACGAGAATGCCCTCTTGCACTTCCTTCGTTCCGGACTCCATCGCGTCCACAGCGAGCTTCGTATCCGCCTGGATGGTTTGAATCAGCTGCCCGATCTGCTGCGCCGACTGGGACGACTGCTCGGCCAGCTTGCGCACCTCGTCGGCCACGACGGCAAAGCCCCGGCCGTGCTCGCCTGCGCGCGCTGCCTCGATCGCCGCATTGAGGGCAAGCAGATTGGTCTGTTCGGCAATACCGGTAATCACTTCGATAATTTGCCCGATCGCCTGGGAGTGATTGCCCAGTCCATCGACTACCCCGGCCAGCTCGCGTATCGAATCGTGGATGGCATTCATTTGCTCGACCGCTGCCTGGATGGACTGGTTGCCGTCTCCTGCCATCGACGCCACCTGAACGACCATGCTGGACGCCTGCTGGGCGTTCACCGCAATCTGGCGTATGCCCCGGGACATGTCTTCAATGGCCTTGACTCCTTGCCCCACGCTCGTGACCTGCCGCTCCGTACCTGCCGCAACCTCCTGTACCGTAACCGCGATCTGCTCGGTCGCCCGGCTCGTCTGTTCTGCGCTTGCCATCAGTTCCTCCGCCGATGACGCTACCTGCTCGGAGGTTTCGCCAACCTGACGAATCACCCCTTTGAGGCTGTCCGTCATCGCGTTGAAGGAATTCGCCAAATCGAAAATCTCATCCCGGCTTTTGACCACCAGCCGCTCCCCGCGCAGATTTCCTTCCGCCACTTCCTTCATTTCGGCCACCAGACGCAGGACGGGACCGCGAATGCTTCTCGTCAGCCAGAAAGCCAACAGCAAGCATCCTGCGATGGAGACGGCGAGGGTGAGAAGATTGTCCCGTATGAGAGCCGCATAGAGCTGGGTACTTTCCCTGCCTGCCCGCTCCGTTCCCATTTTGTTGAACTCGATCAGGGCATCGATGTGCTTCTTGCGCTCCACGAACAGCTCGGTCGCCTTTTGCCGCACACGCTGAAGCTCCGCCAGCTCTTCCGGCGTCGCTCCGCGCTTGATGTCCAGCTTTTTGCCGAGTTCCACAAATTCCTGGTTAAAGCTCTCGTACTGCTTCATCGCTTCCTTCAAGCCTTCGAAATGTTTGCGAGCCTCTTCATTGACAATCGTTTTTTCATAGCTGGCCAGCAATCCGTCGATATAGACGAAGCTCTCTTCGATTTGTCCGGCAAAGTTGTTTTTCTCTTCCATCGATTCGGCGCTCAAGATCGTCTGATTCAGGCCATAGATCGTTTCCAGCGTCGAATTGATTTTCAGGATTTCTTCCATGCCTGGCTGCCAAACAGACTTCATTTCTTCCACTTTGCTGTTAATCTGGCTTGTCTTGTATGTACTCATGGCCCCCATATAGGCGATCACCACGAGAATCAGGGCAAACGCGCAGCCCAGTTTTTTTCCGATCGTCCATTTCATACAAACACCACTCTTCTCGACTTGATAGGATATCGCTAAAACCATATTCCCTTTTCATTTTCCAGGTAAACATGCCCGACCGAAAATGGTACGCTCACCAGTTTTATCAGAATATTTGCCAGATCGATTGCTCCTGTAAAAACGTACGCTCTATAATGAGGAAAAAGAGGGGAAGGGGTACTTTTATGCAAACCTACGAGGTCATCATTGTCGGCGCTGGCTCGATGGGAATGGCCGCCGGATACTACTTGGCCAAACGAGGCGCAAGCACGCTATTGCTTGACGCTTTTGATCCTCCGCACACGATGGGGAGCCACCACGGAGACACCCGGATTATTCGCCACGCCTACGGAGAAGGCAAGCAGTACGTGCCCTTCGCCTTGCGGGCGCAAACGCTGTGGGCCGAGCTGGAGCAGGCTTCTGGCGCGGAGCTGTTCCGCCAAACCGGCGTGCTGAGTGCAGGAGCGCACGATTGCGCCTTTTTGCAGGAGGTACGGGAGAGCGCCGCGCGTTACTCGCTTCCCCTCGAATTGCTTACGGCCCGGGAGGTGCGCGAGCGCTGGGCAGGAATCGAACTGCCCGATCACTTTTACGCCTGCCTGGAACCTGCTTCCGGCATTCTCTATTCCGAGAACGCCATTCGCGCTTATCGGGAGCTGGCCATCGCTTCGGGCGCCACGCTACTGACCAATACGCGCGTCACCAGCCTGCAAACAGTCGGCGAAGATGTGATCGTGCGCACAGATTCCGCGAGCTATCGCGGCAAACAGCTGCTCGTCTCCGCCGGAGCGTGGAGCGCCCCGCTCTTGCAGGATCTCGGCTTGTCCGTTCCGCTTGTGCCCACGCGCAAGACCGTCGCCTGGTTCGGCGCAGAGGATCGCTTGTACGGCGCAGACCGATTCCCCGCCTTCCTCTTCCATCTGGGCGATTCCATGTTCTACGGCTTCCCGAGCATCGACGGAGCCGGCGTCAAAATCGGCCGTCATGACGGGGGACAAGCCAGCCATCCTGACATGCTGGAGCGAACCTTTGGCAGCTATTTGTCGGATGAAGGCGATGTCCGCGCGTTTCTTGAGACGTACATGCCACAGGCAGCAGGGGCCTTGCGCCAGGGCAAGGTCTGCCTCTACACCATGACGCCCGACGAGCATTTTGTCATTGACCGCCATCCGGACAAGCCGCACATCGTCTTTGCCGCCGGCTTTTCCGGACACGGCTTCAAGTTCGCGAGCGCCGTAGGAGAAGCTGTCAGCCAACTGCTCCTCGACGGGTCCTCTACGCTCGATTTGTCCATGTTCTCGCTCAGCCGGTTTTCGTAAACCGCTGTCAGGCCCCATCAGGAAAAAGCCTCTCGCCATGATTTGCAGCCCGAGGCTTTTTCCTGTTCACCATTCCCAAAACAGCGAACCGATCCGAGCCGTTATCCGGCTGCCCACGTCCGCCGCCCGCTGCTCGAAGCGCACCTGCGGACGGCTGTTGTCGTACGGAAACAAATAAGCGAAGCCGGGGCGTGTCGCCTGGGGAACAAGGTACGCGGACCTGGTTGCCCCTTCCCTGCGCTGTTCATTCAAAAACGCGATCATCGACTGGGCGTCCCGAATCCCCGCTCCGTGCCCGTAGTACAGACCTCTGCCCAAATCGACCGCATTTTCTCCCTGCCATTGCGGCTTGTCGGGGTTGTGATCGGGATTGGCGAAGTACAAAATATCGCCCGGCAAAAACGTCGTCGTCCTGATTGTCTGCAAATCGAGATCCTGGTCGTAGCGCCAGTCGTACAGCAGAATGTCGGCGAACAGCCGCTCGAAGTCTTCCCTGCGGATCGACTGGAGAACGGCGTGGTACAAAATAATGACCATCGCTGTCGCGCACTCTGTCGCGTATTTTCTGCCTTCCTGAAAAATGTTGATGATTCCCTGCGAGGGCAAAACCCCCTGTCTCAGCCGAAAACCGCCCAGCTCCGTGCGTTCCCAGTAGACCGGATTGGCACGCGATCGTTCGAAGGTGGAAAACGCGATCCCGCTCGCATACAGTGCCCTTGCCGAGCGCACCAGATGATCTCGCATCTTCAGTTCGAATTGCAGCAAGGCGGCTGTCGGGTACGCGAACTCCTCTCCGCTTTCCGCCATCCGCTCCACCACTTCTCGCTGTACCTCGTTCAATCCCCACTCCATTGCCAAAGCTCCCGGATCAGCCCTTCTGCCACTGATGACGATCATAGACAACCTCCTTTGCACACACCATCCTTGGTATGTGTATGCAAGCGCCCATGTCCATGTGTACAGAAAATACCTCGTCGCGCATCCGGGGAACGCGCCGGCTTTGTTCGACGAGCAAGTCGCGCCCCTTCGTTCCAGGAAAAACAGAGGCTTTCGCCACGTCTGTGAACCCAATAAAAAAGGAGCTTGCCAAGCAGCTCCCTCCAACTAAACAGCCAGCCACGACAAAATCCATGGCAGCAGGGCGAACGCCCACACGACCGTAATCATCGCCCCGGCAATCACAGCCAGCGTCGCGCTGCTCCCTTCCGTGTCGCCGCGCTCGAACGCCTTGACCATCCCGAGCATATGCGCCCCCATGCCGTACATCAGGCCAAGCGAAACGGGATGGCGCAGCTTCATTTTTTTGATCAAGAACGGCGCCATAAAGACGCCTGCAAAGCTGGTCAGCATCCCGAACACCGCTGTCATCGCCGGCATGCCGCCGATCGCTTCCGAGACGGCAAGCGCAATCGGCAGCGTGATCGAGCGAGGAATGACGCTGATGGCGGCCTCCTTGCCCAACCCGACCAGCATGGCTGTCGATACTCCCGCGAGAATCGCAACCAGGGAGCCAGTGGCGAGACTCCACACAATCATCCGCTTGTGCGCCATCAGGATCGACCAGTTTCGGTACAGCGGCACGGCAAACGCCACCGTCACCACTCCCATCAGCTCACTGATCCACGATGTCGCTTCGCTGTAGGCAGCATAAGGAATTCCCGCGAGCAAAAGAAAGACAATCATCGCGGCTGGCGCAAGCACAGCCGGGGAAAACAAGAGGCGCGGCCGCTTTTGGTGAAGGCGCTTCGCCAGGAAGAAAAACAAAATCGTCAGGACGATGCTACACATGTTCCACAGGATCAAGCGGCTTCACCTCGCTGCGTTTGAACATTCGCTCGGCAACCGCGCCTGTCGAAATCATCACGAAGGCGCATCCGCTTGTCACGACCAGCAAAACAAGCAGTCCTTTTCCTCCGAGCAGCCACGGGTACTGCATCATGCCGACCAGGGAAGGCACGAAGAACAGAATCATTTGCGAAAACAAAAGGGTGGCTCCCGCCTCTACCCACTGGAGGCGCACCCAGCCGTTGTGCAGACAAATGAACAAAAGCAACAGCCCGATCAGGCTGCCTGGAACAGGAACAGGCAAAAGCGAAGCCATTCCTTTGCCCAGCCAGGCAAACCCGGCCAAAAGCATCACTTGCGCAAGGAGCAAGAACCATTTTTTCATCGAGACCACTCCGGTTCCTTCATGTTGGTACTTTCATTCTAAAGCGTCCCGATTGTATTCGTACAATACATAACCATCATGATGTCTATTCCATTTGGTTATGGCGATAAATGCTGCCGCACAAACTCAATGAAGGCGCGGGTCGCGTGCGACAAGTAGCCGCCCTTGCGGTAAATCAGGGCGTACTGCCAGTCAATCACGGGAGACGAGATGTTTACCGTATGCAGCTTGTCGTTGTGCAGGCGTCTCACAATCGAGCGCGGAAGCAGCGAGATGCCCAGCTCAGTCGCCACCATCTCCCCGACGAAATCCCACAGCGAGCTCATGTAAGCGACTTTTGGCTCGAAGCCGCTCCTCCTGCACGCCTGGCGGACGACGTCGTGAATCGCGTACTCCTCTGTGAACAGGATAAAGTCCTCGTCCCGCAACTCCGCCAGGTTCACTTCGTCCGCCCCTGCCAGCCAATGCTTGTGATGCACGATGGCGACGAGATCTTCCGCCACCAGGGGAACGGCTGAAAACTTTTCCGCATCCGTCGGCAACACCGTCAGTCCAAGATCAACGCTCCCCTCTTCCACCTGAATTTCCAGCAGCTTGGCACTGTACTCCTTCATTTCCATCTCAATGCCCGGATACTGCTTTTTGAACAGCGCAATCACATTCGGCAGCAAAAAAGAGCCGACTGTCGGCATCATGCCCATTTTCACGCGCCCGCGCTCGCTATTGCGGAGTTGAGCGATGGAGGAGGTCATCCCTTCCAATAGCTGCAACACTTTTGTCGCGTACCCGTACACCAGCTCGCCCGCGTCGGTCAGCTCCATTTTCCGCTCTGCGCGATCCAGCAGCACGACGCCAAGCTCCTCCTCCAGCGCTTTCATCATTTTGCTGATGGACGGCTGGGAGACGTGAAGCGTCTGGGCCGCTCTTGTAAAATTTTTTTGTTTGGCTACTTCCACAAAGTATTGCAGTTGTCGAATGTCCATCTGCTGCCTCCACCTGATCCGTTCGGTTTGCTTCTTGTCTTTTCCCCAGCTTACCACAGGTTGTCAGCCGATGAAAAAAACCACCCGATGTTCCGGATGGTTGTCCTGCTGCTACCTGTTGTTCAGATCGTACGGGGTCTCCTGGTACACGTAATAGTTCAGCCAGTTGGAGAACAACAGGTTGGCGTGCGCGCGCCAGGTGACGATCGGCTCGCGGCTCGGGTCATCGTCGGGATAGTAGTTGCGCGGCACGGCAATGTCCAATCCCTTGTTCAAATCCCGCAGGTACTCGTCCTGCAACGTGGTCGGATCGTACTCGGAATGTCCGGTCACGAAAATTTGTCGGCCATCCTTCGTCGCGACGATGTACACGCCCGCTTCCTCGGACTCGGACAAAATCTCCAGCTCCGGCACCTTCTCGATGTCCTCCCGGCGATTTTCCGTATGACGGGAATGCGGAATGTAAAAATAATTGTCGAATCCGCGAAGCAGCTTCACATTTTTTTTGTTCAACGTATGCGGGAAAATCCCGAACAGCTTTTCCGGCAGCGGATGCTTGGGCACTCCGAAGTGATGGTACAGCCCGGCCTGCGCCCCCCAGCAAATATGCAGCGTAGAGGTCACATTCGTCAGCTTCCAGTCGAGAATTTTTTTCAGCTCTGCCCAGTACGTCACCTCGGTAAATTCGAGCTGCTCGACAGGCGCGCCGGTAATCACCATGCCATCGAAGCGCTGGTCCTCGATTTCCTCAAACGTGTGATAAAACATGGACAGATGCTCCTCCGACGTGTTTTTGGAGGTATGGCTGGACATGTGCAGCAGGACGATTTCCACCTGCAGGGGCGTATTCCCCAAAAGTCGGAGCAGCTGTGTTTCCGTTTTTTCCTTCAAAGGCATCAGATTCAGGATGACGATTCTCAGCGGCCGGATGTCTTGCGTGAACGCACGGCTCTCTTTCATGACAAAAATATTTTCACGGGCCAGCACTTCCACCGCTGGCAGCTCGTCAGGCAGTTTGATTGGCATCGAGATCCCCCTTTCCCCTTCTTACACCACAGGTACACAACGATTAATCCGACAAATTCGACAAAAATACTCGCCTTCCTGCTTCGAACAGGAAGGCTTGCAAAAAACGGCGCCCCCCGGCAAAACCAGCCGGTAGCCGCTCGATTTCTGGCGGACGATTTCTCCCGCGCTATTGTGCCGCTTCTCGCGACACAGCGGGCGTTTTCCCTTTATTTTTTCATATATGCCTTCATCAGCCGGGCTTTTGTCTCCCACACTTCCTCGCTCACATGCAAGCGATAGTGCTCGGGGTTGAGGATCCGCAAATATTCCGGCCAGAACTGCTTGAGCTGCTCGCGGTGGTACTTGCGGATTTCTTCCAGCTTCGGCAGTTCATACACCAGCTCGCCGTCGACAAACACCGGGATCAGCAACGCTTCTGCCCGGTAGCGGGTCAGTTGCTTGTTCAGGTACGGATGGCCAGGGGTAAACAGATGGACCGGAGCGCCTTCGGCAATGGTCCTCTCCTCCGGGAAGCACAAATAGTCGGCAATCGCTTTGCCCGTATCGGGATCGATCAGGCGGTACATGTCCTTGATGCCGGGCGTCGTCACTTTCTCCGGGTTGGCCGAAATCTTGATGGTCGGCTGATAGACCCCGTTTGCGTCCTGGCGAGCTACCAGCTTGTACACGCCGCCGAGCGTCGGTTGATCGGCAGCCGTAATCAGCTGGGTCCCCACTCCCCAGCTGTCGACCTTGGCCCCTTGTACTTTCAGGTTGAGAATCGTATGCTCATCCAGATCGTTGGAGGCGACGATCTTCACATCGGTAAGCCCCGCCTTGTCCAGCATCTCGCGCGTCTTGGTGGACAAGTAGGCGAGGTCGCCGCTGTCGAGGCGCACCGCTGCGAGCTTTTTGCCTTCCCGCTCCAACTTTTTCCCTACGGAGATCGCATGAGGGACGCCGCTTTTCAGCGTATCGTACGTGTCCACGAGCAACGTCACCTGGTTCGGCAGCGCATCGGCAAAGCGCTGGAACGCCTCTTCCTCGTCCTCAAAGCTCTGCACCCACGAGTGCGCATGCGTTCCTTTGGTAGGGATGCCGAACATTTTTCCCGCAAGCATGTTAGAGGTCGCGTCAAACCCGGCCAAATACGCCGCTCTCGTTCCCCAGAGGGCAGCGTCCGCTTCCTGGGCCCGTCTTGTACCGAATTCCATCAGAGTGTCGTCGCCCGCCACGTTTTTGATCCGCGAAGCCTTTGTCGCGATCAGCGTCTGGTAGTTCATGTAGTTCAACAGGGCGGTTTCGATCAGCTGCGCCTCCATGATGCGGCCTTCCACGCGAATCAGCGGTTCGTTCGGGAACACCATGGTCCCTTCCTTGACGGAGTAGAGAGAGCCTTGAAAACGAAAGCGGCGCAGTTCCTCCAAAAAGCCCGGATCGTAATTCTCTTCCTGCTCGCGCAAATAGTGCAGGTCGCTCTCCTCAAAACGCAAATTTTTAATATAATGAACGATTCGCTCCAGCCCAGCGGAAACAGCGTACCCGTTGCCAAACGGCAGCTTGCGGAAATACGCTTCGAAAACCACTCTCTGGTTGTGCGTCCCGTTTACCCAATGCGCGTACATCATGTTGATCTGATATTTATCTGTGTGCAATGCCACACCAAAAGATTGCATCGTCATAAGCCTCCTGTGACTTCCTTTCCAACATCATACCAGAACCTGTTGCCAGTGCCCATCTGCGGTGGAGCTTCGGAAGAAAGATGTGATAGTATGGAAGCAGGAAAAAACCAGGCGAGCAACCGGGCGTGGAAGCAAGCCGGATCGCGTCGTCTACGCTCCCCTTATGAGTATGATGCCCATTGGAAAAACAGCAGTAACTAGCGAAAGGAACCACCCATGCGAATTAACAAGTTCATCAGCGAAACAGGCATTTGCTCGCGCCGCGAAGCAGACAAATGGATCGAAGCCAAGCGCGTAACCATCAACGGCTTGACCGCCCAGTTGGGCAGCACCGTCGCGCCCGGCGACGACGTCCGCATTGACGGCAAGCCGCTCGGCGCGAAGAAAAAGAACGTCTACATTGCCCTGAACAAGCCTGTCGGCATCACCTGCACGACAGAGCTGCACGTGAAAGGCAACATCATCGACTTCGTCAACCACCCGGAACGGATTTTTCCCATCGGCAGGCTGGACAAGGACTCCCAGGGCCTCATCCTGCTGACCAACGACGGAGACATCGTGAACAAGATTTTGCGGGCGGAAAACAATCACGAAAAAGAGTACATCGTCACCGTCGACAAGCCCGTGACCGCCAGCTTTTTGCGCGGTATGGCAAGCGGGGTGCGCATACTCGGGACCGTCACCAAGCCCTGCAAGGTCACCAAAGTCAGCGACCGCGTCTTCAACATCATCCTGACGCAGGGGCTGAACAGACAAATCCGCCGCATGTGCCAGGCGTTCGGCTACCAGGTGCGCCAGCTTCAGCGCGTGCGCATCATGAATATCCGGCTGGGCAACCTGAAGATGGGGCAATGGCGGAATTTGACCAGTGAAGAGTTGAAGGAATTGAACAAAAGTCTTTCCGAGAAATAGGGCGATTTGCGGGGCGAAATGCAAAAAACAGACTCCTTTTATGCGATGGGGAGCCTGTTTTTTCATGGGCAGACGTTACAACAGTCGGTCGCGAAAAAAGCCCCGATCAGACAGGCGAAAAGCCCGACAAAGGAACACGGTGTATCCGGCCGGGCGTCCAAGAGCAGCCATTCTATTTCCGCTTTTTCCCTTGTAGCCCTCCCTTCCCTATGAATAACGAGCGGCGCCTCGTAACCAAAAAGGAGCCTCATCCGTATCTTGCATACGAATGCGGCCCCTTTCCATGCGCATTCCTGGTCATGCTGCGAAGCCTGCTTCTGTCGAATCATCCTTTCTTTTCCCGGGAAATCGACAGCGGCTGTCGTTCTGTACTAGAAATGCTCGCCGTTGGCGTAATAGCTTTCTTTTTGATAGGCGACAAACGCCATTTCTACTTCCGGAATGCCAAGCGAGAGAACGTGCTTGGTCACGATGCGGGCAAACTGGTCGCGGGTTTCCTGGCCTCGCTCAAACCAGCCGACTTCGATAAACGGAAACGACTCGACTACCTTCCCGCCAAAAACGCCTGTCGTCTGCACGCATTCGATGGTGAAATTGTCTGTCCCGCACTGACACAGAGCGGCAAGCTCTTCTGTCAGCGGCTCGCTGATCGCTGCCATTTGCTCGGCCTGTATGCCGCGAACGATGAGATGTGGCATGCTCGAACCTCCTGTTGGTAAAAAGCTGTTTGTTCTATCATACCGTGCGGCAGGCGAAAAGAGTAGGGTATCCCGCTTCTGGGCGAAGCGGTAGCAAACGGGGTGATAACCCAATCACATACTTACTATTTCCGCTCATTTATATTAAAGTGGATGAGGGAGAAGGGAGCAGCGCTTCGATACACCCCACTCCCAAACAGAAGTACGCCAGGAAGTACACCAATCGGAAAGGTGAGTACATATGGATTTGTGGAACATTTTCGTGGCCTTCGTGCTCGGTCTTGTAGAAGGTCTGACTGAATTTGCGCCCGTCTCTTCGACCGGGCACATGATTATCGTCGACGATACTTTGCTGCATTCCAGAGAGCTGTTTTCCCCGGAAGTAGCCAACACGTTCAAGGTCGTCATTCAGCTCGGCTCGATCCTCGCTGCCGTGATCGTGTTCAAAGACCGTTTTTTAAGTTTGCTGGGATTGAAAAAAATGTCGCCGGATGGCAACGGCCCCGGCCACAAGCTGCGCCTCTCGCAAGTGATCGTCGGACTGTTGCCTGCCGCTGTGCTCGGCTTGATTTTTGAAGACTACATTGACGAGTACCTGTTCTCCATCCATACGGTGCTGATCGGGCTTGTCGCCGGGGCGCTCCTGATGATCGCCGCCGACTGGTTCCGACCGGGCCGCCCGAAGGTCACAACCGTTGACCAGATGACGTACAAGCAGGCACTTTTGATCGGGCTGTTTCAATGCATCGCCTTGTGGCCCGGATTTTCCCGCTCCGGTTCGACGATTTCCGGCGGCGTGCTGCTGGGACTCAGCCACCGGGCGGCCTCGGACTTTACGTTTATCATGGCGGTTCCCGTCATGGCGGGCGCCAGCTTTTTGTCGCTGTTGAAGCATTGGCAGTACATCACCGCCGATTCCTTGCCTTTTTTCATTGTCGGCTTTATCAGCGCCTTTTTGTTTGCCCTCTTGGCAATCCGCTTCTTCCTGAAGCTGATTAACCGGATCAAGCTCGTTCCGTTTGCCCTGTATCGCATCGCGCTTGCTGCTGTGATCTACTTTTTCCTTTTGTAGCAGCGACTTGCACCAGGCCGATCTTCACCAAAAAAGCTGCCTTGCCGTTGAAGCGCCCCCTCCTGCCAGACACAAGCGGGGGACGCATTTTAGGCAAGGCAGCCTGTTTTCTTGTTGGCATGCTTGGCTGCGAATCAAGCATAGCTTTTTTTGTATCGGTCATAAAATGTTTCTAGTTTGATTACCTTTTTCTGAAAATATTCTTGTTCGGTTCCATACGCGGCCAAAGCCAAAAAATAGTGTTTGCACGTTTGCAACAGACTTCGAAAAAACTCATGTTCCGGGACAACGGCATTTACCAGCTCGTTGTCTCCTTTCGTTGCGCAAACGTGTACGTTTTGCCCATCTATTCGCCTGTACTCAACCTCCAGGTGATTCTGGTTGACTCTTGTTTTTACGTCCGCGTTGTTTTCCATGTACGCGCCAGCGAGTTCGACTAATTCGGGCAGCAAATTCGTTTCGCAAAGCATTTTTGCTCTCTAACTTTTTTTGGTATGATTACCTTCATGAAGTTTATTCGGGAGGCCATTCATTTTGTTATCTTCTAATCAAAAACGTCGCTTGACTTCCGTTCAAATTATTGTGTTTTCCTACGTTACGCTGATTCTGGTCTCTGGGGTTATCTTGTGGCTGCCGTTCTTTCATAACCAGGGCGTGTCGATCTCGTTCATCGACGCCCTCTTTACCGCAGCGAGTGCGATCAGCGTCACCGGGCTGACTGTGATTGCGATTCATGAAGTGTTCAACCAGTGGGGCATTTTGTTTCTGACCTTGCTCTTTCAAGTGGGCGGAATCGGAATCATGACGCTCGGGACATTTATTTGGATGCTGATGGGCAAACAAATCGGCCTGGAGCAGCGCATCTGGATTGCGACCGACCACAATCGCTCCACGTTGTCCGGACTGGTTAACCTGATGCGCAACATTCTCGTCATGGCGCTCTTCATCGAGCTGATCGGGACCGTGCTGCTGGGCGGACACTTCTTGCTTGCGGGCTATTACACCAATTGGTACGAAGCCTTTTATCACGGCTACTTTGCCTCGGTCAGCTCCTTTACCAACGCGGGCTTTGACCTGCAAGGCAATTCCATGCTGGATTATGCGCACGATTACACGTTTCAGTCGATCGTCATGCTGCTCATTATTTGCGGAGCGATCGGCTTTCCCGTACTCATCGAGCTGCGCACGTACTTCTCCTATCGCCGGGCCAAGGCGCGTTTTACCTTTTCGCTGTTTACCAAAATTACGACGCTTACGTTCTTTTCCCTGGTCGTGGCGGGAGCCGTACTGATTTACGTTTTCGAACGTCAGCAGGCTCTGCTCGATAAAACATGGCACGAATCGCTGTTTTACTCGTTGTTCCACTCCGTTTCCTCGCGAAGCGGCGGCTTGTCGACCATGGACATCAGTCTGTTTTCCACTCCCACGCTGTTCATGCTGTCCGCGATGATGTTTATTGGCGCATCGCCAAGCAGTGTGGGCGGGGGGATTCGCACGACGACGTTTTTTGTCCTGATTGCGACTGTGTTGGCCAACATGCGCGGCTACAAGGACGTGAAAGTATTCGGGCGGGAGCTGGTGGACGAAGACATCATGCGGTCGTTCGTCGTCTTTTTTATCGCGGTCGTCCTCGTGTTCATGGCCGTCATCCTGCTCGTCTGGCTGGAGGACCTGCCTTTCCAGCACGTTTTGTTTGAGGTATGCTCCGCTTTTGGTACGACCGGATTGTCTACCGGAATTACGGAGCAGCTGGGAACGCCCGGCAAGCTCATCCTGATTATCACCATGATGATCGGGCGGGTCGGGATTATCAACCTGCTCTTGTTCCTCAAGCGCGACGACCGAATCGTGCGCTACCACCACCCGAAAGAGCGGATCATCATCGGGCAGTAACGATCAGCAGCGAAGCCTGCGGAAGAGGGGCTGTGTCAAGCGATTGGCAAAAAGCATGCCCCCACCAAAAAGAGCCTGATGCGTTTTTGGCGCGCACAGGCTCTTCGTCTTTGTTCACGTTTGTTCCCACTCGCTGTTGTATAAGGCGACGCGGTACGGGTACAGCTCGGCCGTCATCACGTTTTGCCGGACAGCCGGGTCGTTGTCCATGACGCGTCTGGCCGCTTCCTCTGATTCCGCGAGAAAAATCGCAATGCCAAACGTAGTCTCGTCCATGTTTTGCGTGCGGCCCGCGAGGATCAGCCTGTTGTCTGCGAGCAGCTTTTGCAAATAGCGAAAATGCTCTCCGACGATCTCGTGCTCTTTGTCCGTCCAGTTCGCCGGGTCGAGCAGCCGCGGAACAAGCTTGATTTTGTACACATACTGCCGGAGTCCGTCCATCCTCTCATCCCTTTCCGATTTCCTGTCTGTTCGCCACCGCCTGGTTCAGCTTTTGCAGCATAAAGCCGATGCCCTGGCAATCCGCGAGCGGAAAGCTGCTTTTGTCTGCGCCAAACACGGCGTGGATGATCTTCCTGAATTTCTTTCCGCCCAGCATGACGACTTCCTCCACCCCGGCGAACTGCTTGTCCCGCGCTTGCCGGATCAGACGGTCAAGCGTGATGATCTCCGGGTTTTTCGTACCAAAAGCGACATCGTAGTTTTCCGGCACCGTATCATGCGGCAGCAAAAAGCCGTGCTTGGCAGACAAGATCGCCCACTCGGAAAAAAACGTCCGGGCATACGCCTGGCTCGCCTTGTGAAACGCGCTTTGATAGACGTACTGCGCCTCTGTCGCTCCCGCTTCCGGGTGTACGTCCCATATTTTTTTCGCGCCACAGGCGATGATGCACAACCGTCGTTTCACTTCGCTTTTTCTCCTTCCGCTTGCGGAGCGGCTTCTCCCGCCCGTCATCGCTCCAGGTGAAACCGGCGTGGGTCCGCTTATATCCTGGCGTCCCCTTTCCAGCGCCCGTCCTCTGCCGGGGAGCAGGCAACGGGACAGACAGGCAGCTCCAGTACGTGCCGATGCTTGCCAGGGCCGTAATAATCCTGCTCGGCGCGCGCCAGGCGAAAGCCGTGGGCCGCCAGCGCGCGCAGTGACGACTGATTCGTCTCGCTCACCGTGACCAAAATCGTGCGAAGCGCAGGAAAGCGGCGCAAGGCTTGCAATCGGGCTTCAATCAGCCGCTTGCCGATTCCTTGTCCCTGATATTCTTTGCGGACGTTGCTGAACAACAGCCAGCCCGTCGTCTGATACATGTCAATTCCGGCGCAACTGAAGCCGATCAGCTGATCTTGGCTCGTCGCCTTGAAAATCAGCTCGGGAAACAGTTCCATATATTTTTTCAACTCATGCAGATTCATCCGGTCCGGCAACGTCAGATCGGCCAGCGTAATCATCTCGGCAAAATCTTCTTTTTTGGCGCATTCAATCCGCACTTCCATCCATCCTCCGCCCCCCTGTCAGTTCCTCTGTCATCTCCACTGTATGAAACGGATATCAAGCAGGAATGAATGGCGTGTGAACGATCTGTAAATTTGGCGGATGACGTTACGCCGTACTTCTCTCGACCAAAACCGGGGGCAGCTCCTTCTCTTCTTTTTCTCTTCGCTGGTGGAGAATCCTGTCGTACAGCATTTCAAAAGCGTATGTTCCCATCAAGCTGCTCGGGCTGGATACCGTGGTAATCTCCAGCAGTTCGCCGATCGGCTGGTCATCGCAGCCGATAATCGCCAGGTCTTCGGGTATGCGCAGCCCCAGCCTGCCCGCTTCCTTGACGATCCCCGCCGCAATATGATTGCAGGAGACGATCAAAGCAGTAGGCGGCTCCTTCATTTGCTGGATACGGTGCGCAATGGCTTTGCCGTCCTGTACAGTCAGACAGTTTTCAAAGGCCCAGTCGGGCGAGGGCGTCACGTCTACGGAACCAAGCATGTCACGGTAGGCCCGTTTTCGGTGCTGACTATTGAAGCTGTTTGTTCTGCCTATGCAGTAGCCGATTTTCCGATGTCCTTTGCCGAGCAAATATTCCATCCCGATCCGAAAGGTCTGGTAATGGTCGATATGCACGCTCGACACGGAGGCAGCCTGATTGGCCTCGCAGGTAACGATCGGGCCGTACTGGGCGTACTCTTCAATCGTCTTGCAAGCATTCGCCCGGGAACACATGATAAGGCCGTCCATTTTTTTGTTTTTCAACAGACGCAAAATGCTCTGCTCCTGCTCGGCGCTATTATTGGTCTGGCACACCATCAGGTTGTATTGGTGCCGGGCTGCTTCGGCGGCAATCCCTTCGATAATCGAACTGTAATACTGATTGTTGACGAGCGGAAGAGTCACGCCAACCACCCGCGTTTTTCCGGTCGACAGATGGACGGCGTTGCTGTTCTGCACGTAGTTTAGCTCCTCGATGATCCGCATGATTTCCGCGCGTTTTTGTTCGTTGACATACGGATGGTTGTTCAGCACACGCGACACGGTGGAGACGGATACTCCCGCCAGTCTCGCAATTTCTCGAATGTTAGCCACTCCTGATTACCCCTCTGTCTGTTCGAATCCGTCCTTCTCTCTTCCTATAGTAACGGGAAAGGCGTCCATTTCTCCAGTTGAAAAACATGCCGCGCGAAAGCAAATGGGCGGAAAGCTTGCCCGGCACATTTTTTTCTTGCTCTGAAAAGCGTTCCACACATTATCCTGTTGCCAATGGAAGAGGAAAGGAGTCGTGCTATTCGTGTTTCGCTTCAAATTCGAATACGTCCTGTTTATCGCAGGTCTCTTCATTCTCGCGCTCGGCATCAACATGATGACGACGATCACTTCGTTCGGACTTAGTCCCTATGATTCTTTGTTTATTGCCCTGTATCAAAATTTCGGCGTATCCATCGGCTTTTGGATGTTTGCGATCAACTTCGCCTTTGTCTGCATCGTCTTTTTCATGGATCGCAGCTACATTACGATGGGCGCCGTTGTCGTAATGGTGCTGATCTCTGTCTTTGTCGACCTGATCGGCTCGATCGACGCCCTGATGGCCGGCATCCGCTCGCTGCCGCCGCTGTTGACCATGGCGCTCGGCAACCTGTGCATCGGCAGCGGCATCGGGTTGTACGTCTGCACGCAGGTGTGCACGGCACCGCAGGAAGCTTTCGTGCTCGTAATCTCCAAGCGGATGAAGTGGACGTTTCGCCGGACGGAAATCTCGCTGGCCTGCCTGTTTCTCACCTTGAGCTTTTTGCTCGACGGGCCGATTTACTACGGGACCATCGTCTTGTCGTTTACGACTGGCTACATCATTCAGGCTGCCATCCACGCGGGGAACAAGCTTTTGGCCTTGGCCAACCGGGGGACGGAAGCCCAGGTGCAGTAGAAGCCGGAAGCGCGGCAACAAGCCCGTCACGCCAAAAAAGCCGCCATACGGGACGGCGGCAAATAACCGGATCGTTTCAGAGACGGACGGGCGCATCCTGTCCTGTCTCGCCTCGCCGCTGGCAGCAGCAGGCTGTGCTCCGTGCAAAGCCTGTTGCCGCTGTCGCGGCCGTTGTCTAACGCCTGCGCACGCATCGGTTGAAGCTGCGCAGGCGTATCTTTTTTCCATCATGCGCGGCTTGTTCGCTGCCTGAAGGCCGTTTACCAACCGTTTTCTTCGACGAAGAAAACCTGCCTGTTTCCCTGAAAAAAAGGATGTCCCCGCATTCACAGAGACATCATCGCCTTGTCACGCAAGCCCCTAAAAAAAGGCAACCACCCCTGCGAGTGGTTGCCTTTCTTCTTACTTTATTCTGATCGTTTAGCGTACGCCTACTGCATCATACGCTGCATTAACAGCTCTGACTTGATTGGAGTTCGCACCGAACAGGTCGGTAGCGGACTGCACAGCAGCACGACGCATAGCGGAGAAATTGGAGTACGGCGTCAGATAGTTTGTCAGAGCATGGTAGTAAATTTTCGCCGTATCGGCACGGCCGATGCCGTTGACGGTCACTCCGTAGTGCGTGCCACCTTCTGCCAGCAGATACGCTGCCTTGTTGTTGATTCCGCTGTTGATGTGGACGCCGCCGTTATCTTGGGAACCTGTGTAGCGCTTGCTGTAGTGATCCGGATCGCCATACTCGGATGGGTCCTCCAGGGAGCGCAACGCGTCGCCGCTCACACCTGGCGTATAGATGTCCTCACCCATCAGCCAATCGTCGTTGTCAATCATCGCGCCGAAGATGTCGGAAATCGACTCGTTCAACGCCCCCGACTCATTTTGGTAAACCAGTCCTGCTGTCCGCTCAGTGACGGCGTGGGTCAGCTCATGGGCTACTACATCCAGTCCGCCGGACAGCGGCAGGAACGTAGTGCCGTCTCCGTCGCCGTATACCATTTGGTAGCCGTCCCAGAATGCGTTGTTGTATCGCACTGCGTAATGAACGGTAGAACGAAGCACTGCGCCGTTTCCGTCAAAGCTGTTGCGATTGTGCACATTGCGGTAGTAGTCATACGTCTTTTGCGCATAGGCGTGCGCGTCGACAGCTGCACCATCCGTCCAATAGTTGTCGGTGTCGGTCAAGAGCGTGCCAGGGAGCGTGGAGCGGTTATTGGCTGTGTACGTTTCAATGCCTTTTCCGCGTGTCTTGTCGGTCAGGACGTACCTGCCGCTTTGCAGTGTCGTCTCAAACTGCTTGGTGTCGCCCAGTACGCCTGTTCCGGTTCCGGTTGCCTGGTCGATTGCATTGTATTTGTTGATCACTTCTCCGCTGTGCGCATCGATAAAATACATCCAGCGGCCTGGCTGCGGCTCGAGGAAGTTCAGCTCAACAGCGTACGCCAGGTAAGCTTCGTCCTCATGCACGTAAATGTACAGCTTCGCTTCCGGATCGCGGCTGAAATCCGGTTTTTCGCCCAGTTCGTCCTCTATGTCCTTGATCGCTTGCTTCAATGCTTTTTGTTCAGTGAGCTTCGGCTTCTTCTTCAATTGCTTGTTGTTATCGAGATCAGGAATGAATTGGCCCAAATAAGACGTGACGTTACCGTCGGCATCTATATGAACGGTCTGCTGGAAGCCGTAAATCGGGATATCGTTGTAGACTTCCTGCAAGCGGTAATGCTTCGTATCCGTTTCTTTGTTGCGAACCTCATTCACGATTTTGAAATGGTCCTCGACATTTCCTTGGATACGGAATTCGTCTTTGTACTTCTCGAGGTATGACCAGACGATGTCATCCCCCTTGACCCCTTCTGGCTGCCACGCCTCTCCGATATACTGCGGTGTGTCCCACTGCTTGTTGAATTCAATCTGCTTGGGTTTCGCCAGGGCAGGCACAGCTGCAAGTCCCGACACACCTACTGCGATACTGAGAGTGAGGCTGGTAGCAACATAAGACTTTTTCATTCTAAAAAATTCCCCCAATCAAAAGATTATGATTATATGAAACATTTTATCTTATTTGCTTTTTGTGGGAAAAATCCCTTTTTTTCCAGAATATTTTCTTCCGACATTTTCCTTGTTTATTCACCAAAATCTGACAAATCCGCAAGAATACCCAAGCGCGGGACTGCTGATTCCGACGAGACGGATCGCGTCCGAACGCCAAAAACCCGGCTGCTCCTGCCAGTCAGGCAGTGCAGCCGGGTTTTCCCTTCTCGGTTCCTTATCCCGTCACAGATTGTGGCTGTGTTCCGTTGAATACGGTTGTATCCAGATCTTTGGTTGCCCGGCTCGTCAAAATTCCAGCCGTCATGCTGCCGCTCACATTGAGCGCTGTGCGGCCCATGTCGATCAGCGGCTCTACAGAGATGAGCAGCCCGACAATCGCCACAGGCAGATTCATCGTCGACAGGACGAGCAATGCGGCAAACGTAGCTCCGCCTCCTACCCCTGCAACCCCGAAGGAGCTGAGCGCGACAACGACGATCAACGTCAGAATGAACGAAGGCGTCAAGGGATCAACTCCGGCTATTGGCGCTACCATGACGGCCAGCATCGCCGGATACGTGCCTGCGCAGCCATTTTGTCCGATCGACAGACCGAAGGAGCCGGCAAAATTGGCAATTCCCTCCGGCACCCCCAATTCCTGCGTCTGTGTTTTCACATTCAGCGGCAATGTCCCTGCGCTGGTACGGGAGGTAAAGGCAAAGGCCAGGACGGGAAACGCCTTTTTCACATAAACCAGCGGATTCAACCCGGCAAAAGCCAGCATCAGCAGATGCACGACAAACATGAGAAGCAACGCGACATACGAAGCAATGACGAATTTGCCAAGCTGCCAGATCGCATGGTAGTCGCTCGTCGCGGCTACGCGCGTCATGATCGCCAGCACTCCGTATGGCGTCAGACGCAAAATCAGCGTCACGACGCGCATGATGACGGCATGCAGCGCATCGACGATTTTGGCGAACCACTCCGCCTGCTCAGGGCTGTTCTTTTTCACGCCCAAGTACGCAATCCCGATCAGGGCGGAGAAAATCACGACGGCAATCGTAGAGGTAGCCCGCTCCCCGGTCAGATCGAGAAATGGATTGGCCGGGAGCAGCTCCAAAATTTTCGCCGGCAAGGTCATATTTTGAATATCGCCCAGGCGCGCTTCCACCTGTTCAATGCGCGCCGCCTCCGCTTCTCCCTGCTGGAACTGGCTGCCGTCCAGATGGAAGGCAAACGTCGAGGCGATCCCGATGGCAGCGGCAATCGCTGTCGTCCCGACCAGAAGCCCGATAATCAGCGAGCTGATTTTGCCGATGTTGTTGGCGAGCTTCATTTTGGTAAAAGCGGCAACAATCGAGATCAACACCAGCGGCATGACGATCATTTGCAGCAGCTTCACGTAGCCCTTGCCCACGATGTTGTACCACTCGATGGTGTCTTTCAAGACGTCTGATTTGACTCCGTAGACGAATTGCAGGATGAGTCCGAATACAATTCCGATTCCGAGACCGACAAACACCCGTTTGGAAAAGGAAACGTGTTTCTTTTGCAGGGCATACAAGCCCCCAATGATTACAAGCATGATCGCCACATTGAGAATCGTAAGTATCGTTGACATAGGTTCCCTCTCTTTCTCCTCTGCACTTGTACAGCCATTTTCTTTGGTCTAGCTATAGTTATATTACCAACAATCCCTACTGGTCAAGTAAGATTTATGACGAAAACGTCAAACCTTGCCCGTTTGCCTTCCTTGATTTTATGCGCTCCCGCTCGCTTTATGCGTGCCTTTTCGCCCGGCCGTCCGAACTTGACCCGACTTTGGGGTTCCAGGTGAAGTCAGCATTTTGCATCTGGTTCTGATTCGTTTACACTGTTTCCAGTGGATCATTCGAATACATTTTGCTGGTTTCACCGTTTTCTTTGAGGGCCTCTTAAAGAAATCTAACAACGGCAGTAAAAAAACGCCGTTTATTCCCATTGTAGAAACGGAGAGATATCCCTTGTTACTCTTTAATCGGTATCCATTATTTATTGGACTTATTTTCATACTCATGTCCGTACTGATGCTCAGGTATAAATGGAGGAAGGGCTATCCCTTTCTGTTCTTTTATACGCTGTTTTCTTTCTATCTCTTACAGGTATTAAAATTTACGATTTTCCCCATTCCGATTGACCCTAGATTAATCGCGGTAAGAGCCAGCAGGGTAAATGCGTTTTCCGAAGAAATTCATTTACTTCCCCTTCACTTCCCCCCAGGATTTGAAATGGATATGCAGGTTCTTTTGAATATCCTCTTAACCGTACCCTTCGGATTTGGGGTTGCCTTCCTAATCAAGACAACTCTCAAGAAAATGGCCGTTCTCGGTTTATCAGTGGGATTTACGATTGAATTGCTTCAACTGGCAATAGGGTTGTCTTTAGGGTTTCCATATCGGTATATAGATGTAAATGATGTCATTTTCAACTTTATTGGAGTCATGATTGGATACATGCTATTCACGATTTTTTCGGTCATTTTTATCAAGGTAACGAAAAACTCCCCCATCAGAAATGATCCATTCCTGAAGTATGTATTCGATATCTGCGTTTCATCGGGTGAAAAACATCCAGGGAAATACGAGGAGAACTAAATATGGTTCGGGACCCACTTCATGAAAGCCGTTTTTGTCACCGCCCAGTTAGTCGCCATGCGTGGCGCACCGAAAAAAAGGAACCGTCACTGGGACGATTCCCTCCTGCTTTTTGCCTATGCCCACAACAAGGGGAGCGTGCTGTGGTGCTACTTGGATTGTCTGCTGAGCAAGTTCCACAGCCAGGTGAGCACAACCGCTCCGATAACCCCGGCAATGACGTTGAATCCGGCCCATAGCCACAGCCAATCGCCCAAAACCAGATCTCCAAGCCAACTGCCCAGAAGCGCAGCGATGAGCGAAGCCCACCAGCCTGTTCCTGCCGCTTTTCCTGTCAAAATCAAGTTGAGTGCCAACCAGACAACGACGCCGACGACAGCCCATACGAACCAAAACATTCGCACACACTTCCTTTCTCATGATGGTACCGCTTGCATAAGGGCTAAGAAATAAATGGGTATCTACTATAAGCCTATGAAGAAAAAACGAAAATGTGCCTGGCCACTTTTTTTCCAAACAAAAAAAACAGGTAGTCGCCCGCTTGCGCTTGCGGGGCGGCTACCTGTTTTTGTCCACAAATCCCCTGTATTTAATTGGTGTACAACTCCGCCCGGCGATTGGCCACGCTCGGAAGCTTACCGCGCACGCGTTGAATCCGCTCCAGATCCAATTCTGTGATCAGCAAAGCTTCTTCTTCTCCCGCGCTGGCAAGGACGACACCCATGGGATCGACGATCATGCTGCGTCCCGCAAAAATGTTGCCGACCTGGTCTGCCGCGCACACGAACATCGTGTTTTCGATCGCTCGCGCCCGGACCAGCGTCTCCCAATGGTCCTCTTTCATTGCGCCCGCTACCCAGCCAGCGGGGACGAACAACACATCCGCTCCCTGCAAGGCAAACTGCCGCGCAATCTCCGGAAAGCGCACCTCGTAGCAAACCATCAACCCGATTTTGCCAAACTCCGTTTCCACCACGCGATACGGATTGTCCCCAGGCGCAATAAAGTCCGACTCGATATAGGAAAAAGCGTCGTACAGGTGTGTCTTGCGGTAGGCATGAATCAGCTCGCCCTCGCGATTGAAAAACACCGTCGTATTGTAGGCGCGATTTTCATCCCCGTCAATCGATTCGAACACGCCGCACACCACGTAAACGCCATGCTGCTTCGCCGCTTCCGCCAATCCCGCAACAAACGGGCCATCCAGCTTTTCCGCCACCTCGGCCGGCGTTACTCCCGACTTGGGCGTGGCAGGAGCGCTGTACATCTCGGGCAAAATGACAAAGTCTGCCCCGGCTCTTTTGGCTCTGGCGATATAGTCTTGCGCCTTTTGCAGATTCAACGTTTTGTCCATTGTCGCGGTGAGCTGTGCAATCGCTACTTTCATCTTCCTTCCCCCGTCCTTCCCATACAAACAAAGTCTCTTCGCCCTTCTCTGCTAGTATAACGGATATTCGCCCAGTTCCAAGCAAGAATGCTTGTCCTCTCAGGCAAAAGGCTCGGTTACTCCCAAAACTTTTTCCCGGCTTGCGCGTCTGATACTTCTGATGGAAGATTTCCCCTACTTATGACTGAATGTTTGGAATAGGAGTCGGCGTTCCATGAATTCTTTTGCATCCGTATCCATGCTGGAAACAGACAAACCCATCCGCAAAGCGTCACCCGATCGCGATCCCCATAGCGAAATGTACAAGCTGTTTCTCACCTCCCAAGAAGCGGTAGAAATCCATATCAGCAACCTGACGCATCCGGCTTCGGCCATCGAAGTGTATGACAGGCACGGAACGAAGCTGAGCGAGGGCCGCTTTGCTTCCGGCGGCAGCATCATTCTGCCTTTTTTCCCTTACGAAGACGGCTTCTATTATCTGAAGCTGACGCTCGGCCCGGATTCTGATCCGCAACACGCCTGCCAACTGCATGTCGACAAATACGTTCGCCTGAGCGGCAGGATCGAGAGCGATTGCGTCTTGACTGCCCAAAACGGCCCTTACCTGGTCGGGCCAGACGACGTGACCATTCCCGCAGGCGTCCGCGTCAGCTTTGAGGTGGGAGCCTCCATCAATGTCCGCTGCCAACGCAAGATCATCGTCCAGGATGGCGGCGCCATCTCGTTCAACGGAGAAGCGGACAAGCCCGTCGTCATCATCGGGGCGATCGACAACGGCACCGCGCATCGCTGGAGCCAGCTCGTCCCCTCACCGCTGGCCCACATCAGCTTCACGCACATTCTCGTGCAGTACGACAATGACGAGGACGGCGTCGACTTTCTGGCCTCGTCGTCTCCGTTTGCCGCAGGCGCTATATCACTGGAGCAGTTCCAAGCCGATATCGCGAAAACGAACGCTTTGGAAAGAGCCCTCCTCGTTTTGCCTTCGGCCCGGCTCGCCTTCATCCAAACATGGTTTCAGCAATCCAGTCCCTACCGCTTCAGCCTGTTTGGCGATCTGCTGCCGTTCGAGTTGTACTTCGGGATCGACGTCACGACGTTTGCCCACTGGGAGACGGAAACAAAGCGGGTGGACGAGCAGCGCTCCCAGGCCGGGGACGTGAATTACTGGGACTTCGTCAACGGCAACTTCACCGCCGATCTGCTGGAAGCGACCCACCTGTTTGCCAACAACCGGCAAAGCCCGGAGCCGCGCCTCCAGCGGTTGATCGATTTTTTGCTGCTCGCCCAAAGCTGGCGCAAAAAGCACGGCTATTTCAAATGGTACGACTTGATCGACCCGTTCAACGAGCACGACGACGAATTTTTCAAGACCTTTGAAGAGATGTCCTCCGCCTTCTGGCTGGCTCACAACACCTCGATCATCTACTGGGATACAATCGCCCGCGATTTGGGCATCTGGCACAAGGAGAGCTTCTTCGAGCGGCAGTTCATCAATTCGGTCATCGTGCGCCTGCATTTCGCCGCCGACTTGCCGTTTTCGCTCCCCGGATACGGGAACAACATCCCGCCTGTCGGCTTTTTGGGCCTTTCCATTCACTACGGCCCGCTGCGCTACCCGGAGCAGTACCCTGCCCCTGAACCGGAATCCGCTGTGAACTACGGCTCGCTGTCGACAGCAGAATATTTGAAGTTCATCGTGGAGTCTCTGGTCAAAGGCCAGACCAATCCCGTCTACACCTGGTGGATTCCCACCCAGGCTGACAAAGACCTGTTTCACCTCCTCGACGAAAAAGGCATCTCGCTCGCGTCGCCCCCCGAAGAGTGGGATCGCGAATTCGTCCAGCCAGCGCAAAAGACATTGGAGGAAATTCGGGCGTACTACCTTGGCCCGCTGACGCAGGAACCTGGAAGAAGCGCGCAGGCATACGTGCGAACCCCAAGCGCCCTGGGCACGACCTGACCGGACTGGAACGCCAAAAAGCCCTTCCTGCCTGCTACAGAAAGAGCCTCTCCCGCTGTGTCTCTGGCTTTGGTTTGGGCTACTTGAACCAGCCTTTTTCCTTGGAATGCATGATCGCTTCAATCCGGTTGCTCACGCCGAGCTTGTCGAGAATGACGGAAATATAGTTGCGCACAGTCCCCGTCGTGAGGAACAGCTGGCTGGCGATTTCCTTGGTGTTTTTGCCGTCCGCGATCAACAGCAGCACTTCCTTTTCCCGCTCGGTCAACGGATTCTCCTGTCCGTACGCCTCATCCACCAGCTCCGGGGCGTATATCCGCTTGCCCGCCATGATGCTGCGGATCGAGCTGGCCAGCTCCTCGCTGGGACTGTCTTTCAGCAGATAGCCGTTTGCCCCGGCCTTCAACGCACGCTCGAAATAGCCGGGGCGAGCAAAGGTCGTCAGAATCAGCACCTTGCAGCCGCTGTCTTTCAGCTCCTCTGCGGCATCCAGCCCGCTTTTCACCGGCATCTCGATATCCATGATGCAAATGTCGGGCTGATGCAGGTGGACCAGCTTGACGGCATCCTCGCCGTTGCTTGCTCTCCCGACGACCTGCATATCCTCTTCCAGATCGAGCAGCGAAGCCAGCGCGCCAAGCAGCATCCGCTGATCTTCCGCAATGACGATGCGAATCATACGCCCGCCTCCTTTTCCGATTGTTTGAAGGCATTCGGCACCCGAAGCACGACCTGGGTACCAGACTCCGACGACTGAATGTCCATGCTGCCGTTGACAAATTCCAGACGCTCGCGCATCCCGCGAAGCCCATTCCCCCGGCAAACGGATTCCTCTGCCATCCCCTTGCCGTTGTCGTTGACGCGTACAACCAGATCCGTCCGGGCTGACTCGATGACAATCGAACATGCGGTGGCGTTGCTATGCTTGACAACGTTTGTGACGGCTTCCTTCAGGCACATGCTGAGTACGTTTTCGGCCATCAGAGACGTGTGCTTCAAATCCGGATCGCCTTCCAGGGAAAATTCGATTTCCGCTGCCTTGACAATCTGCTTGATGCGGAACATTTCGTCCGCAAGCCGCGTACCCCGCATCTGCGTCACCATTTCCCGCACTTCCTTCAACGCGATCCGGGCTGTCTGCCTGATTTCCTTCAGCTCGGTTTGCGCTAGGTCGGGGTTTTGCTGGAGCAGCTTGCTGGCCAGATCGCTTTTCAGACCGATCAAGGACAGCTTCTGCCCCAGCGTATCGTGCAGGTCGCGGGCGATGCGCTGCCGTTCCTCCAGTTTGACAAGCTCGGAGATCCGCTTGTTTGCGTGATTCAATTCTCCCTGCAGCTTTTCCCGCTTGTTCCGGTTATACGTCGTCACTGGCAGTAAAATGACGGCAATCACGCTGACGAGCACAAACGGCAGTTGGTTGATCAATTGCACGTTCTTCGAGAGAAAGCCCATGTTGATCGTCGCGACGGTACTAATCAGATGAATCGTGTACAGCGTAATAAAGCCGATCTTGTTCTCGATATTGCCGATGAAATACGCCAAAAACAGCGAGAAGTACACATAGCCGAACATGATGGTCATCGCAATCGAGATCACGATCTGCAAACTGGTCCAGAAGTAGACCAGCCAGCCCTTGGAGAGGAACGCCAGGACGTAGCACGCAAAAAACAGGAGAATCATCGCGATCCCGCTCGCCACTTCGTACGTGGAAGACGAGCGGAAGATGAAATAAAACGGCAGGATGTAGAAGACAACCCACACATACGGACTCAAGCCTGTATTTCTATGGAGGATGTGATACCATTTTTGCATGAATGCCCACCTTTTTTCTTCGCCGCTACTTCTCAGTGTAACGGAAGGATGGAGATTCGGGCAGGCTTATTTTGCCTTCCAGGCTGTTTTTTGGGCTGTGCAACGCCCCGATAATCGTTTCGGCAGATGCAGACCTCTGCTTGGTTGGTTTGTGGTGGAGCTGTTTGATTTCCTGGAAGCTCACAAAACGCTTGCTCGCTTCATCCCACAGACGGAAGCGCAAGGCTTTCAGGCTGGTCGACAGCGTAATCGTCGTCGCCATTTGCAGCGGCGGCGTCCCGTTGTGCGCTTTTTCCAAATGGTAGTTTGGCACCTTCGGACTCAGATGATGCACATGGTGAAAACCGATATTGCCCGTGATCCACTGGAGCACTCTCGGCAGCTTGTAGTAGGAGCTACCCTCCACGGCGGCCTTCACGTAGCTCCATTCTTCCTCGTTTTCAAAATAGGAATCCTCGAACTGGTGCTGCACGTAAAACAGCCAAATCCCCATCAATCCGGAGATCAGAAAAACGGGGACTTGCACGAGCAGAAACGCTTGCCAGCCAATCGCCCAGATCAGAAGCGCATACAGCCCAACCAAAAGCCCATTGGTCAAATACGTGTTCATCCGCTCTTTGCGGCGGGCTCCCTTGCGATTGAAGCGGTATTGCAGTGCAAAGACAAAGATCGGACCGAGGCCGAACATGACGAGCGGATTGCGGTAGATGCGATAAGCGATTTTGCGCCAAAGCGAAGCAGCGAGATATTCCTCCACCGTCAAAATCCAGATGTCACCGACGCCCCGCTTGTCGAGGTTGCTGCTCGTCGCATGATGAATGGAATGGCATTGCTTCCATTGTTCGTACGGAACGCATGTCAGCACCCCTGTGATCGTGCCGATGATGTCGTTGGCCCGGCGGCTTTTGAAAAAAGACTGATGGCAACAGTCGTGAAAAATGATGAACGTGCGGATGACAAAGCCGGCTGTCAGGATCGCCAGCGGCAACGTCAGCCAGTACGATACGGACAGGCTGAGATAGGCGGCATACCAGAGCAAAAGCAGGGGGAGAAGCGTGTTGACCAACTGAAGAATGCTTGACTTGGTGTCTGTTTTTTCAAAAGGGGCCACATTCTTTTTGAGCTGGGCGATGTTGGATTGACGCATGGTTGGTACCTCCTCGATTGACCGCGTGGATGCCTTCGGTTACATCGGACGCAATTTACTTTCTTTATTGTAAAGAATGCGACGTGTTCCCTGTAGTCATAACTGTCAAGTCGAGGGTATGACAAATGTCATGATTGAAAAATCTAGGGTGTATGAATTTTACTAAACGAAAATCCCTAACTCATTCAAGCTAGGGATTCTTATCGACGTATTATACTTGACTTAGAGAAAAATAACCCCGAATTATTGGTGGAGATAACAGCCTGGTATTTAACTAATTCAGAGATGATAAGATTTTATCAGCGATAACACGATAATCAGCTCCATACATCAACAACAAGTTATCGTCAATGGATAAGTTGTTTAAACCGGAAAATTTCTTCTCATTGAAGATTTTGCTTGCTAATTGGGCGCTGCGACCACCTACTGAGCCAATTATATAAACAGGGATACCATTCGCTATCGCTATCTCGATTTCTTCGTCGATACCTGGCTTTTGCCCGTTTCCTTTTTCTTTTCCCCCTAAGACAATTAAGGCTGACACATCATTATTGGCAATCATTTGTATTCTTAATTCAGTCAAGCTCTTTTCAAGATTTTCCTCTACTTTGGTCGGTATAATCGTGCATAACTTCCCAATATCAGTTAATGAGTACCCTGCTAAAAAGTATTCAGATATATACATTGTCACATATTTATTACTTTCTTCCCCTACTAACTCCCGTGCTTTCCCAAAGATCAAATGCTGAAAAGTTGGATGGGCTCCGAAAACCAGATTCCCCCTTCTCCTCAAAATTTCATGTGTGAACACATAAACAGCATCTGTAAGTTTCTGGTGAAATTGTACATCCGAATCTGGAAATGCTCCGGAAAGTACAATTTTTTTCTTTTCTAGTGATTTGGGAAGATGAGCGATGCTTAATCGTTCTATCTCCGCGACGTAATCATCGGATGATTCCATGACAAAGGCTTCAGAAATCGTATTCGACTTGGGCACAGAACGAGGGGTCAGCAGCAATGTTGTATCATGGAATGGTCCCCATTCTGGATGCACGTAACTTAACTGATTGATTTTGGCCCCTATAGAAGTAATATCTTCCTGCTTAGGTGTTCGGCCAAACATTTGCACAATATGCATAATCGGTTTTTGCGTATACTTAATCATCCCGGTCCTTTTTATACTCATCCTATACACCAAGTTCCGACGATCAAGTTCCTGAACATTCACACCATACGATTCCAAGTCTTTTATCCGTTGAATCTGGTCGTATACTTTGGATGCTGCTTCTCTGGAGATTTCAAAAGTTTTGTTTACAATCTCCTCTAAAACGAGCGGATGAAAGTCGGGATTATCTTCATTTATTTCTGGAAAAGAAAAATGTGGTTCACTATGTGGCTCGATCCCCAATGGAATTCTGCCATTATCTCCCCCTACTTTTACCCAGATGATCGGAACGTTGTGGGAAAGGGCTAATTCTAGCTCTTTCTTTATGTAGCTTGACTGACCCGTTTGAGGCGTATCCAGAAAAATAACCGCATCGCATTGGATTAGTTCAGATTCAATGATTTCTTGAGCATTTTCGCCAACTTGAACGTCAAATAGATCACGAAAAGACTTCTCACCCATCAAACGCAGATCATCACAAAATTTAGCAGAAATCTTTTCTCCATCTGAGCGCCTGTGACTGATAAAAAACTTCATTTTATCTTTATAAATCGTTGGCTGCTGCCTCGACACAATTGTTCGTGCCAGAGCAACTGCGACTGTCGGAAGATAATCCGGACCAAGTCCTCTACGCCTTAATTCGTCGATAACATCAAAACTCTGGACGTCACTAAAAATGCCCTGCGGGTTCCGAGACTCTTTACCGATTGCAATGGGCACTACCGTACTTTTAATTTCTTCAGTAGTTTTGGAGTTGGAAACCTGTTGAAAAAGACGAGTAACGGCTGGAGAATATGCGTCCCCATTATGATTAATATTGAAGAAAACCAAGCTATCGTCTTTTCCTACTTCAACATTTCTCAGGACCAGTTCGTTATCTACTGTAACTACTACAGTGTATTTTCTCAGTTCATTTTCGCATCTTGTAAAAAAGTCTACTGCTTCTCGGGAATCTCCGATCGTAAGAACTGGATGAATAAAATAAACTTTCAAGCTAGTTCCTCCCCGGTTATTGCTTGCTAAATTAGCTTGGTAAATCTATTGCTTGTATTCCAGATACAACTTTTGAAAGATAGCATCGGCGATTTCTTGAGCCGACTTGTTTCTTCCATCCAGAAATGCTTTATGATCTTCCCAATCAGGAATCATTGTACCGTCCAATGTGATAGGCAAAATATATTCTCGATTTGCCTTCGCCTCACGGGCCTCCATAATTTCTTTCTCCATTCGGCACCATCTTTTTTGCATATAATCACTAGAAACAAAAACAACACAAAAGAATCCTTCGAAACCAAAAATGCGCTGAAATTGCTCCTTGAGGTTTTTCCCCCACAGGTTTATCTGTTCAGATTCATCATAGAAAACGCTCACTTTTTTCGCAGATAAGATTCTTGCTACTTCCTTCACACTCTCTCTTTGTTCCCCCGCAAACGAAAAAATTACCTCGTATTGCTCAGTGTCTCTTTCTCGTCTTGGCTTTTTTTCCACAGAATTATAATTAATTTGGTCGCCGTTCACTAAATTCGTGACGGTAAAATTTCCACCGTTAATAATTATTCCTTTCTGATTACCCATCTGCCGCTCCACCTACCTTTCAGCTTTTTACTGCTTCTTTAATATTCTCACTCACTTTTTGAAAAAACTGATTTCCATTAACCATATTTTCGACTTGAATGTTGCCTCCATTGATTACAATTCCCTGCTGAAGAACAGTTTCTTTTCGTGAATTAAATTCAGAAACATCAACATCATGATCTATAAAGTACTCTGTCATAGCATCCATTAAATGACGCTCAATTTGCTTCCGATACATATCCACATCTGCCTCTTGAAAGTAATTTTGCAAGTTGTTGCAAGCAACCATCTCACGAATACTTTCAATAGCTCCATAATCAAACTGCGGATTCTCTTCTCTTTCTTTGCTCTCTTGATTTGCTGTTCGCCCTTTTGAAATCAGTAGATTTACTTGTGAAATCAACCTAACTGGCGAACGAAAAGGATTTAGCAGTGCAGGAATAATAGAGCGAATAAAGGCTTTTCCTATCTTGCTTGCTTTTATGGTGGAGCTCATCTGGTCGATTTTATAATACTCTTCCTTTAACGGCGGAAGGAGATAATAGCTGACCTCTAAAAACATTTGTCTATTATTTTTCACCAACCGGAAAAATGTAGAAAAAATAAAATTCCCTTGCCATCCAGTCACCTGTACCACTTTGTAAAATCTTCTCTGTTCGGAAAATGTTTTCATGCTTTCTTCAATCATGTCGTCGCTTACGTTCAGAAGAGGGGCTGAACCATCACGCGTCAAAAACTCTGGATACATATTTAACGTTTTTCCATCAATGAAAAGGCCGTCGTTAACGCTCATGTCCTTAATATTTAAATTGTGGAGCTTCTGTTCCAGAAAAGCATACAAATGCGGAAGTGAGATATCGACATAGTTCTCTCTATTTCTTGCATTTTGTGTTCTAAAAACGAAAGACCATCCACCAAGACGCTGCCCTGCCCCAACAAACGGAGAGTAACCACTGTAGTAAATCGCATTTCCTGCTTCAAGTTCTTCCAGCTCCTTCAAACGTTGCTCGTTCATTTTCTCTACGAACGACGATGCTTCTCCAGCCTTATGAAAGCGATTTCTAGACAACTGTTTCGTGACAAGCCATTCTGAATACAGTTTGGAACCAATTGTAACTAAAAAAGAATAGAAAAAGGGCCAGGCTAGGAAGGCAGGGATGAATCCGATAATTCCATAAACAAGCCCGTATTTCGAAAAATGCTTTACCAAAAAAACAATAAGAATTAAACAAAACAATGAATCTACTACCAAGTCTCTAGTCTGCGCTCTGAGGCATTGCCTTACCACTCTTGGTAAGTCTACTCCATAGCTTTTGGCCACAAAGCGGTATGAGTTATGGACCACATGCTCAAAAACTGTACTCCGAAATTTCCGATCCAACTCTGCAGCCGCACACAAATATCGTGTGACATCATACTTTGGCTTTGATAACTTTTTTCCCATTCAAGCTTCCTCCCCCAGCAAACAATTGAATCGAAGGTCATAAAACTTTCCTCCTGGACCATTATTTTCTACAAACCTTGCCTGAATTCCTTTACTAATACTAAAATAGATATTTTTTACACCAATTCCTATGACCTATCGCAAAAAAACAAAAAACAACCCCATCCACGCCCGGATGAGGTCGAAGTCTATTTATGATGCTGGGACGTCAAGCCGCTTCATGATGTCATCGAGCAGCAAGTTCGCTGCCTTGATGCCGCCTGCTGTATTCCAGATCGTCTCGCTGACCTGGAAGACTTGCTTGTTTTTCGCCACGTTCAACGATTGGAAAACTGGGCTGTCCATCCACTTTTTCGCCATGTTGGTAATATCGGTGGCGCCTTTTTCTTCCGATACCCAGTAGAACAGAACGTCGCCATCCATGACGGACATGCCTTCTTCCGACACGAATTCCGCGAAGTTGTCCACATCCTGCGAAGCGGGACGCGCTACCCCCAGTTGTTCGAGCAGAACACCGCTAAACGTGTCTTTTTGGTAAATCTGTACGCCCTTTTTCGAGAATTTGACGACGGACACCTTGGTGGCTGTCTTGGCTCCCAGCTTTTCTTTGGCTGCCGCTACGCGCTCGTCAAATTCCTTGAGCAGCTTCTCGCCTTCCGCTTTCTTGTTCACCGCTTCGGCATAGAGAGCGAAGTTGGTTTTCCATCTGCCCGACAGCTCTTCCGCGAACACGGTCGGCGCGATTTTGGACAGCTGGTCGTACACTTTTTCATGACGTACCTTGTTCCCGATAATCAGGTCCGGGCTGAGCGAGACAATCTTTTCGAGGTTCGGCTCGGTTTCAAAGCCAAGAGACTCTACCCCTGCCATCTCGTCCTTGATGTGGTCGTACCAAGGGTCACCTTCCCACGATTGCACGGCGGCGATTGGCTTCACGCCCAGAGCGAGCAGAGCCTCGGTACCTTCGTTGGTCAGGATGATGACGCGTTGCGGTGTGCCTTTGATCTGGGTCGTGCCCATGGCGTGCTTGATCTCGCGCACTTCGCCTGCATCCGCTGGAGCTGGCTGGGCGGCCGCTGTACTCGGCTCCGTCGTCGCCTGCTGCTGGGCCTTTTGCGCCTGGTCGGCGCCTCCTCCGCAGCCGGCCAGGACCAAAAGCATGCACAGGGAGAAAAAGCTGGTCATGATGTGGCGCATGGTACGTGCGCTGGTCGTTTTTTTCATCTCAAGATATGCCCCCACTTCTATCAGTCGCTTGATTGATAACCATTATCAATTGATAGTATATAGAGACTGCTCCCGCTTTTCCATGCACGCCATTGCCTGTTTTATATGGACGGGATTGCCCGCAAAAAGTACGCCGTACACTGCCCGATCATGTACTCCCTGCCCAGCGGCCCCCACGGATCCCAGTTTTTGCTCTCCGGATTGTACACCTTGTTTTCCCGAACAGCCCGCAAGCTTTGCCACAGCGGATTCGCCCACAGACGCTCCACATGCTCTTTTTCGCTCCAGATCAAGATAATGCGCTCCGGGTCGATCCTGACCAGCTCCAGCAGCGCGTCAGGCTTGTAGGAGGCGTGTGTCACATGCGGATCGGGCTGGAAGCCGAGCTTGTGATAAAACAGGTCGGTCAAGGCGTGCCCCTCCGTCCCGTACAGCCGCACCTCCTCCTCCAGCACCCGGACGATCGTCCATTCGCCTTTGCGCGTGACGGGCAACAGCGCATCCCTTGCCGCTTTCTCCACGTTTTCCACATGGTCGATGATCCGCTGGGCCTGGTTTTCTTTATGGAAAACGGTCGCGATCTGCCGTTGATACTCGTGCCATGGCAGATAGCCGTTGAACATGAACGTTTCCCCGAGCTTTTTCCACTCTCCCTGCCCCTGTTCCTGGCCCGTATCAATCTGCACGATCACGTCAGGCGACAACGGCAAAATCTCCTGGGGCGTAATGTCGCGCTCCGCATTCAGTGCCTTCGTCCCCCGCAGTCGCTGCTGCAAGTAGATCGGAAACCCGGTTCGAGTCGGAAAATAATGGGGAAAAGACGGCGCGGCAATCGGCTGAATCCCGATCGCGAGAAAATGATCCTGTAAAAACAGTTTGCTTGCGATTGCCACGCGCTGCCCTGCCTGCTTCATGTAAATTTGCGGCGACAACCCTTCCCGCTTTTTGAACAAACGGCTGAAATACAGCTCATCGGAAAAGCCGACGCGGCGGGCCACGTCTTTGACGCGATTGGCGGAAGAAGAGGCGGACAGCAAAGCCTTCGCCTCCTCCATCCTAAGCTGCGTCAAATACTCCCCCGGCGTCATCCCTACCGCCCGCTTGAACGCCCGACAGTAGGAGCTTGGCGTCAACCCGGCAAGCTTGGGCAAAATTCCCAGATCCAACGCCTCGCGAAAATGCTTTTTCATGTAGTCGATCGTCGCGGCGATCGAGCAGTCTCCGCCTTTTTCCCGCGCAGCTTGCTCCTTGCAGGCCGTGGCGAGCAGATCGTACAACAGCGCCTGGGCGCGAAGTGGCAGGCCATCGTCCGCTTCTTGCCCCAAGCGGTGAAACTCCTCCAGCTTCGCCACAAAAGCGGATGCGGATGCGACGGGAAACACTTCCGCTCCTACCACTCCCGCCGCGTCCCCCGCCAGCTGCTCCTGTGTGCCGGGTGCTGTCGCTTGCTTGCCGCCTGCTGACGAGGACGCGTCGATTCGCCTGTAGTGCAGCCGATACATCTGCATCGGTCCGGCGGGAACGTACAGCTCGTCCATCCGCATCGCAGGAGTCAGCATGATGAGCGTGCCCGCCTCGATCCCATGCTTTTGGCCATTGACGGTGATCTCCCCGTTGCCTTCCCTTACGTAGCACAGGACGTATTCCTCCAGTCGCAGCTGCCGCAAGCGAAAGCCTTTTTTCAACCGCTGCTTGCGAAAAGCAGTCCATACATAGGCATGACAATCCCGGCTGTTGTTCCTCATCAGACTCACATCCTTGCTTTCGTCATGATTGGTACAAGAAAAAAGTAGCCAGGCGTCGGTGCAGCCTTCGCCTGTACTACTTCGTTTTGGCTCGATTATACCGGATGGGATTTCGATTTAGTGTCGTACTTTTGCCGCGCGAAACATCAGCAGGAACAAATACGGCGCACCCAAGAGCGCGACCACAATACCTGACGGGATGTCTTTGGGAATCATCACGACTCGCCCCAGCAAGTCGGAGGCGGCCAGCAGGACCGCGCCCAACAGTGCGGAGACGACGACTGCCCTGCGGTGGTGTGCTCCGACCAGCAAACGTGCCGCATGCGGCGCGAGCAAGCCGATAAACCCTACAGCCCCGACGCTGGCGACAGCGGCCGAAGCGAGCAGCACCGCAATGACCGCTACAGTGAGTCGCGTCCGGCGTACCTGCAAGCCCAAGCCAATCGAGCTTTCATCGTGAAAAGAGAGCAGGTCCACGCGGCGTCCCAGCCACCACGCGAGCGGGGTCAGCACGAGAATCGCGGGCAGCAGCCGGCTGATTTCCGTCCAGCCGCGTCCGTATGTGCTGCCTGCCATCCAGGCGAGCGCCGGTGCAGCCAAAAGCTGTGCTTTTACGATCAAAATGTTGATAAAAGCAGCGCCTGCTGCGGCAACCGCGATCCCGACCAGGGTGAGAATGATCGGATTCAAGCCTCTCCGCCACGATACGGCGTACACAATCGTGGCAGAGACAATCCCGCCGAGCATGGCTCCCAGCGGCATCCACGCGGAAAACTGCGGGAACACGAGCAGCAACAGGATAGCTCCCACGCCCGCACCGCTGGTCACCCCGACGATTTGCGGATCGGCGAGCGGATTGCGTACGGCGCTTTGCATGAGGCTGCCGCTGATCGCCAAAGCCACTCCCGCCAGCATCGCGGTCAAAAGCCGCGGCATCCGCAGCTCGAACAGAAGCTGGCTGTACATCTCGTTTCCTTGCCCCATGAAGACGGCAATGATGTCCGCCCAAGGCACGTACAGATTCCCGATAGCCAGCCCGGACATCCAGACGAGGACGAGCAGCACGCACAAGATGACGACGACGATCGGATACGGAACCTTGCGCTGCCAGCCGCCTACGCTCATCGAGGTCTGCGCCCCGGAGCCTGTGCCGGCGCTCAGCTTGCGGGACACCCGCATTGCCAGCCAGATCAGCCACGGCCCGCCAATCGCCGCCGTAATCGCCCCTGCCGGAAGCTCGCCGTACGCATTGACGAACGTGCGGGAGATCGTGTCGGAGGCAACGAGCAGCGCCGCCCCCCAGATGGCACTGATCGGCAACAGCCAGATGTGTCTTGTCAGCCCGCTGAGTCGCACTAGATGCGGTGCCACCAGCCCGATAAAGCCGATCGGCCCGACTACGCTGACGCTGACACACGTCACCAAAATCGCGATAAACATGGCGATCAGGCGCGTTTTACCGACCTTTTGCCCAAGCGACTGCGCGGTTTCTTCGTGAAAGCTGAGCACGTCAAGCTGTCGGGCCATCAGGCAGCTGGCTGCCACCCCGAGCACAATCAGCGGCCAGCTGAACTGCACGCCTGTCCAGTCGTTTTGCTTCAACGAGCCTGAACCCCAGAGGAAGATCCCCTGTGTCGTTTCTTCATGAAACAGAATCATGGCGCTGGTCAGCGAAGAAAACACGAGCGTGACGATCATCCCGGACAAAGCGACGCGCACGGGCGTTCCTTTTCGCCCGCCTGCCATATAGTAAACGGCAGCAGCAGCCAGTATGCCGCCCGCCATGGCAAATGGCAGCGGGTACTGGTGCAGGATCGTCGGCCAGAACACCATCCCGAAAACGACAAACAAGTAAGCGCCGGCATTGACGCCGAGCGTCGTTTCCGAAGCGAGCGGATTTCGCGTCACGGTCTGCATCATGGCCCCGGCAACCGCCAAAGCCGCGCCGGATAAGAGTCCCATCACCGTTCTCGGCAAACGGACGCCGTGAATCATCTGATGGTCGGCAATCTCTTGCGGTGCAATAATCGCTTCGATCACGGTACGCACCGAGATGTCAGCCAGCCCCTGCGTCAGGCTGACAAACGCAAGCAGCACCAGAAGCACCAGGCCGCCAAGCAGCATCCATAACGGCCTCAAGCCTCCTCTTGGAGAAGAAGGGGCTTGATGGATGTCGCCTGGGGCAAGGCTTTCACGCTTGGCCAGACTCATTTCGCCAGCAGATCAGCAGCTTTTTTGGCCATGATTTGGGCGGACAATGGACCGCCGTATGGCCACATGTCGCCGCCCAATGCGTACATGCGATTTTCTTTTACAAAGGCGAGGCCGTTCCAAACCGGGTTGTTTTTCAACTGGTTCGCAATGACGTTGTCATCATCCTGGATGATGTACAGGAAGTTGGCATCCTGGAGCGCAGGAAGTGCTTCCACGTCTGTCGTCGTCATTCCGTTCATCTCGAATTTCTTCGGTTTGTAAGCGTTGGTCAGTCCGACGCGATTCAGAATTTGAATCGCGGTAGAGTTGTCGGTGGACAGACGGAATTCCACCGCGTTCTGGTTGCTGTAACCCATGGCGAGTACGATTGGCGTTTTGTCCGTGCCTGCTTTGACAATGCGCTCTTTTGCCTCTGCATAGGTTTTGTCCAGCTCTTTCAGCACCTGTTCGGCTTCTGCCTGTTTGCCCAAAATATCGGCAATTTCCTTAAAAGTCTCAATCATTCGGGTATATTGATCGCCCTGGCCCTCTGGCGGATACGCATCAAAAGCGATTGTCGGCGCAATTTTGCTCAACTCGTCGTAGTTCGCTTCCACGTTGCGCTTCATGCCGATAATGAGGTCAGGCTTGAGGAGCATGATGGATTCCAGATTTGGCGCGACGCGGCTTCCTACATCCACTACGTCGGGGGCAATTTCCACGGGGAGCTTGACCCACTTTTTCATATTGGGAATATCCGCAATCCCCACAGGCTGCATGCCGAGAGCCAGCACATGCTCAGCGCTGCTCCATTCCAGAGCGACAACGCGTTTCGGAATGCCTTTGATTGTCGTTTCTCCCATCACGTGCTTGACAGTGCGCACTTGTTCTTCCGCTGCCTTGTCTGCTTCTGGCTGCGAAGATGCTGCCGGCTGTGCCTGTCCGGAACCGGATTGGGCGTTTGGCGTAGCGGTCCCTCCGTTCCCGCACGCTGCCAACAGAAGCATGGCAGACAATAAGACAAGCAGGATTGGTAACTTCATGATACGCATGTATGACTCCCCCTTTTGTTTTGGTGCAGCCTTCTAAAGATGATGACGGGCGCTGGTCATCTCTTCCACCAAAAATGATAATGATTATCATTTTCTATGTCAATATTCGAATAGGCAACTATGTCCGATTTCCTAGCCATCAAAAAAATCCTCCTCATGATGGAGAAGGACTTTTTGCTTTTCTTCGGCTTTCTCACTCTTCATTTGGCGTTCGTCCATCGCTTTCAGGTCGGCTTTGTACTTGAGGTAGTCATCCACCTGCGCCACGAGAACCTTGTGTTCGCTGCCCTTGATCGCCGCATACGTCTCCTGGTCGACGATTTGCACAGCGCGACCCGAAAGCATCTCGTAGCTGCTGATGAACTCGCGGGAAATCGCCTGGCTCCACTCATCCGGCACCGCGGCGAGCTTTCGCGCTTCGTCCGGATCGTTATCCATGATGTACACCTGTTCCGGCAACGGCTCTGTCACAAGCTCTGGCTGGTTGTCCGGCGCATACTGTTCCATCGTATTGGTCGAGATGAGCGGAGGATGCGCCAGCAAGTCTTCTTTGGTGAAGTAGTAGGCTTTCTCGTCCTTTTTGTAGCGATACGTATTTTGCTCCAGCACGTGCATGTTGGCAAGCGCCTGCTCATCTTCCTCGACCGGATCGTGCAGGGTGATGTCGTAGATGCGCCCGACGCTCGCCACCAGCTCTACGTTTTTTGTGGCATTCGGCTGCCTACCGTGGTTCTTTTCGCTATTGACTGTAACTCGTTTTCCAATAGGGAGCTATTGATCTACCTACCGTTTGCTTTTCGTTTTTGTAAGGTCGTGGATTTCCGCTTTCCGTATTCAGAATGCCGCTACATTGTGTGCTGATTTTGAACAGGAAGTTCCCGCAGGTTTACACGCCGACTATATTTTTATGGCGCAGGTTCTGCTCCACATTCGCGATGTGGAAGCAGTCTTGTCCAGATTATTCGATGTTCTGAAGGAAGGCGGGCATTTGCTCATTGTCGATTTTGATAAAAACGAACAAGTAGTTTCCGCTATCGTCCATAACGGTTTCCATCAAGCGGAACTCGCTGCGCTGATGACAAAGATCGGGTACAGGCAGATTCAATCGAAAACGTTTTACCATGGAAGGAACATCTTCATGGGGCAGGATGCCTCGATGTTTGTTCTCGATTCGCAGAAATAGGCGCTTGGAGGAACGGATTCTGTCAGCCGATTGGTGGCTATTGCCGGTAGCGAGAAAAAAGGCCGTTCGCGTACCCTCCTCCTGCCCGCGGTAACACTCGGACGCTCTTGCTGCCACTTCGCCTGGAGGTTTTCCCTGCCTCCGGGCTTGCAGCATTTGCCAGCCGGAACATTCAACAAAAAATACCAGCGACCTCGACTTTTCCCCGACTGTCAACGAACCCTCCCTTTTCCTCAAATGAACTGGTTTATTTGGCAAAAGGTAGATTTGACATCCCCCAGCAGAACGTTTACACTAATTGATGTTTCAAGTAGTTAAATATTAATCAACTATATTATTTCACAATCAAAACAGGGGCGATTCGTATGCCGAGCCAATCCGGTCTGACCGATTTTGAACAACTCTACATCCAGATGCAGCGAAGGGTATCGACAAAATGGCACAAGCGACTGGACCCGCTTGTATCCGCTTCGCAAGCCATGCTATTGCGACTGCTGGATAAACACGGTCCGCTAAAGGCTTCGGCTTTGGCCGAGCATTTGCAGATCACGCCCGGAGCGGTTACCAGTCTATCCGATAAATTGATCGCCTGCGGTTATGCCAGCCGCAGTCGGGTCAGCCATGATCGCCGGGTGGTCTGCCTGGAAATCACCGAGAAGGGAAGAGAGATTTTGCATAGATACCGAGTGGAACTCAAGAAGACCATCGGGGACTTGTTTGCGGGACTGTCAGAGGAAGACATCGAGCATCTGAACCGGATCTACCGGCAAGTCTTGCATAACATCGACCAACAAAGAGAGGAGAATCACGCATGAACGGGTTAACCGAAAAAAAGAAAGTGACGATCATGATCGCGATCATCACGGCGATGTTCTTTTCCGCGATCAACCAAACGATTATCGGCGTCGCCATGCCGCGCATTATCGCCAAGCTGGGCGGCATGGATTATTACTCCTGGGGTATCACCATTTACTTGCTGACTTCCACCGTCGCCTCCGTCCTGGTCGGAAAGCTGTCGGACATCTACGGGCGCAAGCCGTTTCTTTTGGCCGGGATCGGATTGTTTAGCATCGGTGCTTTGCTTTCCGGCTTTTCCGCGACGATCTTTCAGTTGATCGCCTATCGCGCCATTCAAGGGGCAGGTGCCGGCATCATCATGTCCACCGCCTTCACCGCCATGGGCGACCTGTATGAGCCTCGCGAGCGAGCCAAATGGACCGGGGTCATGAGCGCCGTATTCGGCGTGTCCAGCGTCGCGGGTCCGCTCCTCGGGGGATACATTGTCGACCATCTGGACTGGCATTGGGTATTCTGGATTTTCCTGCCGATCGGGCTGATCGCGTTCGCCTTGATATGGCTTCATTTTCCGCAAGTGGAAAAACGGCAGGGCGAATCCGTCGACTATTTCGGCTCCCTGTTTTTGACGACGACCATCGTTCCGATGCTGCTCGCATTTTCCTGGGCAGGCGAAGGCCCAAATAAGTACGCCTGGGGCTCCTGGCAAATCCTCGGCCTTCTGGCTGTCACCGTCGTGTCCTTGCTCGTGTTCCTCTGGGTGGAAGCACGGGTAAAAACACCCGTACTGCCGCTTCGCTTGTTTACCAACAGCATTTTCACCGTCTCCAATCTGATCGGCTTCTTCCTGAACGCCGGGATGATGGGAGCGATCATCTACGTTCCGTTTTTCGTGCAGGGCGTCAAGGGCATCTCGCCTACCTTGGCCGGTTACGTCGCCATGCCGATGTCGATTGCCATGCTCGTGACGTCTGCGCTCGCCGGACAGTTTATGACCAAGACAGGCAGATACAAAAAAATGGCGATCAGCGGGCTGCTGGTCATGACGCTCGGCATGGCGCTGATGTACTTCATGGTGCCGACTACGCCGATTTATTTGCTCGTCCTGTACATGATCGTGCTCGGCCTGGGCATGGGTATCGCGATGCCCGTCTTCTCCCTGACCGTGCAAAACGCAGTCGCACCGCAGGATCTGGGTGTCGCCACCGCTACTTCCCAGCTGTTCCGCAACCTGGGCGGTACGATCGGGATTGCTGTCATGGGCAGCGTCATGAGCGCCAGCATGTCTGCCCGAATGAATCAGCTCTCGGCCGCCATGGGGCAAGGCGCCGCCTCGATGCCTGCCGATCCGGCGCTGGCGGAAAAGCTGTCGCTGCTCACCAACCCGCAAAATTTGCTCGATCAACCCAAATTGGAAGCAGCGCTGCACAGCTTGCCGCCAGAAGCGCAAACGGTGTTTGCCCACATGCTGGACTTGATCCGGGAAGCGATGAGCTACGGAATTACCACTACATTCTTGACCGGGGCCATTGTCGCTGGCTTCGCGGCGGTGCTCGCGCTGTTTCTGAAAGAAATTCCGCTGCGCAGCGAAAACAAACCGGAACAAAAAAGCGCACAGGAAAGCAAGACAGCAGCAACAGCAGCCGAATGGGAAGGAATGCATGCCGGAAAAGCTTGACGATCGGCTGGACGTAAAAGGGGAGCACATGAATGTGCCCCCCTTTTTCTTTTGCCCGGCAACCGCTTGTCCTTCTTCTCGTTCGCAGGACGCGCTCCCCACTCGATATGGACAGCGCTCCCAGCGCGAGCTTGTCTCCTTTTCCCCATCTGCCGCACCTTTGCCGCCTTGTCGCCGGATAGGTCCAGCCGCAGTGTGTGCAAAAAGAAGCTTTGCCGTCATTTATGGAAATCGTATGTCACTTTTGTTAAAGCCGTTGATTCTATTCGGAATTTTTCTTATATTGATGGAACATCTTTCACTGGTGGTGCTTGCCGCTATTCTTTCTACAGGAGGTCACTGTCATGAACCGTGTCAAAGCCGTTCTCAAGCACTTCTCCATTGCGTCGCTGCTCCAACTGATCCTCAACCTCTCGCTGATTTTTCTGGCCGTCATCCTCTGCGTGCTGCTTGGCAAAGAACTGATTCACTTTGGGAAAATGATGCTCTCGAACGACTCCACATTGAACGAATTTCTCGAAGCGATCATTGCCTTTTTTCTTTACTTCGAATTTATTGCGATGATTGTGAAATACTTTCGCGAGAACTACCATTTTCCCCTACGCTATTTCCTGTACATCGGCATTACGGCCATGGTGCGTCTGATTATCGTGGATCATCACAACCCGCTCAACACCTTGATCTACTCCGGAGTGATTCTGACGCTGATTGTCAGCTATTTCATCATCAACAAAACTCCCGTAGAACGTCCGGAAAAATAGCGGCTCCCTCCAGGCATGGAGGGGTGGTACGGCTAGTTCGGCGCGTTCACAGGATGGGCGACAGAGGCGTCTTCCTTCTTGATCGTCCCGTACTGCATTGGGTCCCACTTCCCGGAAGGCCCTCCCACCTGAACGGCTGGCAGCTTGTCCAGCTCCTTTTCAAACTGGGGCGCAAAGTAACTCGTCAGTTTGACCGTGGCACTCATTTTCGTGTCTTCCGGAATCACAAGCTCCTCTTTTTGGTTCGACTGGAAATCGAGCTGATCGACGCGCAAGTAACGCGACATCTTTTGCAATTCGGTCACAAAGCGATAAATCTCCTTGTAATCTCCTTTGATCTTGAGGGAGATTTCCACGCTATGAAACGGGATCGGCGGCAAGTAATTTTCGATCATGTCCGCCTTCACCTGGCGTTCTGCGTTCTCCGCACCCGGCTTTTTTTGTCCGCTTGCCGAGCCTGCTTTTGGCGTGGACTCGACAGCCTGCCCGGCGATTTCATCCACCTGTTTTTGCAGCTCTCCTTCGCCGGTTGCCTGCGCTTCGCCGTCCGCTTCCTCTGCTTGATCCATGTAGGTGAGCTGATTCGCCAACTCTTTTGCCGTCAGCTTTTCCCGCTCGGAAAAGGAGGCTTCTTCAATCGAAATCCGACTGACCGATTGCAGCCTCTCCAGGTCCTTGATGAGCTGATCCGCATACGGTCTGACGGGAATCGCCTCTAAGACTCTCTGGGAGAGCACGGTTGGATTTGTCGGCTCCGTCGCTTGTGCGGTTTGCAGTTGCGCTAAGGTTTGTTTCAATTTCTCAAGCCGCACCTGCAAACTCGCCTTTTGCTCCGTAGCAGGTACGATGTATACATAGTAAGCTCCTGCCAAGGCAGCGAACAATAACACAAAGATGAAGAGTGCAATCTGACGCGTCTTTTCGCCCATGCAGCGGTTCCCCTCCTCTTACTTCTTCACTTCGGCTTTTCCTGCTGGGCTAGCTTGCTCTTTGGCAGCCAGCTCTTGCAAATCAACCGTGATCGCCTTGATCTTCAGGGAAGCCGTATAGCGAGGGAGCAGCTTTCCACCAACGGTGCTCAAAATGGCAGACAGCGGCTTTCCCTGTTCATCGACAGCGCCTTGCCATTTGATTTCTCTCGCCCTGATGCTGGTCACTTCCGCTTTTGCCACATAGGGAGAGGCTTGCAAATGGTGGAGGTACGCAGCCACATCTTCGTACTGCTCAAAGCTGCCTTCCAGTTCAATCTGGCCGCTCAAATTGTACTTGATGCTATCGAGACGGCCATGCTCGGGCAAAGCGCGCGCCACCTCATCCAGGAGCAGGCTCGTCGGCAAAAACAGTTGCTGCATCCTCTCGGAAAAAAGCACATACTGCTCCAGCGAGTCTTCCGCTTGCACAGCGACCGGCTGTTTTTGCATGGCGGCAATCGCCGTTTCTTTCATGTGGATTTCCTGTTTCAAGGAAGCGACCGACTCCGTCGCCGCGTAATACGTGAGCCAAAGAAAGCCGGCAGCAGCTACCCACGTCAAGCCGATGCCTGCCAAAACGATATGAGAAGCGGTAAACAACCGCTTCTTTCGCGGAAGCAGATTGATCGTAACCAATAGCCCTCAACCTCTCAAAGATAATCCCAGCGCCACAGAAAAGGCTTGCAGCTTTGCCTGGTTTGCCCCTACGTGTTCCATACGCTCTAGCGGCAGCGGCGCGATCTTCAACTGCGGAAGTCGTTCGCGCAAATACCTGACCATTCTGTCCAAATCGGGAAAGTCCCCTGTGAGATACATCGTATCCAGCTTGACCGTCCCGTTTTTCAAGGAGAACTGGTAGAAGTTGATTACCCGTTCCAGCTCCCGCACCCATTCCTCCGCAAAGGCGGAAAAGGCACTGCGATGTTCCAGGAATGACAGCAGTTCTTTGGTCGACAACCCGTTCTCATCCGCACTGTTCTTGTAGTGCTCCAGGTCAAGCGGAATACTGCGCAAAAACTCCGGGATATCTCCTTCAAAAATGCCGACATTGATGGAGCGCAGCCCAAGCTGCACCACCAGAAGATTCCGACTCAGTTCCATCCCGCTGCTGGACAGGAGCCGATACAGCGCCAGCGGCTCGATGTCAACCGAAGTCGCCTCCAGACGAAGCAGCTTCAACAGCGACAAATATTGGTCGATCACATCGCCAGGCGCTGCAATGACCAGATATTGCTCCTCCTCTCCCGCTCCCAGCTTTTCTGCGGAGAATCGGGAAGGAAGCGCCCACACATTGTTTTTGGGCAGCTTGTAATAGTCGAAATAAGGGCGGGAAAACGGCAAGTGAACGGAGGATTCCAGCTCGATCTCGATCAAGGGGCGGACTTCCTTCTCCGGCACTCGCGGCAAAGCGATCTTCCTGATGACGACAAACGAGCTTGGTACGGCCAAGCATACCTTGTTGCCGCTTACCAGCAGCTGATTTTTCGCTGCGGACAGTTGCTGCTCCAGCGCCTGCTGGTCCATAATTTTTCCGCCGACAAGCAATCCGCGCTCCAACGGAATCATGCCCATCTGGTGAATCTGGACAGCTCCCGCGCTCTGCGACGTCTCGACAATGCGAATCCCGTCATCTTCTATCGTCATGCCTATTCTCTTCTTCGACGGGAGAAACGGCAGATGGACCCCCATGCAATGCCACCCTTTCTATAGTCATGCTCGGAAATGCGTTGCTTGTTTTTCTACTACATTCGACAAAGCTCCCCTCCGCCCTGCCGTACATAGCGGCCGATCCGGATCAAGACCCGGATTCATAGAAGGACACATACCAATCTACGATATCCGCGCCGTACAAGTAGGCGGTGACGGCTCCCAGCGCCATAAAAGGCCCGAACGGAATCATCGACTTGCGCGTTGCCCTGCGGCTCGCCATAAGAGCAAGTCCGTACAAGGCACCAAAGGCCGAGGAGAGAAACACCGTCAAAAAGAGCAAGGGAGGCGACAGAAACATCCCGATCACAGCGAACAGCTTGATATCGCCGCCCCCCATCCCGCCGCGCGTGATGACCGCCAGCAGCAAAAAGAACAAAAACCCTGCTGCCATCCCGATCAGATGCGCTGCATAGCTGGCGTCGCCGTAGGGCCAAAAGAAGCGCAGCACGAGAAAAAGCAAAAAGAACGGCAGCAGCACTTTATTCGGGATCAGCCGATACGCCAAATCCGCCACCGTGACGATCGACAGCAGGGAGACAAACAACATCCCGAGCAGCGTCTCCCAGGTCAGATCGTACCGCCAATAGACGAGGACAAAGCCAAGCCCTGTCAAACCCTCCATCACCGGATAGAGCGGAGAAATCGCCGTGTTGCACCCCTTGCATCTTCCTTTTGCGAGCAGATAGGAAACAATCGGCATTAATTCTCCGGGCAACAACCGCCGCTTGCAAGACGAACAATGCGACGGCGGATGAAGAATGGACGCTTTTTTTGGCACCCGCAGCCCGACTACGTTGTAGAAGGAGCCAAAGAGGAGGCCGAGGAGGAAGAAGCTTATGGAGAGTGGGAGTTGGAGCATTTGTTCACCTCTGCTGGGAGTATCACTGCAACAGGCTTACAGAAAAGACTTCCTTCTTCTTGTGAAGGAAGTCTAATAGCAGCAGCGTAATTCAATTGTGAGCTTTACTAGTTTGTGGGCAATGTTACCTTCTCACGAGTTAATTCGTCTACGTTATCTCCTTGTGTTTCCGTACCAATAACATACTGGGAACCCACTACTAGCGTAACCAGGTATTCCTTAACATGTCCGGTTTCCTTATCTTTGGAAAAGGTCACTTTGGTGTCGTCCTGGTTGTAATTGTCGTCAAATCCGGGCACAGTCGGATTGTTGATATAACCGTTTTCTACGAGAGTCTCCAGTGTCACAGGTGATGTTGCACTCGAGTTATTCACCAAATACATCCGAGTCGCATCCACAATCATGCGAGCATTCGCAATATGCGAATCTTTGCGGGAATTGTCTATGATATTCCCAATCGAAGGAACCGCAATCGCAGCAATGATCCCCAAAATCACGATCACCGCCAGCAGCTCAATCAGCGTAAACCCTCTCTCATTCTTCCAAATCCTCTTTAACATCGCCAAGTCCTCCCCGCCCGTTATTTTACTTTACTGAAGATATCAAACATCGGCACCATAATGGATAACACGATGGTTCCTACAATTCCGGCCAAACAGACGATCATGATCGGTTCGATCAGCGACTTGATTTTGTCGACAGCGTTCTCTACTTCTTTTTCGTAGAAGTCTGCGACCTTGTCCAGCATCGAATCCAGCGAGCCTGTCTCTTCTCCGACCGCAATCATATGGGACACCATCGGCGGGATTACCCAGGATTTTTTGAATGGCTCTGACAAAGGCCGACCCTGACGCAAGCTTTCTTTCGCCTCGCCAATGGATTTGCTGATAAGCTGGTTTCCTACCACTCCCTCTACGATGGTGAGCGATTGCAAAATGGGAACCGAGCTGGCAAAGAGCGTCGCAAGCGTTCTCGTCATTCTCGCTATCGCGCCTTTTTGCAGCAGCTTGCCGAATATTGGTAGTTTCAACATACCATAATCGGCATAATATCGTCCATAAGAAGTATTGACAAATATTCTGCAACCGACAAAAAGGGCAGAAAGACCTATAACATAGAGATACCAAACCTCCATCAAGCTGTTGCTGAAACCCATGACCGCTTTTGTGATGGCCGGCAATTCCGCTTGAAATCCTGCAAACATATCGACAAACGTCGGCACAATGCTGACCAGCAAGAAGACCGTCACGATGACAGCCATCAAACCTACCGTCACCGGGTACGCCATCGCAGACTTGATTTTTTCCTTGGTGTAGTAGGACTTTTCATAAAACGCGGCCAGCCTGTCCAGCACAAGCTCCATATTGCCCGACGCCTCGCCCGCACGCACCATGCTGATGAAAAGCGGTTCAAACACCTTCGGAAACTTGGCGCACGCTTCGGACAGCTGCGTCCCTTGCTGCAAATCCGCTTCAATCTCGATCAAATAGTTGCGCAGCTTTTTGCTCTCGGTTTGCGCGGCGAGGATATGTACCGATTCCACGATCCCGATACCTGCGCGAATCAGCGTGGCAAACTGGCGCAGGAAAATGACGATATCTTTTCCTTTTACCGGACGGGTAAACTCCACATGGCGGTCGAGCACGCCTTTGGTCTTCTCCTGCATGCGCAACACGAGCACGCCTTGCTGCTTCAATTCCATGATGGCAGAGCTTCTTGCAGGGGCTTCCATTTTGCCTCTGACCTTTTTTCCTGTCCGTTCGCGGCCTTCATAGTGAAAAGTCGGCATTACTCCAGCACCCTCTCATTCAGGAAATACTGGGCTGCTTCCAGCGTGATCGTGCCGCTTGCGATCAGCTCCTTGATCGACATTTCCAGCGTATGCATGCCAAGCTCCCTACTGGTCTGGAGAATGCTCTTGATCTGATGCACCTTTTCGCTGCGAATCAGGTTGGCGACCGCAGGGGTATTGACGAGAATCTCTGTGGCTACTGCCCGACCTCCGCCTACCTTCGGAACCAGGCGCTGCGAGATAATGCCGACCAGGACGGAAGCGAGCTGCGTCCGTATTTGCGGTTGCTGGCTGCCCGGAAACACGTCGATGATCCTGTCGATGGTCTGCGGCGCGTCTGACGTGTGCAGCGTGGCCAGCACCAAATGTCCGGTCTCCCCCGCCGTAATCGCCGTGCTGATCGTCTCCAGATCGCGCATCTCCCCGACGAGAATCACGTCCGGATCCTGGCGCAGCGCTGCCCGCAAACCGCTGGCAAAATCTTTCGTATCAAAGCCGATCTCGCGCTGATTCACGATGGAGAGCTGATGCTTGTGCAAATACTCGATCGGGTCCTCCAAGGTAATGACGTGCTTTTTCATCGTCCGGTTGATCGAGTCGATCATCGCCGCAAGCGTGGTGGATTTCCCGCTGCCTGTCGGCCCGGTTACCAGCAGCAGTCCTTGGGGCTTTTGCGAGAATTTCCGCAAAATCTCCGGCATGCCGAGAGACTCAATGGTAGGCACCGATGCGGGAATGACCCGGGCCACGATCCCTGTGCAGCCGCGCTGCTGATACGCATTTACCCGAAACCGGGATACACCTGCCAGGCCGTACGAGAAATCCAGCTCGCCTTTTTCCTGAAAGGTGGGATACATCTGCTCCGGGATCAAGGTTCTGGCCATCGACTCGGTGTCTTCCGGAGTGAGCGGCGGTATATCCAGCCGTTTCAACTCGCCGTCAATCCGAAAGACAGGCGATGTCCCTACCGATATGTGCAGGTCGGATGCTCTTTTTTCAACGGCGTACTTCAACAGCTTGATGATATCGACGCGAGACATGCTTCATCCTCCCTCTCCCTGACGTCGGCCGTCATTGGTCAGTGGCTGACCGCGATCCGATACATTTCTTCCATGGTCGTAATCCCTTGCTTGACTTTGAGCAAGCCGTCATCGAACAGCAGCACCATCCCGTTTTTCATCGCATACTTTTTATACTCGTGGGACGGGAGGTTCTGGATCAGCATGGAGCGGATCGTGTCATCCAGCTTGAACACCTCGTGAACGGCGATTCTGCCCCGGTATCCGGTCATGAGACAGCTTGCGCAGCCTTTGCCCTTCCATAACGTTTCGACGCTCAACCCTTTTTGGGCAAACAGCTTCTTCTCCTGTTCCGACGCCTTGTATTCCTGCTTGCAGTCCTTGCAAATACGGCGGACCAGTCGCTGCGCCAGTACGCCGTGAATCGAAGAAGCGATCAAAAACGGCGGAATGCCCATGTCCACAAGACGGGTAATGCTGCTGACGGCATCGTTGGTGTGCAGCGTGCTGAACACCGAGTGCCCGGTCAAGGCGGCGCGGATGGCGATCTCGGCCGTCTCCCTGTCGCGAATCTCCCCGACCATGATGATGTCCGGGTCCTGTCGCAAGATCGAGCGCAGCGCGGAGGCGAAGCTCATCCCGATATTTTCGTTGACCTGCACCTGGTTGATCCCGTCCAGCTGATACTCGACAGGGTCCTCGACCGTAATAATGTTGACATGCTCCGAATTCAGATGGTTGAGCGCCGCGTACAAGGTCGTCGATTTCCCGCTTCCCGTCGGTCCGGTCACCAGCACAATCCCGTTGGACATGGTAACCAGCTCTTGAAACATCGCCAGATTGCGCTTCGACAGACCGAGCTGGCTCATCTCCACCAAAGCATTGGACAGGTCCAGGAGACGCATGACGATTTTTTCTCCGTAGATGGTTGGCAAAGTCGACATCCGGATATCGATTTCCTTGAAGTCTACATTCATTTGCACCCGGCCGTCCTGCGGCACCCTTCGTTCGGCGATGTTCAGATTCGCCATGATTTTCAGCCGCGCTGTCAGCATCCCCTGCATGTGTCTGGGCAGAATCCGCTCCGTTTTCATCAGACCATCGATGCGGAAGCGGACGCGGATGCCGTCTTCCATCGGCTCGATATGGATATCGCTGGCACGCAGTTGGACAGCCTGCTCAAACATTTGGCTGACCAGCCGGACAATCGGCGAATTGTCGTCAAAAATCCGCGCTTCTTCCAAATCCTCCGGCACGTCGATGCCTTCCATCAGCTCCTGCAACGAGCCTTGCATGCTGTACATCCGCGAGATGGCTCGCTGAATCTCATCCCGGGTCGCGATGACCACCTGAATGACGAAGCCCGTACTCATCCGCAGCTCGTCAATCGCGTAGTAATCAAGCGGGTCCACCATGGCGACAGTCAGCTTGTTCTCTTCTTTTTTCAGCGGGACCAAGGAATGGCGACGCGCCAGCTCCTCCGGCACAATCGCCGACAAGGACGGCTCCAGCCGCATGCGGAACAGACTGACATGGGGAATCCCCAGCTGATATTCCAGGATTTCAATCAGCTGCTGCTCCGTAATGTAGCCGCTTTGCAGCAGGTGGTCCCCCAGCTTCAGCTTCGATTTTTTTTGCTCGACCAGCGCTTCCTGCAACTGGTCAGTGGTAATGATGCCGCTCTCGACCAAGATGTCGCCAAGCCTTTTGCGGGACAAGAGACTCCCCCCTCTGACGTACGGTTGCTTTTCCTTACCTCTGATAAATAATGCCGTTTTCCACGCGCGGCTCGCCCGCGCTTTCGTCGGTTGCGCCTGTGGCGGGACCGCTTGGCCCGGAGATGTCGGGAGGCGGGGCAGCGGCAGACGTTTCGCTGTCATCAGCCGTTTCGACCGGAGCCTGTGCCGCATCGCCTTCCTGTTGCTCCCCTTGCGCAGCTGTTGCCTGCTTCTTGTCTTTCTCGTGAACAGGGCCTACCGCCACAATGTTGTGCAGCGGCTTATAGTAATCCTCGGAGACTTTTTGTTTCCGCCAGGCCCCGTTCTCCTGCCAGCTCTGGTAAACGGCAACCGTAAAGCCCTCGCTGCCTTTTCGCTCGATCGCCTCTTCGTTCGGCCCGAGCGTGTGGTCGACGCGAACAATGGTACTCGGCAAAACCGTTTCGCCCTTTTCCGTGACGAGCGTCGCCGCAGGCACATCCGGCTTTGCCCCGAAAAGCGCCAGCCGCACCTGATTGTTCGCCAGGGCCGCATGGATAAACAGCGGCGTTTTCGTCGTATTGACAAAGCGCAGATCGCATTCATCTTCCTTGACCAGCGCTTCCAGACCGGCACTGGCGTACGTGACGGGCCGCGGGGCCACATATCGCTCGATCACGGACAGACGGTTCTTCAAAACCGCCTGGTAGAGAGCGGTCGCCGCCTGTGTCGCGGCTCCGCCGAGCTGGTCAATAGCGACTTGCTCGTCAGCAAGCGCCGGCAGCGGCACGTAGCCGTTTTCCTGCTTGTACGGCCCTGTCGCTTCCAGAAAGGAAAAGGTCTGGCCTGGCAAAACAATCGAGCCGTTCAAACGGGAGACGAGCTGTTGCAAATTGGTCAGGCCGCTGCTTCCCGAAACGGCTGTCGGCACATACTGCTCTGCCAGCAAGTATTTGATCGACTCCAGCTCGGATTTTCGCAACGGCGGAACGTCTTCCTGTACAGCCAGACGAAGCTCGCCTGACCAATCCGCGAGATTGGCCGACATGACTTGTTCGAAGGCAGACAGGGACTGCTCCAGATCAAGCCGGTATCCGACCACCTCCGGCACAATCGAGATCGTATTCCCCGAGACAACGCCTGTCGCTGCCACGGCAGGACGCTCGATTGTTTGTCCAATCGCGTCCAGCTGCCTGGCCAGCTCCGCCCGATCATAAGTGACCTTGATCGGCACATTGACGGGCGCAGAGGCTCCCCACAGCCGGGAGAAAAAGCCGCTTTTTTCCCTGGAACGGGCATACGCCTCCTGCAAAGCCGCTTCTACGTCAAAGCGGATTTGCAGCTTGCTTGCGTCAATCGGGTAGGCTTGTCCATCCAGCACGAAGCGAATCTCCGTACGCTGTCTGGCCTGCACGGCCTCCTGTAGCTTTTGCCTTGCTTCCGCATAAAGATGGCCGCCAACGGGAAGCGATGCGATCCTGATCCCTTCCTGGAAAATCTTCTCGCCCAAGGTGACGCCTCCCCATTCCACCATCGAAAAAAGCGAGAGCGCAGGAATCAGAACCAGTTGAACAAAAAACACGGCCAAGAAAAACCAATAGCGCCGCGGGGGCACGGTTTGGGTTGCGTACATACGTCAACGCCTTTCTGTAACGGTTATCCATTCGTCTGTTGTTCATCGGGGACGAAATGCCATCCACTCTCCTCTGCCCGTTCCCCTGTGTCGGGCATGCTTTCCTGTTCGGCAGGAGGCTCTTCTGCAAAAAAGTAGATGATCCGATCCTCGTCCGCTTCCTCGCCCGCCTCTTTTCGCGACGGGGGCTCGGGAGCAGGCAGATACGGAAGCGGCTCCGCTTCTTCCCCTTGCCACAAGTCGTAGCGGATCGGCTCCTCCTCCAGAGGGGCTTCCGGCAAGCTGCCTGCCTCCTGGCTCACAGCGACTTCCGCCAAGCCCGCCCGGTCGGCTTCTTCCGCCAGCTCGCTTTCTGCTGGCTCTTCCACCATCCACGACGGCTGCCGATCCAGCTCCTCTTGGGCCGCCAGCGACAAACCGGGAGCAAATCCCCCCGCCTGCCCCGGCCCTGCGGACAGCCTCCAGGCACCCCAGGCCAGGCAGAGTGCGAGCAAGAAAAAAACGGTCAGCCACAGCCATAGACTTGCGTAAGCCACAAAAAAAGGAGAACCCGCGCCGATCCCCACCGCTCCTGCTGCTACCAGCCAGCTTTTTCGGGAAAACATGCGTTTCGCCCGCGGATAGAGAAGCGCCAAAAAGAGAGAAGACAAGAGTATGTAACCACCCAAAAATAGCAGGACACTTGTTGTATCCATCTCGTTTTCACCCTATCCTCTCACACAAACATGCCAATAGACCCATTTCTTTCTCCCTAACCCGATTCGACTTCGATGGACAAATTCCTTTTTGAATTTTTGAAATTCCTGCCTCATGTCCTATTTTTCTCATTTCGTGTACAATAAGGTCACGAACCTTTCCAGGAGGATACCCAGGATGAAAGTACTAGATAATGAAAAAGGCTTGTCCTTGGTCGAGGTGGTCGCATCGCTTCTGATTTTTTCCATCGCCCTCCTGTTTCTGAGCCACTTTCTCGTCAGAAGCTTTGAAATTTCCGGAAATCAGGACAATCGGCAAGTCGCCATGAACCTGGCCAGGCAGACCGTGGAAGAGTGGCGGGGCGGAAATGGCATGATTCCCGCCGATCAAGAGCAGGAGATCTTGTTGGAAGATCGCTATCTGGGAAAACCGCTTTCTTTTCCGCTGCTTGCCGGAATCTGCTCCAGCGCTGCTCCCCAGTGGCCGAACGATTTCAAAGGAATCAAGCTTGCCGACCTGACCATCAACGATCGCGTCTACCAGACCTATGTACTTCCCCGGTTCGTCACAACCGAAGAGACCGCTTCCCAATCCCTCATCCGAATCGTCGTCCGCGTTTTTTCGCACGATGCAAAGGTGGCAGAGCTGGAAGCATTGATCGCGAATCCAGAGAGGGGGCAGGAAAAAGACACATGATGATCCGGACACGCAAGCCACGTTTCCCCAAATGGGTGCAGGATGAGCGCGGCCTTACGCTTGTCGAGGTTCTCGCTACGTCGCTCATTTTCTTTGCCATCCTGATACCGCTGATCGGTGTGTACGTCAAGGGAGTGGAAATCTATCAAACGACTTCGCTCCAAAACACGCTGCGAAACGATACGGATTTTCTCATCGGCAGCGTGATGCGCACGGTTCAGGAAGCGAGCTACGTCAAGCTGCCTTCCTCCGATCCGGAATCAGCAGACGATGCAGCCGCCCGCCAGATCATCCGCGCCTCGTTTCCCGAATTTGACGATGCGGCCAGCTCCAACCGTCTCTATGTGCACAAGCGGTCCGTCCAAATCCAGCCAGCCAGCGAAAACACGCAAACCATATCGCTTCTCACCCGAGAGACGTACTCTTTTGCCCCTTGTGAAAACCAAGGGTCGGATATCCAGCCATGCAGCCATATTCCCTTTCCTGTGGATCGCCATCTGTATCTGGCAAAAGGCTTTTTCGCAATGCCTCCGCAAGAAAGCGGCGATGCTGCCAAAAAGCAGGTCATCCTCTATCTTGTCGTTGCCTTGCGCTACGGCTCGTTCCCGCTCCCTGCCACCGAGGAGGACAAGCAAAACGACGCCCTGTTTGCCAATTGGGCGGAGGTAGAGAAGGCCGTGACACAAAACACGCCAAAAGCCCGGTATGTACGCGTCGTCCGTACCGAAATCGAACTGGGCAGCGAACAGAAGGGGTGAATCTATGCAGATCGTCAAAGAAGAGAGAGGCGGCGCTCTTGTCATCGTGTTCTTTATCCTCGTGCTGTTCACGGCTCTGGCCCTGTCGCTCGCGAGCCACACCATGCAGAGCGTCAAGCAGCGAGTCTTTTCCGAAGATGAAGTGCAAGGCAAGCTGCTGGCAGACGCGGGACTGGCCTACTTTCAGGAGTATTTGGAGACGCAGTTGCAGATGCCCCGCTCCTTCCTTCACGGAAATGGGACGATCAGCGAATTGCGGGATTCTCTGGCGATCGCCAATGCGGAACCCGTGTCCCAATCCAGCGACAAAGTCATCGAGATCATCAAGCGCATCTCCGCTACGGAACCGAATACATACAAACCAATTCGCTTGCCCGGCATGAACGGCAGCTTCGCCATCCATACCGCCATCGAGTCGCGGATTCCTCGCGATACCGGCAGCACCAGCCAGCCGTATGTCCTGAAGCTCAAGGTGTCCGTGATCGGCATTCCCGACCGGGCAGAAAATTTTCGCAAGGTCAAGCTCACCTCGACGGTCTATGTGAATACGGTGCCTGCGCCGTTCCACTATGCGATCAGCACGCCCGGCCAACTGCGGCTGTTCGGCGGGAGCAACGTGATTGGCAACATCGCCGCCGACTCGGTGGTGACCAGCTCGCGCTATCGCTACAGCTCGCTGAAAAATACGGAGGACAGCGATCCGACCAACGATGAGGTCGTCTGGGAGGTCGGCACAAGCGGTCCCAACTACGTGGAGGGCGAGATTTTCCTGCCGAGCCGCAGCCGCCTGATGCAAATTGCCGCTATTCCCGCAGAGGAGCCGAGCAGCACCGCTTTTTCCGGCCCCCGTCTCGATGATCTGGAAGCGGCCTTCGTCCCCAGTCCTCTGCCCGACACGGAGGAACCTACGATTACGCTCAGTGCGGATCCCAAGACACCGCACATCCCCGGGTACGAACCGCCCATCGTGACGGAAACCCATCGTCCGACCGATTCGCTGTTTACGGAAGAGCAAGGGGAAAACACGGCGCAATACGTCTACGACCGCATTCGCGAAGGCAAGCAGCTCGCTAGCAGCGCCCAGCAATTGGAGCCTGTGGAATTTGCCAGATGGTTCAGAGACCCGGAGGAAGCGGCTGACCCCTTGCCCCCTGGTTTTATGGAGGCATCCGCTCCGAACGGCGAACTGCTCGTGATCGAATCGCCTTATCGCGAAGATACGCCCGACTTCCTGAACCTGACCGCCCGGTTCACGGGAAATGCGCTGGCAAACATTCGCCAGCTGTACATTAGCGGTCCGGACGGCGAAGGAATGGCAGCGGTAGAAATGGGCAGAAGCGGCTCATTCAAGGCGCAGCCGGACCAGGAAGGCGAGCCTTTCACTTACACGGGCACGATCTACATCAAGGGAAATCTGGACATTGTCGGAGACGTGTCCATCGACGGGACGGTTTATGTCGATGGCAATGTGGTCATTCGGGAAATTCGGAACATAACGCAACCGGGACACAAAAAGAACAACCTGGTCATTATCGCGTCCGGCACGATCAGCCTGACAGACAGATACACGGACGAAAGCTCGATCGACAGCACGGACATTTATCCGCTCTCCGCCTTCCTGTATTCGGAGAGCGCCATGGAGATTTATTCGATCCACTCCCACAATCGGCTGATCGGCGGAATCGCTACAGGCCGCAGCGTGCGTGATGCCGTCGAGGCGGGTACCAGCTACATCGAATTGAACTCCGTGCGCGAACCGCGGGGAGATCAGCCCCCGACGCACATGTCGATTTCTTTTGACCGCAACATTTTCGAAGTCAAGACGCCGGGCCTCCCGCCTGGCGACCGGTTTCACATCGACCTGTACGACAAAGAATATCCCGAAGTCGGAGAACCGCTTCTGGAGTAAGAAAACGCCAAAGTGCCCATGCGATAAAGTTCGTCTCGCATGGGCACTTTTTTTCGTTCCGGTCAGGGCTTGGTTACTGACGTGTCCCCGTAGCCAGAACGGTGACGGTCAATTCGCTCTGGGCATGCTGGATCGGGGATTCCTTTGGTGCTACTCCTTCGCGAATCATCGTCACGGTGTATTCGACTTCTACCGTGATCCTGTATGTTTTCGTCTTCGAATCATCGGTTTTCAGATTCAGGAATTTCTCGGCAAAAAGCTGACCGCGGGGGAGAGCAACCGAGGTGCCAGGCTCCCCGCTGCCTACCTGCACGATCGTATATTTCGCATTTTTTACGTGAACCTCAAGCCTGTTCGGAACATTCAGGTCTCGGAACGAGTATCCGAGATGCACGTTTACCGCCCTGTTCTCTTGCACCCGGCCTGTAGAGGTAACAAAAGCGTACGGGGTCTTTCCTGCATCCGGCGGAGTCAGGACAACCTGGCGCGTCGTCACAAAGCCATCGCCATTATCTGCCTGGATGACGACACGGGTATCCACGTACTTCCCGCCTTCTGTGCGCAGCGGAATCTCCAGATAGTAGTCTTTCTTGCCGTTCATGTCGGGGATGACCGTAAAGTCGTTGGCCGAAGGATTGGGCGATGTGCTGTATCTCCAGATCGTCTCATCCGTGACATGCTTTTCAGGCGTCACCTTGACAATTCCCGTACTCTCCAGCTCCAACACCGGTTTTGCCACCGCCGTAAATTCCGGATATTCGCTGCCGCTGATCGTAATGACCTTGGACACGCTCATTTCATTCGGATCGGTTGTGTCTCCGTCCTCATTGAAGTCCTGACGCATGGCGACAACGAAGTAATTCACGCCCGGCTTTAACAGAACGTTCCGGGCAATGGTGCCGTCCGTGAAGTCGGTCAGCTGTGTCTGGTGGTTGACATTTCGGTTGTCTTTCTCAGCCACCCAGCCAAAGCTTGCATTCGGCATGATTTTTCCGGCTGGCGTGGCGACAAGCTTCGCTGTCTGCGAACTGCCCTCTCGCTCGCCCGTCGCCGTAACGGTGACGACCGGGTTAAAGTAAATCTTCCCTTCCACTTCGTTGGACAGCTGTCCCAGTCCGCTTTTCACCTGGCCCGTGATTACCGCCGGCCCGACAAATGGCCCGCCCAACGAGACCTGGTCTTGCGCTATCGTAAACTGGTACGTCGTTTTGAACAGACCGGAGCCGACCTCTTGCGTAGCCTTCGGTGCGCCTGGGTCTACAGGAGTACCGTTGATGCGAAAATCCGGTTGCAGCGCCTCGTTTTTACTGACATGAATCACGTCTGCCGTGATGACTACTTCGTCCGGATACAAGCTGTTCCAGCCATGGTCGGCTGTCATGGTCAACTGCGGCTGGGCCGACACGATGACCAGGCACGTGTCCGTATATCCGCCATCCACCGTCGTCACCGTAATCGTTGCCTGGCCGCTGCCAACAGCGACGACACGCCCTGCCGAGTCGACGGTTGCTACTTTATCGTTGCTGGACGTCCATTTCACGTCTTTGTTTTCGGCGTCAGCCGGGAAGACAGTGGCCACCAGCTTCTCGGTATTCCGAGCCGGATCTTCCGCGACGAGCGTGATCTGCTCTTTATTGAGCGTGACGCCTTCCACAGCCGTGTACACATGGACGTTCACGCTGTTGAACTTGTCCGTAATCTCCGCTTCCGTAAAATCGGTGTAGCTTAACTGGGCCTGGTTGAGGGTGTACAGACCGCTTTTCGTTGCTTTCAGCTCTACCGTGAAGGACTGTTTCGCGGCGCGATACACCTTGCCAGCGGGCGTATTCACGAGACTGTACGCCACATCCTGCAACAATCCGGTCAGTTGCGTTTTGCCTCCTGCAAGAGACGGTTGCCACCCTGCGGAATTGCCGCTCACTTCCATGCCCTCCGGGTAGAGTTCGCTGAAGCTGATGTTTTTCAAGGCAAGCTGGCTGCCTGTCACCTGATACACGTATCCCTGAAAAACGCCTGTGTAGTTGCCCGCCGCATCTTTTTTCACTTCAAAGCGGCCAAAGTTGAGGATCGGCGCTACGGTCGAATCGTCGGAAAGCTTCGTCTCGTCGACAATCGGCAGCGTGATGACCGCCTTTCGCTCGTACAAATATTTCAAGCCTTCCATCCATTCGTTTTTCAGATTGCTACTTGGCAGCGTTTGGACGGTCGCACCGAGCGAAACGGATTGGGTGTAGCCTGTCTTCAACAGATTCAGGTAGGCAGTGCCAGTGCTTGGACTTGCCCACGCAATCGGTCCAAACTCCCCTTTTGTCGGGTCCTGGAACGAATACGCCTCGCCAAGCGAGTAGCTCCGCTGTGGCATCCAGATGGGACGCAGACCTGTCACCGCCAGCTCGCTTGCGGGAATATCCCTTGGCTCGATCGTGTACTCGATCGCGATCGGGTCGCTTTTCTTGATCCGTCCGGGATTTTCGTTCAGCACTTTGCGAGACAGCGCGAGCGCTGGCATCACCTTGTCCACGATGACTTTTCGCGTGACGGTTTGCTTGGCTCCCCTGCTGTCTTCCACTTCCACCCTGATCTGGATCTCGCCGCCGTTCGGCTTGGTATTTTCCGCCTGATGAATCACAATCGAGCCGTTGCCTGTGCGCTCATTAGAGTAGACCTGCTTGTCCTCGACGTAGATTCGCGTTTTCAGCATAAAGTCTTTCAAATCGTAGTCGTCCACGCGGAACACGATATCGAATCCCTTGTCGGTGCTGCGAATGCGCTCGTTGTCATGAGGGGCAATCATCGTGATGAGCGGCGCATGGTTGGCCCCGATGAAGGCGCGGTAGAGCGTGTTGACAAACAGTTTTTGTTCGGAATCCGGAAAGCTGTTGGAGGTGTGGCCCGTACCCGAGTAGGTGACGCCTCCTTTGGAGTAGGTGTAGTAATGGTTCCAGCTATCGTCGACGTCCCGGTTGCTACCTTGCATGTTATACCACGGAATGACAGTCGGATCTTCCAGGTCAAGCGTATAGTACTGGTCGTGGGTTTCCGCCACCGTGACGGATTCGCCCAAAGCAAACGGGTACTGCGTCAGCAAGCCGCTGTTGACTTGCTTGGTCGTTTTCGAGCGATTCGGTGCCCCCAGCCCAAGATTGTGCATCGGGTCGATCTGCCCGCTGATCTGTTTGAAATACGTGAGCCAGTTGTTGCTGCTGCGGTAGATCGTATCATGCGAAAACATGACGCCCTGGCCTGTGCGGATAAAGGATTGCACGGCTTCGGCCGCTGCGGCACTGATCGACGCGCCTTCGTTGTATGTATCCCGGAAGCCAAACACCAGCATGTCGTAGTTGCCGTTCAAGGACTTATAGTACGTTTTGTTGAAATCATTCATCGAGATCGTCTGAATCTGCAGCGCGTAATCGGTGCCGTTGTCGAGATACGCCTTTTGAATCCGCTTGTTCAAATCGCTCGCATCATTGGCGTCTACCGTCACTTGCAGTACCCTGACGTTCACCTTTTGATCGCGGAACTGAAAAATGCCTGTCCGGTAATCCTTCAGCTTGGTCGCTTCGTCTACCAGCTCCAGCTTCCAGTAGTACAGCGTCGACAGCCCTTTTGGCAGGACAAAGGAAAGCTCGTTGGCGGCACTGTTCCCCACCAGCGAAGTCGTGCTGACCAGCTCTTCCGGCTCATATCCCTTGTCGAAGTCAGCGTCGATGTACAAATTGGCGCTCAGCGCGCGTCCGGCAAAAGCAGCGCCATTCGCCAGCTTGAACGTATAGGAGATCGTTTCTCCCGGACCGTACACCTCATGCTGGGACAGCGTATAGTCGCTAGGCTGGGACAGCAGGGTCAGACGCGGTCTTGTCGCCGTATGTTGCGCGATTTTCTTTGCAGCATCTGCGGCGCTGCCGACAAAAAGGACGTTCATTTGGCTACTATTTTTATAAGGGGTAAAATGCTTTTTCAGCTTGCCTGTATTTTTGGTGACCGTATCGTTGTGCAAGACTACCAGTTGGCCTTTGCTGACGAACTCCTTTTTGATCGCCTCTGCCTTCAGATCGGTGATGTCGTTCATTTTGTCTTTGGTATCGTGCGCGTTGGCCCGATCCGTCGGCGAATTGGCGTTCTCCATGTTGCGATAGCTTACCGGGTCCGTGCTGTACTTCCCGGAACCGATGTAGATCGCATCGTATTTCCCGTCCAGCTCTTCGCGAATGGCGACGAATTTTTTCATGCTCATCGTCGTAATCGCATAGTCGGAGCCGGGCAAAGAAAGCTCCGGAGTGCCGGAATCCGTAATCTCCAAAATCTGCTTTTTCAAATCCGCCCCGCTATCCGCATGGGCCATCGACTGCGGCCCCCAAGCCCCCACCGTCAGTTGAACCATGAGCAAGAATACTAGCAAACGTCTCCATACTCTCACGCTCCCATTCTCCTCCTCTGTTTCCTTTTTGGCTGATTACGTCTCAACGCCCCAGGCAAAAATAAGCGCGGCCTCCCTTCTCGCGGTCAGCAGCTAACAACGACTATATTACTATCAGATTACGTCAATATTGGTACTTTTGCACTAATAACTTTGCGACAATGACGCTCGTCCGTGTTCGCCAGCATCCGTTCGCGGCAGGCATACCTTTTCTCTCCCCGTTGGTTTATAGTAAAGAAGGAAATCATCGTACACCTCTCATGAAAAAGGATGCGAACCATGCAAAAAATCATTGTGGTAGGTGCCGGAATTTTGGGCGCTTCGACGGCCTATCAGCTATCCAAAAGAGGCGCAAAAGTCGTGATTGTAGATCGAAAAGATAAAGGACAGGCCACCGATGCAGCCGCCGGGATTATTTGTCCGTGGCTTTCGCAAAGGCGCAATCAGGCGTGGTACAGGCTGGCGAAGGAAGGGGCTCGTTTTTACCCATCGCTCATCGCCGAGCTTGAACAGAGCGGAGAGACAAACACCGGGTATGCCCGTGTCGGCGCTCTTCGCATTCACAAGGATACAGACAAGCTGCATGCGCTGGAAAAGCGGGCTCTCACGCGCAGGGAAGATGCACCGGAGTTGGGCGACGTCACGATGCTCTCCACCGAGGAGACCAAAGCGCTTTTTCCTCCGCTCGATGCGGACTACGCCGCGGTGCATGTCACCGGAGCCGCCCGCGTGGATGGCCGCGCCTTGCGGGATGCTTTACTGCGGGCTGCCCAAAAAAACGGAGCCGTTCTGATTGGCGAGGAAGCAGCCCTGCTCCACAACGGAACGCGGGTCACCGGGGTGCGGGCAGGCGCTGAGACGGTCAGCGCTGATGCCGTCATTGTCTGTGCCGGAGCGTGGGCGAACGAAATTCTCCGGCCGCTGGGGGTCAATTTCCAGGTTAGCTTCCAAAAAGGCCAGATCGTCCATCTGGAACATCCCGGCGCGAACACGGGCAACTGGCCCGTGGTGATTCCGCCCAACGATCAGTATTTGCTCGCCTTCGATGAGCAAAAAATGGTCGTCGGAGCCACGCACGAAAACGACGTCCCAGGCTTCGACACGCGCGTAACGCCAGGCGGTTTGCAGGAAGTGTTCACCAAAGCGCTGGACATCGCCCCCGCCCTTGCCGACAGCACGTTCGTGGAAGCGCGGGTCGGCTTTCGCCCGTTCACGCCGGGATTTCTTCCCGTCCTCGGTCCGCTCCCCGGCTGGGAAGGCATTTTCGTCGCCAATGGCCTGGGCGCGTCCGGCTTGACGATGGGGCCTTATATCGGCGAGCAGTTGGCCAAGCTTGCTCTTGGACTGGAGGTGGATGTTCCGTTGGAGCATTACGCCGTGTCAGGGGCGCTTGTTGCTGAGTCGGAATGAGGTTGGAAAAGCAGGGTCTTGTCCCTTGGTGGGGTGAGGCCTTGTTTCACGTTTTTTGCAGATTGTATGCAGGGTGATGGCTGGTGTCCGGGGTGGGGGTTGAAATGGGGGCATGCGAAACATGCGAACGCTGCGGGAAAAGCTATCGTGGACAGGGCCATTGAGGGCGGCAGGGACAAACAGAATGCGAGAAGAGCCGGGAGCCCTTGGAACGATGCGGATTTCCGGCTTTTTGCGTCTCCCGCAGTTATCGCAGTTGCTGCTGATTCCACGCATCCGCGTAGGATGCGACGATCGACTTGGCTATTCCGTTGTTTGGACACATATTTCAATCCACTCATCCGCGTAGGATGCGACTTTAAGCTGAGTGTTGACGGTCGTGAGTTGACTGAATTTCAATCCACGCATCCGCGTAGGATGCGACAACAGCGTCGTGCCGATGTTCAAAGCAAGCATGCTGGAATTTCAATCCACGCATCCGCGTAGGATGCGACGACGTATATTTTAGCCTTTCGCATGATGTACCAGAATTTCAATCCACGCACCCGCGTAGGATGCGACCTGATGCACTGAAAGATATCATTTGCGATAAAATATTTCAATCCACGCATCCGCGTAGGATGCGACAGCGAATTTTCACCCCAAATATGCTTTCCTTTTCATATTTGTAATCAAAATACGCCGCAATTCATTCATGCGTTAAAATAGTTTAGAAAAAGCAGACAAAAGCCGGGTATTTCACCTGTTTTTCGGGTGCGAATCTCCCAGGGAATTCGTGTGCGCTTCCCATTCGCACTAGAAAATCAATGGCCCCTCTAAGTCAATTGATTCTTTCACACCCAAATGCTCCACTTTATTCTTGTACTGATTGCCTAACTGATAAATACGGAGGCTATCCTGATTCTGGTCGATGATCGAGAGCAATTCCAGCTTCAATGAAGTAAGCTGTGTAGAATCGACAATGCATTCAAACACGGAATTTTGGACGCGTTGACCGTAATTTTGGCATATTTTCGAGACGCGGCGAAGTCTTTTTTGCCCTGCACGGCTAACTGTGCTCACATCATACGTAATCAATACCAGCACACCGTTCACCTACTTCCACAAAAAGGGAGGATACTCATCCAAATCATTTCGCAAAAAACGGGCCAACAATAAAGCTTGTACGTGCGGAACCAGGCCCCAGGGAATTTTCTCCCCAAGAAATGGATGCGTCATTTTCTCCTGTTTTTTATTTTGCCATGCCGTTAGGAACTTCTTTCTCGCTTCCTCTCCCATCATGACGGCCCCATTCTCTTTTTGGAAAAAATCCTCCTTGGTCACAATCTTTTTGTTAATGAGCGACAGCACAAATCTATCTGCAAAGACTCCTCGCAGCTCCTCCATCACATCCAGAGCCAGAGAAGCGCGCCCCGGCCGATCTCGATGCAAAAAACCAACATAGCATCTAATCCAACGCCTTCCAGTGCCGCTGCCACATCATTCGCCAGTAGAGAATAGGCGAAGGACAGCATTGCATTCACGTTATCCAGCGGCGGTCTTCGCGATCGTGCGCGGAAGAAAAAATTCTCCTTTTGTTGTAAGATCATGGAGTCAAATAGCCGATTGTAGCAAACAGCCGCCTGACCTTCCAACCCCCTTACCCTCTCCAGATTGTCGCAATTCCTCACGTCCAATAGTAAAGCAGATAACTGCCTGGACGCTTCCTTAAATCGGTCGACATCAATCCGCAAAGGATAGTCTCTGGTCATTCTTTCGATCATCCATTTCTGGTTGTAAATCTTGCCTACAATAAAATTACGAGCAATTCTTGCGGAAAGAGCCTCATCCTCCGACACCACATACTGTTTTTTTCGCAGGACGACATTCCCCTTGCTTTCCCCAATCACTCTGGCAAGAAACCGCCCGTTCATGGTGAAGAATGTCAATGAAATGTTTCGCTCAGCGCAATATCCCATCAAAGCTGGACTGGCACCGGTGTAGCCAAATGAAATGATCGATTCCAAGTTGTGTAAGGGCAGCCTCCCCAACTTCTCCTGATCCTTGAGGAGAACAATATTATCACCATCGAGCGATACGTACACATCCGGCTGTGTAATAAACAACGTATTGAGCAGTTTCTTCATTCGTTGATTTTCCCTTCAACGTAACTTTTTACGGTTCGTTTGTTCATAAGCTCCGGCACACAAATATGTTGAAGGGAACAACTTCGGCAAAAGGAGCCCGTCTTCACTCTGGGAGTATGTCTGCGATGATAGTAGTCTTGCATTTCAGCCACAATCAGCTTTACCTTCTCTTTCAAAGCAGCCGTTAGCGGGACCTCGACTCGATGCTTGATCTCCTGGTAAAAAATATAGCCGAGGTCTATGTCGCCCAACAGCATTTCCTCCAGACAAATGGCTTGGGCAGCTAATTGTACGACATCCTCTTCTCCGCTTTTCGGCTTTCCGCGTTTATATTCAATCGGATACGCCGTATATTTGCCGGAAGCCCCATTGATTTCAACGCCGTTATCGCTTTTCACAAACTCTACCACATCACAAACGCCTGTGATCTTGAGACTTTCCGATTTGACAGGCATGGCTCGTACGATCAGTTTGTCTCCTCGCTTTTCTCTGGCAAACGGTTGATCTGCCTTCCGATGAAGGTGTACGCCCTCTATCGTTCTGACATTCTCCTCCCACTGCTGTTCAATGTGAATCAATGCCCACTGCCGTTTGCAAAATTGAAAATGCTGAATGCCGGACAAAAGTAAATAATTGTCGTCTTCCTTACCTTCCATCCAAAATCTCTACTTTCAATCCATCCAATGGTTGCACCGAGAACAGGTAGTCGTCAAATTTTTTCGGTTCTTCTACAAGCCTTTCGATCAGTAACGAGCGATGTACCTTTGCAGAGGAATACTGGCCCAACTTGGAGTGATGTTCCCACCAATACACCCGGTGAACTTCCATACTTCCTTCCGGACGGGCAGAAGACGCATCGTTTTCAAACAAGCTCACTAGCGCCCTCTTGATTTTCTCCGCGTCTTCGTTCGTGAATCCCGTTTTTTCGGCGAGCTGCGTATTGATACTACCGTAAAAGACATACACCCCGGAGTCGACTCGATGCTTCATGCCCATCGTATCTGAGCCGCGAGAGGCTCCAGGCTCCGAGTTCACGCTTTTGGTAATCTGGACGCTGGAGATGTCAATCGGATCTAAACTGGTCGCTGTATGAATGGAAACCGGCCCTCTTACGCCGACAGATACACCCGCTCCTTTTTCCGCTTTGAATGCAAATACTTGACCAAAGCTTCGAACATCAATCCATTCCTGGCAAGCAATTCTGGCAAACTCATCGCTGGATACGTTTTTGGATTTTAATACCTTCTCCAACTCGGGATTTGCATCTGCACGCTCTCGAAGGCTTCCATAAGAATCTGATTTGCGGTCATTGGACTGTACAAATATGGATTCGCCCATATCCTGCAAACGATTTCGAATTTTCCGTTTCAACGCGACATCAGAAATTTCTCCATGGCCATCATAGTTTTGCCGTGGACGATTGCCATTCAGCGGGTCCCCGTTTGGATTGGCTTTTGTCACCGATAAAACGACGGCAAAATCAATTTTATGATCGAGCGTTGTCATATGATTCTCTCCTTTTTAATGAGTAGTTTCCATTTCCTCTGGATCGGTCGTGCTTTTTTTCGTATACAGGTCGTGCCTTTGACTGTAGAACCCTATCAAGAATTTGCCGGACAATGGTTTGTTATTGAATTGTTCAATGGGAATCCGCGATCCGATTTCGTCAATCAGACGGTTGAAATAAAACGCTTGTCTGCCCAGCCTTGCCTGATAAGGCTGCAAGCACGCCTGAATCGTCCGCCAGGTTCGCTCCGGATGCCTTGCAAACTCATTCATGTAGCGAACCGCATTACTGGCGCGGTCGTCAGCCCCCAACGCTCGTCGTTCCAAAACATCAGCCACGGCCAACAGACGCCCCAACAAATAATCCCGGTCATTGATGCTTTCATCCAACGCCACTCTGAATCCCTCCTGTTCTTCTTGTTTGTTAACCAGGGCACACGCGATGCTCAACGTCTTCTCCCACTCCCACCTTTCCATAGAAACGGGATTGGCTGCGCGCTGGCAAGAGCTCGTTACGATATCCAATGGAATGTTCCGGCCATCCAGCACACAAGGCAACATGCGCTCCATGACCCCTTTGACCACTTTGTCGCTTGCCCGTGGTCCGTATGCGGCAAAAGCAATATCCTTCAAGGCTGGCGCTCCCAAAAATCGCACAAATTCCCCGTTGTCATTTTTGCGGTATGTATGCAGCCATGTGCAAGTCGAATGCCAGTTCACCAGCTTGTCGAAATACTGTTCTTTGTCCATATTGCGGTAATACAATACCGCCATCCGCCCCGTTGTTGCCGAATCGAGAACCAGAATATTCACATTGTCCTTTCTGTCGCGCAAGCCTGACAATTTGTTGCGATACCCGTCTAGTGCTTTCGCTACCTCTACAGCCAATTCCCGATTGGTATAGGCGATTTTGTTTTGGACGGGGGGCGGCGCAAGGTCGATCGAAAACAAATCTTCGGTGACACCGGGAATATCGAGTTCAGTATTGCTCCAGACAAGAAACACTCTCTGATCGATCATTTTCCCTTGACGATGGATCAGCCACTTCAGTGCATTATGCGCTTTCTGGGACACCTCGTAACTGATGCTTGCCGCCTCATGGCTTTGCGCAAACCGCCCTCTGAATGTAAAGCCGCTATTGTCATTCGCCGAAATCAGCTTGGCTTTGTCTGCTGCATTTCTGATTTTGTTGGCATGTTTGTCCGTTGCAGGCAGCACTCTGCCCGTTACATAGCAGAGATCTTCGCCACCTAGCTTGTTCCGGTAAAATTGAATGAAAGAATCATATACTTCCTGATCGTTCCACACCTTCGTCAGTACCTTCGTTGGCGAGTAGACATTAAATCTGACAAACGCGCTTGTCTGCTCGCCAGCCACTACCGAAAAAATCGGCGGCTTGGCTCCGTATCGCGCTTCGGCATGTTTATCCCATTTGCTCAAAAGCCGACGATCTTCGTCTACATATAAAATCCCATGCGCGACTAAATCTTGAATCAACCGCCCTTTGCGCAAGTAGCGGTAGATGCTTTTCACCTTGTCGACAGCGTATGGCGAACTTGCCCACTCTTCCAATTGCTTGATATAGTGGGGAAAAGCCTCTTCCTTTTGGACTTCTCCACCATAGGCCTTGTAATCTCCCGCTACGTAGCTCAATTTGTCATGCAAGGGATACGGGGCGATTTTCGAGCCTGATCGACTGGCGGAATCTTCTGTACATGGAATGACTGTACTCATATCGTTTTTATCCACTACTGTCGCAAAATGAAATTCTCCGTCTTCCGTTACATCCACTTCGATATGGGCATTTTGTGTCGTATGGGAAACAGGCAACAGCATGTACTCCCGATCGTTAGACTTCCTCTCGATCTTGCCGACAACATCCCGATTCGCTTCGTATGTCTCGTACAAATTCAAAAGCCAGCTCATCGATTATCCACCTCTTCCAGCTCGGCAAACAGATCATCCACGGAGAGTAGATTCGTGCGGTCGAAATGCTTGGGCTCCATGCGGGCAATCGGCCGAATTTGCGTACACTCCTCTGGTCGAGGAAAGCGGATAATCCCGTTCTTCATGACAGGATTCCACAGGCGAACTTCCATCTGATTCCGTCCGGTTTCGTCCGGGTAATTGATGCCATGCACCATCGTTCCCAGATGAATCTCCCCGTTGTTGTCATAGAATCCGTCGCCCTCGCCAAACACGCATGGCTCGACATATGCCTGACATTCCCGCGTGCCAAGGAAAATGTCTCTTCGCCCTCCTGCCCGAAGCGAGCGTTTCAAAATATTGTGATGCTTATGCTCGTTGCGATCATACTCCAGTTCCGGGCGGTTCAGATTGAACTCGAAATGGGCCCGAACCTGGTAGCGCACATCTCGCAAGTACGTATAGTTGGCAAGCGTGTTCCCTCCGCCGTATTCAATCGGACGAACGCCTTTGGACTCCATGCGAATCGGGTTCATAATCCGCACTTCATCTACAATCATCACCAAAGTAGGCTTCCAGTAAATGGACTCGACTACGCCCTTTAGGGCCTGGTAAGTAGGCACTTGGTAGGACAGCTTTTCTCCGCCAAGTTTTGTTAACGGGTCTGTAAATAAGGCATACTGACCAAAAACCTCGAATTCGATCGCGTTCCGCATAGCATTACCTCCTTTCTCATCCGACTCAATAGTTCAATCATACCATTTTTGTAATTGATTAGAAATAATGGGTGTTATCAATTATCCAAACATTCAAAACATACTCATTTCAAACTGGCTGTCATTCTCGACATCCAGACCATACTCCCCGTTGTAGGCTGATTCCTTCAACGCCAAAATTTTTCCGTCCAGCAAGCTTACCAGCCCATCATTCTTGACCAGTTGCTCTCGTTCATACGAAAACAGGCTGATCGAATACTGTTGTGCCTTTCGCAGCAGTCTGGACAGGTTCTCAATCGTTTCATCGCCATTTAGTCGTGCAATCATCTCTTTTCCTTCCTCTCCGTACGGAACAAGAACGGTTGTTGTCTGGTCATCGATCACCCGAAAGAAATCGGCTGCCGTCCTGTAGCTGTTCACGATAAATAGCGGCAAACTCTCCCTTTTGGATTGTGTGTACTCGAGGTTATAGGAGCTGCTGTTCCTGTTTGCCATCAACAACTCTGTCATGTGCTTCTCCAGCCCGCGAATAAAATAGTCTAAACGGGAAGCAAACTCCGTATAAAACTCTTGAAAATACTTGTCCATCGCCTGAACGGACAAGAGATTGCCGCCATGCAGGCTGGGATCTGCTTTGAGGTCGAGAAGCATTCGTTTCGCCAGGTTTTTGCCTGCCTTGATTTCCTGCAAATGCTTCAAATTCTCCTCTGCATGATCGATCACATACACCTGCTGCCTTTCCTTCTTTCCGTGGCGATTGCATCTGCCGGCAGCCTGTGCGATCGAATCCAGTCCGGCCAGCGAGCGAATCACACAATCAAAACTGACATCCACTCCCGCTTCAATTAACTGCGTACTCACGCATATCACTTTCTCCTCACGCTGCAAATGCTCCCGCACTTGTCCAAGTATGTGGTTTCGATGCGCCGCACACATCGACGTACTCAGGTGATAGAGCGGAATATCGAGCGTCTCCAATTGACGATACAATCTCTTCACAACCGTTTTTGTATTGAGAACAACCAACATACTTTGGACCTCTTCTATTTTCTCGGTAATAAAATCAGCCAGCTTGTCCGTGTCAAACGTTTCATCCGTTGCTTTATCGACAATTTCCACCCGTTTGAAAGCTTCAATGACGTGATCCACGTTTTGAATCATTTCAGTGTCAGCGCTGATTTCCAGACGGCGCTCTACAAAATCAAGGGCCGGCTGGGTAGCCGTGCAAAGAATCAGGCTGGAATGACCATGCGATCTCAAAAAGTTCAGTGCATGATTAAACAACGATACACATGAAACCGGAACTTTCTGTACTTCGTCAAAAATAATGACGGACTCGCATAAGTTGTGTAGCCTTCGTATATTTCGGCTTCCCCTGGCATAGAACACATTCAGAAACTGAACCATCGTTGTAAAAATAATCGGCGAATCCCAGTTATCCTTGGCCAGCTTCCATTTTTGCCGTGTATTCATCATGCCATCCTCGGCCTCATCATCATCGCCCAAGTCGTCTATGACGTTGGAATGATGCTCCAGGATATGCTCGTCGTCCATGAGAATTTTACGAACTTCCTCTGCGTTCTGTTCGATAATCGTTGTAAACGGGACTACATATATGATGTGCTGTTTGTTCTCGCGAATGGCATGCTTGAGCGCATACCGCAAACTTGCCAGAGTCTTTCCCCCGCCCGTCGGAATGGACAACGTATAAATACCGGACGGCTTCTCCGCAAATTTGTCACACTGGTCTGACAATTCACCTCTCAGCTCGTTGATCCGTGTTTTGGCATCTTCTTTCTCTTGGTAAGAATGAAGCTTTTGCATCAGCCGCTCATAGTATGTACGAAACAGGTCTTGGTGACGTGGACTGGATTCCTCGTGCTTGTTTTCCTCAAACAACCTGGTGTTTGTACGATCTGCATCAAGTAGTGCGCTGAACACAAACTTGGTCAGAAACATCAATTTGCTTTCGCTAGTCTCTACTGAAGGTTTGCTGAGATAGGCTTCCAATTCATCGATTGCACGTAACACATAGTAATGAAACGCTTGCTCGCTGATTACTTCGTCAAAAAAACGCTGCATCGACTTGTCGTAATCCTTCAACGGTTTATCCCGGACACGATGCAAGTAAGGAGAATCCAAATCCGCATTTAAAAAGTCATGGAGGTAGGAGTGGTGCGAAATGATCGCATTCCCGACAACCTCAGCTAAAATCCAGCTTCCCCGGGAAGGATTCCCGGTATGAAATTTTTGGTATAATAGTTTGCCCCCTGCAGTCGAATGATCGACACTCCCTCTTTTTGGCGCTTCTCCGGGATTTTCCACGGCTTTGATGATGTAGTCTTTAAACTCCTCGGTGTACTTTCCCATGTCATGGAGCATGCCCGCCAGACCCGCGATATGCTTGACGCCTATCTTCTCGCCGATCGATTCCGCCAATGCTCTTACTCCCAGCAAATGCTCCGCGACAGTTTGTATCTGTTTGTCGCTTTCACGAATATGCGCGATAAAATTCATGAGTACCGCCTCCTCTTTAGCATTCAGCGAGTATCCATACTGGAACGTATCCTGTCCTAGTTGCTTGTTTTTATAGAACGATCTCAACATTAATCATAGAACATATTTGGAAAATGGTGTAACAGGTTCTCACAATCCGAATCCATTCCGGAGGAGGAGTCCGACACGGTTCTGCGAAAGGAAAGGCGGCAGTGTCACCCCAACTCCCTGTGTACATCCTTGCTTCCTGCAACTGGGCATTTGCTTTTTTAACTCCGAGCGACAAACCAAACAGAGGAGCTTTTCAATCAGAGACAAGCTCGCTGTTGCCTTGCAGACAAACAGGGATAATGCGTACTGAGCTTGCTTTACGCCCGACTTGCGAAAATGTATATTGGAAAGCGACGGTACAAGGCCGATCGCGTTGAAGAATGGTGGTGAATGATGGCATGGCGAATTTCTACGAAGAACTGGCGCAAGATCTCGCAAAAGTTCCCTTGGAGGTGCACGGCGTCTACCGGACGAAACTTCAGGGCGGGATGATCTACGACGGCCATGTCAACCAGCCGACAACCAAGTGCGCTGTCATCGTCTGCTTGCGGGGACAGGCCGAATTTCGCTTCGATGAAACCGAACGCTACACGCTGGAGCCGGGCAAGGTGCTGCTCGGCGGGCTGAACAAGCGGCTGGAAATTCAGACCGCCCCGGACGGATTCGAATACTGCCTCGTGCACTACTTGCCCGTCAGTCCGCATGGGGAAGATACGCGGCGATTGACAGACGTGTCCTTGCTCCATGCCCCGCTTGACCCGGAGCTGCATCAACTGCTGGAGCAACTGCTGAAGACAGCTTCTGCCCCGGACAGCATGGGGCTGCTAGGTAAAAAAGCACTGTTCTACCACTTGCTGAACAAGGTGCTGCAAGCCGAACGCCTTCATCAAAACAAAGACAGCCATACGCTGATCGACGAAGCGATTTTATACATTCAGGAGCATTATGCGCAGCCGCTTTCACTCGGCCATCTGGCCAACCGCTACGGCATGAAGGCGAAATACTTTTCCTACCTGTTTCACAAGTACGTGGGAATTGGCCCGATTGACTATTTGATCCAGTACCGGATGAACCGGGCGCACGAGCTGCTATTGACGGGACAATTTTCCGTATCCGCCGTCGCCAAAAGCGTTGGCTATCTGGACGCCTACTATTTCAGCAGGCTGTTCAAGAAGCACAAAGGCGTTTCGCCAGGCCGCATAGGGCTGTACCTCAGAAGAAATCGTCCATCGTAAAGTCGGGAATTCCTCCATTTTCATGGGGCAAGGAACGTGGTACATTCATATATGTTAATGAGAATCATTATCAAATACGAATGTACAGAAAGGATGCCTGACAAGGAATGCGAATCAAGTCATGGGCTATGTTGGTAGGTTTGTTCTGCTTCATTTTGCTGCTTGGGGGATGTTCCGGCGCGAATAGCCCGAATCAAAACGCATCGGGCGGCAATCAGCGTGCGAAAACAAGCCCGTCCCAGGAGCAGCAAGCCCCGGCAGCGACGTCTGGCTCGACATCCCCGGAGTCCGCTGCCTTCCCCCGTACGATCAAGGACGCGAACGGAGACGTGACGATTGAAAAGCAGCCGAAAAAGGTTGCCGTCGTCCATTGGGGGTATGCGGATTCCTTGCTGCTGTTCGACGTGCCGTCGGTCGCGCTCGCGCTGCCGTTTACCGAAAAACAGTCCGTGCTGCATTCGGACAGCTACAAGCCGTATGTCGACAAGCTGCAAGAGCTGAAGATCGTCGGAGAAAATACCCAGGTGAACATGGAAGCACTAATCGCCTACGATCCCGATCTGATTATCGCCGGAAATGCCGTCAACAAGGAGATTTTGGCCTCCCTGCCGCAAATCGCGCAAACCATCGTGATCGACGAGCAGGCGATCAACGTCTGGTCGGACTGGCAGTCGCTTGTCACCAAGTTCGGTGAAATTTTGGGGCAGGAAGAAACAGCGAAGCGTTATATTGCGGACTACCAGGTACTGGTGCAGAACGCCAAGGAAAAGCTGGTGGGCCTGGACGGAACGGTGGCCTTCGTGCAAGTTCGCGACAAAGCGGTTTGGCTACAGGGCACGAATTACTTGAAGCCTTATTACGAAGGCATGGGTCTGAAGCCGCCAGTTTCGGCCAATCTGGATATGCAGGAAGGGGCGCAAGTCACCCTCGAAGGTTTGAGCGTGCTGAATCCCGACTATTTGTTCCTCGGCTATTTCAATTACAGCGACAAGACCATCCCTGCCCTGACCGATGAATGGGACGACACAGCGGTGTGGAGCAAGCTAAAAGCCGTTCAAAACAAGCATGTGTACGGAATCAACGGCGAACTCGCCCTCGGGTACGGCCCGATCGGGAATACGTATGGGGTGAAGGCGGTGCTTGAGGCGTTGGAGCAATAAAGGAAGTGGGGGTAGCAGGAAAAAGGCCGTGATCGTTCGCCATGAATTGGCGCGGTGCGGCCTTTTTTGCGTTGGTTCAAAGGCACGCAAGACGCAAGCGACAGCCGATAAGGTCAGCCTCCAACTCTAGCTTATTCATGCTGATTTTTCATCTTCAATTCCAATCAAAAACGGAAAATCTTGCAAAACACTTGGCCGCCTAAAATCGAGTAAGAGCATGTGACAAACCTTCTCGCCGTTATATCCCCTTCTAATTAGAAAAAATTCTATATCTCTTAATTTTAGCTCTCGGGTAAGCCTAAGCGTATCTTTCATATTTCCTCCTTCATTTTCCGGAACCGCTTGTCGTTCCTTTATATCGCCAAAATAAAGTCAAGCCACTTTCCACTTCGCAAAGACCAGAGTTCATATCCTAATGCTCCTGCAACTATTGCTGCTGCCATTTAAAGATCACTTTGAATTATACAGATTTAGGGTTTGGGGACAATTTGTTGTTTTCGCTATACAAGTTCGAGCACATACTCTCTATCAGGTAACCAACAGAAAAATAAAAACGACACACCCGTTCATGTGCCGTTTTATTGTGCTTCTTTTGCACCAAATCCGTCTCCAAGCATAATTCCCAAATATCACAAACCCTTATATACCAAATAAGCAACACACTCCACATGTGTGGGGGCGTATAATAGACAACCTTTTGATGTGACAGTATTCGCTTATACAGTAAAATTGATTGTTTCAAAATTTATTTAAAAAATGTATTCACCCAGTTATAGCATTCCCAAAGTTCTTCATCAGAAACCAAATAAGACCTATGCTCGAACATTATCTTTACATTCTTGTTCTCTTGTATAATAGTGTGTAAATATTCTTCAATTGGTGCCCAACCATCACTTGGGGTTTGACTAGGCAGTACTGGGTATCGACTTTTTTGAATGATATTATCGCCTGTGATCTGGACTGGATCGGCTACACTGAATTGGACAATTCTCTTAAGGTCTAGTAGATTGTAAGCAAATCGAAATAGAACGGAGAGATTGTCATGAGGAAACGTGAGCGTCGGTCATTTACAGACGAGTTC